>VBFD01000008.1:0-17933 GCA_005883585.1 Chloroflexota bacterium
GTGCCCAATAAGTCGGCCAGCCTGGTCACCATCCGCGAGGTCGTGGAGACGGCGGCATTTCGCGAAGGCACGCATACGCTCGCGCTCGCGCTCGGTAACGACGTCTCCGGCCAATCGATCGTCGGCGACCTGACACGCATGCCGCACCTGCTCATCGCCGGCGCCACCGGGCAAGGCAAGAGCGTGTGTATCAACGCATTGATCACGAGCCTGCTGTTCCAGGTCACCCCCGACCACATGCGGCTGCTGCTCATCGACCCGAAGCGCGTTGAGCTGACGAACTACAACGGTCTGCCGCACCTCGCGCTTCCTGTTCTCGTCGAGCCGCACCAGGCCGCGGCGGCGCTGCGCTGGGCGGTGGCGGAGATGGACCGTCGTTACAAGATGTTCTCGGCCGAGGGTGTACGCAACATCGCCGCCTACAACGACAAGGCGACGCAGAAACTGGCGCGCCAGCTGCCTTACGTCGTCATCGTCATCGACGAGCTCGCCGACCTCATGATGGTCGCCGCCGGCGAGATCGAAGAGCTGATCTGCCGCATCGCGCAGCTTGCGCGCGCCGTGGGCATCCACCTGGTGATCGCGACGCAGCGGCCGTCCACGGACATCATCACCGGCCTCATCAAGGCCAACATCCCGTCGCGCATCGCGTTCGCGGTCGGCTCGCAGGTCGACAGCCGGGTGATCCTCGACACCGGCGGCGCGGAGAAGCTTCTCGGACGTGGCGACATGCTGTACCAACCGGTCGATGCGGGCAAGCCGACGCGCATCCAGGGTGCGTTCGTGAGCGACCCCGAAGTCGAGTCGGTCGTCAATTTCTGGCGGTCGCAGGGTGGACCGCGTTACATGGAGGAGATCCTCGAAGAGGGCGCGGGCACGGAGTGGGAGGGAGGCCACACCTCCGAGCGCAAGCTGGACCCACTGTTCGCGCGTGCTGCTCGCGCCGTCGCCGCCGAGGGCGGGGCTTCGGTGTCCCTGGTGCAGCGCAAGTTCAACGTCGGCTACTCGCGGGCGGGCCGCATCGTCGACCAGCTGGCCGAGCATCGAATCATCGGCGGCTACCAGGGTTCGAAATCGCGCGAGGTGTTGATGAACCTGCCGGATGTCGACGACCTGCTCGCACGGATAGGCCTCGAGTGACGATCGGAGGCTTCCTCGCCGCCAAGCGTGGCGAGCGCGGCCTCACCCTTCAGCAAGCGGCCGCGGCGACGCACATCCGTCTCGAGCATCTGAGCGCGCTGGAGGCGGACGAGCCCGAGCTGCTCCCGGCGCCTGTCTACGCGCGTGGCTACCTGCGTACCTACGCACGCTACCTGGGGCTGGATGAGGAGTCACTGGTGGTGAGGCTGCATCAGCCGCCTCAGGATCCGCGCAGGACGCTGGGCCTGGGGATGCTGGTTCCCCGGCCGCGGATCGTCCTCACCGGCCCGGCCGCGGCGGTGGCGGGCCTGCTCCTGCTGGCCGGGGCCTTCACCTTCTATGCGTGGCTGCAGATCGAGGCCGACCAGCGGACGACCATCATCACCGCGCCGTCGACGCCCGCGGTCTTCAGTCCGCCTGTGACGCCGACCCCATCGCCGCCGCACACTTCTCCGTAGGCACGGTGAATCTCCCGAATCTTCTGACGGTCAGCCGGCTGGCGGCGATCCCTGTCCTCATGGCGCTGCTGCTCGTGAGCTTTCCCGGCCACGATCAGCTTGCCGCCGCGCTCTTCGTGGCCGTCTCGTTCACCGACACGCTCGACGGCCAGATCGCTCGCCGTCGCGGCATGGTCACCGACCTCGGCAAATTCCTCGATCCCCTGGCGGACAAGCTGCTCGTCCTATCCGTGCTGATCGTCCTCGTCCAGGAAGGGCTCGTCGCCGCATGGGTCGTGGTTGTGATCTTCTCGCGCGAGCTCATCATCACGATCCTCCGCTCTGTGGGCGCCAGCCAGGGCCGCGTGATCTCGGCCGCTCCGCTGGGCAAGACCAAGACGGTTACGCAAATGGCGGCGGTGACGCTGCTGATCTTGCAAAGGCCATACCCGGGCCTGGTCCCGATCGCCGCCTTCGCGGTCGCGGTCGCCGTCATCTTCACGATCGGGAGCGGCATCGATTACCTGGTTCGGTTCCGGCATTTGATCGGGCTCGGTGGGCGAGCATGGTCGTCGTCGCCGGTGGACCCGATGGCCGACGAGCTCGGGAGCATGCTCGCTCGCGAGCGTTTGACGTTGTCCGTGGCCGAGTCGTGCACCGGCGGCCTGCTTGGCGCGCTGATCACCGACCGGCCAGGCAGCTCCGCGTACTTTCTAGGTGGCGTGATCGCGTATGCGGACGAGGTGAAGCGCGACGAGCTCAATGTCCCGGCAGCGCTGCTGACGCGTCACGGGGCGGTGAGCCGCGAGGTCGCGCTGGCGATGGCGGAGGGGGCCAGGGCCAAGTTTGGGTCGGCGCTCGCCGTCTCGACCACGTGCATCGCGGGTCCGGACAGCGATGGCTCCAGCAAACCCGTCGGGCTCACGTACATCGCGATCGCCTCAGAGGCGGGCCGGCGATGCGAGAAGTTCAACTTCACGGGCGACCGCTGGTCGAATCGCCGGCAGGCCACGGCGGAGGCGCTGCGCATGCTCATCGAAGAGGTCCACGCCGTCGCCGGCCGGCAAAAGAGCAAGCCGGCTTGACGATTGCGAACGCATGTTCGATAATATCGCGACGGCCTGTTAAGACGACGTTGATTTCAAACCCACGACGTAGAACACTCGCCGCAACGATCTAGGAGGCATTCAAAGCATTGGAAAAGGAAAAAGAGAAGTCCCTCGACTCGGCGATCTCCCACATCGTCAAGAGCTATGGCAAAGGCTCGATCATGAAGTTGGGTGAACAGGCCGCGCAGCGTGGAGAGATCCTCGTGATCCCCACCGGCGCGCTGCTGCTCGACCTCGCGCTCGGCGTGGGCGGGATTCCGCGCGGCCGGGTCACCGAGCTGTACGGTCCCGAGTCGGCGGGCAAGACAACGCTCGCGCTGCACGTCATCGCCGAGGCCCAGAAGCAGGGTGGGGTGGCAGCCTTCGTGGACGCGGAGCACGCCCTCGATCCTCTTTATGCGTCGAGGATTGGCGTCAAGATCGATGACCTCCTGATCAGCCAGCCCGACACCGGCGAGCAGGCGCTCGAGATCGTCGAGGTCCTGGTCCGTTCGGGAGCTCTCGACGTCATCGTTATCGACTCCGTGGCGGCGCTCGTGCCGAGGTTGGAGATCGAAGGCGAGATGGGGGATGCCCACGTCGGCCTGCAGGCCCGGCTGATGTCGCAGGCGCTGCGCAAGCTGACCGCTGCGATCTCGAAGTCGAACTGCTCGGTCATCTTCTTGAACCAGCTGCGCGAAAAGGTCGGAATCATGTTCGGGAATCCGGAGACCCAGCCCGGCGGTCGCGCCCTCAAGTTCTACTCGTCGGTGCGGCTCGACATCCGCAAGGTCGAGGTCATCAAGTCTGGTCTCGATTCGGTGGGCGCGCGAGTGAAGGTCAAGGTCGTGAAGAACAAGGTCGCGCCACCCTTCCGCTCCGCCGAGTTCGACATCCTCTTCAACGAAGGCATCTCGCGCGAGGGTTCGCTCATCGACGCCGCGCTCGAGTACGGGATCCTGGAGAAGAGCGGCACGTGGATGTCGTACGGCGACCAGCGCCTCGGTCAGGGTCGCGAGAACGTGCGCAACTATCTACGGGAGAACCCGACGCTTGCTTCCGAGATCGAGACGGCTGTTCGCGCCAAGGCCGCGGGCGGGACCGCGCAGTCGGTGCAGCGGGCGGCAGCGGCCGCAGGGCGCACAGCTCCTCTGGACAGCTCCGTTGGCCCCGAGGACTTCTAGCCGCCGCCCGAGATCTTCGCCGCCCACTGTCAGTGCGCTGGACGCCGGCCTGAGGCTGCTCGGGCGCCGCGCCCATTCGCGTGTGGAGATGCTGCTCAAGCTGACACGGCGCGGCTATGAGGGCGCGGACATCCGGACGGCCCTGAAGCGGCTCGAGGACCTTGGGTATCTGGACGACCAGGCCTTCGCACGCTCCTTCGTGCGGCGCCGAGGCTCGATGCGCGGCCCCCGAGCGCTGTCGGCGGAGCTTGCCTCACGAGGCGTCGATCGGGCCCAGGTGGACACGGCCGTAGCCGAGTTCGGCGAGGTCGAGCAGCTGGCCGCCGCGACCCACATCGCGGAACGCCTGTACGCCAGGAAGCCCGCGGCAACCTACCGCGAGGTCCTCGACGAGATCGGCACCAAGCTGGTCCGGCGAGGCTTCTCGGTGTCGATCGCGCGGGCGGCCTGCGGTGCCGCCCTGGCAAGGCGCCCCGAGGCCTCCGAAGCCTAGAATTTCCTCACGAGCGGCGCGATTTTCGCGCCCGCAGTCATAGAGCCAAACCGACGCGGGCTTGTTCTTAGCCTGCGATGGCGCACTTTGACAATCGAATAAATGAGGTGCATGTCACATGCCTGTCCTGTCTACCTACGTCTTCGTACCGATACTGGTGGTGGCACTCCTCGCCGGGTTTGGGGTGGCATACCTGCTGCTCAGGAACCGGCAAGGCAATGGAGCGAGCGCCATCGAGGCCAAGGCCCAGGTGACGCTCTCCGAGGCCGAAACCCAGGCCAAGGAGAAGCTGCTCGAAGCCAAAGAGGAAGCGGTGAAAGTCCGCACCGCCGCCGAACAGGAGGCCCGGGAGTACCGGGTGCAGTCACAGCAAATCGAAAAGCGCCTTCTTCAGAAGGAAGAGAACCTCGACCGCAAGGGCGAGGACCTCAACCGGCGGGAGCGCGAGCTCGGCGCCAAGGAGAAGGGGCTGGACGACATCAAAGCCCAGCTCGAGGACACCTACCGCCAGCAGGAGCGCGAGCTCCAGCGTGTCGCGAACATGACGCGCCAGGAGGCTCAGGGCGTCCTGATGGGGCAGGTCGAGCAGGAGCTGAGAAACGAGGTCGCCCGCAAGGTGCGGGAGTCGGAGCTGGCGGCTCGCGATGAGAGCGAGCGCCGTGCCCGGGAGATCGTCACCGAGTCGATTCAGCGCATCGCCGCCGACCAGACCGCTGAGGTCTCTGTCTCGGTGCTGCCGCTGCCGACGGACGAGCTCAAAGGCCGAATCATCGGCAAAGAGGGCCGCAACATCAGGGCCCTACAACAGGCGACCGGGATCGACCTGATCGTCGACGACACCCCGGAAGCCGTGATCATCAGCGGGTTCGACCCTGTGCGCCGCGAAGTCGCTCGCGTCGCCCTCAACAAGCTGATCGTGGACGGCCGGATTCATCCGGCTCGGATCGAAGAGATCGTCGCCAAGTCCCGCCTGGAGGTCCTGCAAAGGGTCAAGGAGGAGGGCGAGGCGGCGGTGTTGGAGGTCGGGCTGCAGGGCCTTCACCCTGAGGTCGTCCGTCACCTCGGCATCCTGCGTTTCCGTACCAGCTACGGCCAGCAGGTGCTGAACCACTCCAAAGAGGTCGCCTACCTCGCCGCCATGATGGCGTCCGAGATCGGCGCCGATGTTCGCATCTCCAAGATGTCGGGCCTGCTGCACGACATCGGCAAGGCCATCGACCACGAGGTCGAGGGCTCACACGCCGTGATCGGGGCAGATCTGCTGCAGCGACACGGGGTGCCCGCCCCGGTCGTGCACGCGGTGCGCGCTCATCACTACGACGAGGAGCCGCACTCCATCGAGGCGGTCCTGCTCATCGCGGCGGACGCCATCTCGGCCGCGCGCCCGGGCGCGCGACGTGAGTCACTCGAGGCGTACGTCAAAAGGCTCGAGAAACTGGAAGAGATCGCCAACTCGTTTCAGGGCGTCCAGCAGTCATACGCGATCCAGGCCGGGCGCGAGGTCCGAATCCTGGTCAAGCCGGAGCAGATCGACGACACGGCCGCTCAGCTGATGGCCCGGGATATCGCCAAACGCATCGAAACCGAGCTCAGCTTCCCCGGTCAGATCCGGGTCACGGTGGTCCGCGAGACGCGGGCCGTCGAATACGCAAAGTAAAGAGCTAAGGGGAGCCCAACTCGGGCTCCCCTTTTTCGTTTCAAGTTAGCCTTTCAAACATGGCTGACGACTTTCGCATTCTCTTCGTGGCTGATGTCGTCGGCCAGCCCGGTCGCGAAGCCGTCAAAGCGCTGCTGCCCGGGCTGAAACGTGAGCTCGAACCCGACGTCACCATCCTTAATGGAGAGAATGCCGCCGGCGGCTTCGGGCTCACCGCCAAGCTGGTCGGAGAGCTGAAGGGGGCGGGAGCCGACGTCATCACGACCGGCAACCATGTCTTCGCGCAGAAGGAGTTCGTCGGCGAGCTGCCGGCGCTCGAAAACGTGATCCGGCCGGCCAACTATCCGCCCCAGGCGCCGGGGAAAGGCTCATGCGTCTTCCGTGCCGGCGACCGTGAGGTCCTGGTCATGAACCTGATCGGCCGCATCTTCACCATCGAGACCCTCGACGACCCGTTCCGCGCCGCCGACGCTATTCTGGCCGACCACCCCCAAATCAAGATCGTTTTCTGCGACATGCACGCCGAGGCGACCTCTGAGAAGACGGCGATGGGTTGGTACCTGGACGGCCGGGCGAGCGCCGTGGTCGGCACCCACACCCACATTCCGACCGCAGACGCCCGGGTGCTCCCGGGCGGCACGGCCTACGTCACGGACGTGGGCATGGTCGGGCCGCGGGACGGCTGCATCGGGATGGACAAGGACGTGGTCCTTCAGCGGTTCCTGAGCGGGGTTCCGAACCGCTTCGTTGTGGCGTCCGGACCCGTGACTTTCAATTCAGTTCTGGTTACCATTAGTCCTTCCACCGGACGGGCTACATCGATCCAGCGAGTCGACCGAGAACACATTTGAAGGGGTTCCAGCAATGACAGGGGAGGGGCGCGCTCCAGTGGAGGTGCTGAAGGTCTCAGCCACTTCCAAACCGGTTGCGGTGGCCGGAGCCATAGCCGGAGTGATTCGAAGCAAAGGACGGGTCGAGGTGCAGGCAATCGGCGCAGGTGCGATCAACCAGGCAGTGAAGGCGATCGCCATCTCGCGGGGGTACGTGGCGCCAGGGGGTCTTGACCTGGTCTGCATACCGGCCTTCATCGACATCTCGATCGACGGCGAAGAACGCACCGGGATCCGACTGCTCGTGGAGAGCCGCTGACGGGACGGTCGTTCCACATCTGGACGATCGGGTGCCAGATGAACGCCGCTGACTCGGAGAGTCTGGCGCGCAAACTCCTGGCAGCCGGTTACCAGGAAGACTCGCTCGACCGCGCGGACGTGGCCATCCTCAACACCTGCGTCGTCCGCCAGGCATCAGAGGATCGGGTCTATTCGAAGCTCCACGAGCTGAAAGAGTGGAAGACGCCGGAGCGGACGATCGCGGTCACCGGCTGCATCGTGGCCAAGGAAGGGGACGAGCTCCGGCGGCGCTTTCCGCAGCTTGACGCGGTCGTCCCGATCGGCGAATACGACGATTTCCTGGCCAGTCTGGAGGCGAGATACGACTACTCGGAGGGCGAAGCACTCCCTGCTGCCGGTCGCACCGGAGTCAGCCATTACGTGCGCGTCATTCAGGGCTGCGACCACAACTGCACGTTCTGCATCGTCCCGCGCGTGCGCGGGCGCGAGCGCCACGTCCCCTTGGCGGAGGTGCTTCGTGAGTGCAGCGTCGCTGTGGAAGCCGGCGCCAAAGAGATCGTGCTGCTCGGCCAGAACGTCGACGACTATCACGACCCCGATGGTCGGGGCGGCCTCGCCGCCCTGGTCCGCGAGGTCGAGATGATCCCCGGACTGAAGCGGTTGCGCTTCATGACCTCACACCCTCAGGACCTCGAGCCCGACCTGCTGCAGGCGATGGCGGCCAGCGGCGTCTTGTGCAGAGAGCTGCAGCTGCCGGTGCAGTCTGGCGACGATGGCGTCCTCAAGCGGATGGCTCGCGGGTACCAGACAAGGCACTATCGTGCCATCGTCGAGCGGGCTCGCGCCCTGATGCCCGACATCGGCCTCGCGACCGATGTGATCGTGGGTTTCCCGGGGGAGTCTGAAGCGGCGTTTCTGAACACGCGCAGCTTGCTCGAGGACATCCAGTTCGACGTCGTGCACCTCGCCATGTACTCCCCGCGTCCGGGCACATATGCGGCGACGAAGATGAGCGATGACGTTCCCAACGTAGAGAAGCTGAGACGCTTGAACGATCTGCTCGCCCTGCAGCGTGAGATCGCGGTGCGCAAAACCGCCCGATGGGTCGGCCGCGACGTCGAGGTGCTGATCGAAGGCACCGACGAGCTGGGCCGCCCTTACGGGCGCATCCGCCAGGGCAAGAGGGCGGTCGTGCTGCGGGGCTCGGGCGTCAAGCCGGGCGATGTCATCGATCTTCGCGTCGTGTCGGCTTCTGCCGGCCAGCTGACAGGATTGCCCGCGGCGTGAAAGAAGGGCCCCCTGCTCTGACCCCGGTCATGCGGCAGTACCGGGAGGCAAAGGAGCAGCACCCAGAAGGAATCCTCCTTTTCCGGCTCGGCGACTTCTACGAGGTGTTCTTCGACGACGCCATCATCGCCGCGCCCGTGATGGGGATCACGCTCACATCGCGGCCGCTGGGAAAGTCCGGCCGGGCGCCGATGTGCGGCGTCCCGTACCACGCGTGGCAGTCGTACGTCGGCAAGCTCTTGCGCGCGGGCCACAAGGTGGTCATCTGCGACCAGATGGAAGCGCCCGGGAAAGGACCTGTCGTCAAACGCGACGTCACCCGCGTGCTCACACCAGGAACCGTGGTCGAGGACTCGTACCTCGACCCGGCTCGTCCCAACTACCTTGTGGCCGCATGGACTCATGGCGCTGAGGCTGGGCTTGCCGCCTGTGACGTATCCACCGGCGAGCTTCTTCTGTGTCAGCTGCCGGCGGAGCGGCTGAGCGCGGAGCTCGAGCGACTCGCGCCCGCCGAGCTGCTGGAGCCACCGGCGATCGAGGCGTACAGGTTCGACCCGGTCCGCGGACAGCAGCGGCTGCGCGATCTGCTGGGCATCGCGTACGCCGCCGCGGTGGGTGCGGGCGACGCTCCGCTGGCGGTCGGCGCCGCCGGGGTGGTGCTCGACTATCTCAAACAGATCCAGACTCGCCTCGGTCCCGGCCTGCTGAGCGTCCGCACGTATTCGCCCGACGCGACCATGCCGCTCGACACCGCCACGGTGCGGAACCTGGAGCTGCCCGAGCTGGTCAAGTTGCTCGACCACACGCGCACGCCGATCGGCGCCCGGCGTCTGCGCGCATGGCTGGGCGCTCCGATGCGCGACGCAGAGTCGATCGAGCTTCGGCTCAGCGCGGTCGACGAGCTCTTCAGCGCCGCGACGCTGCAGGAGCGGCTGGCGACCGCGCTCAACGATGTGGGTGACCTCGAGCGACTCGTCTCTCGCGCCGCCCAGGGTCGGTCAGGCGCGCGCGAGCTGGTCGCCCTCCGCCATTCCCTGGAGGCCATCCCCGCGGTCCGTGACGCGGCCGGCGCCTGCGAGGCGCTTGCGATCAGGGAACTGGGTGCACAGATGACTGCTGCGCCGGAGCTCGCCTCGGAGCTACTCCGTGCGCTTGTCGAGGATCCGCCGACGCACGCTCGCGATGGCGGCGCGATCAAGCGCGGCTACGACGCTGAGCTCGACGGCATCACCGACGCATCACAGAGCGCGCGCGAGTGGATCGCGAACCTGGAAGCATCGGAGCGCAAGCGGAGTGGCATTCGCTCGCTGAAGGTGGGCTTCAACAAGGTGTTCGGGTACTACCTCGAGGTGAGCAATGCCAACGCGGTGTCCATCCCGGACGACTACGTGCGCAAGCAGACGCTGACCGGGGCGGAGCGCTATTTGACTCCAGAGCTGAAGGAGAAGGAAGCCATCGTTCTCAGCGCGCAGGAGCGCATCACGGCGCGCGAGGTCGAGATCCTCCGCGACCTGTGCGGTAAGGTCGCCGAGTCCGCGCCCTCGCTGCGCGCCACCGGACACGCAATCGGGAGCATCGACGCCCTCAGAAGCCTGGCTGTCGCGGCGGTCCGCGAGCGCTGGCGCCGTCCGAGCGTCAACGTCGGCCTCGCTCTGTCCATCAAGGCCGGTCGCCATCCGCTCGTGGAACGCCATCTCCCGGACGGGGCATTCGTCGCCAACGACCTCGAGCTCGACCCGGCCGACGAGCAGATCATCATCCTCACCGGCCCGAATATGGCGGGTAAGTCGACGTTTCTGCGTCAGGCCGCGGTCATCGTTCTGCTGGCGCAGTGCGGAAGCTTCGTGCCCGCGGAGCAAGCCGTTGTCGGCCTTGTCGACCGAATCTTCACTCGTGTCGGAGCGCATGACGACATCGCCGCGGGGATGTCGACTTTCATGGTCGAGATGACGGAGACGGCCAACATCCTGAATCACGCCACACGCTCGTCGCTCGTCGTCCTCGACGAGGTGGGGAGGGGGACGTCGACGTACGACGGGGTTTCGATCGCGCAAGCTGTCGTCGAGTACCTGCACGACTCACCGCGCCTCGGCTGCCGTACGTTGTTCGCGACGCATTACCACGAGCTGACCGCCCTGGCGGAACGGCTGCCTCGCGTGCGCAACCAGCGCGTGGAAGTGCTCGAGGAAGGCGAGACCGTGCGGTTCCTTCACCGGGTCGTGCCGGGCGGCGCCGACCGCTCCTATGGCATTCACGTGGCGGCCCTTGCCGGCCTTCCATCCGGCGTGATCGCGCGCTCACGCCAGGTGCTGGCGGAGCTGGAGCGCCAGCGCCCGCTGGAACCGCCGGAACAGCAGCTGGGGCTGCCGATGGAGATGGCGCCGGACCCTCTGCGCAAGGAGCTGGAAGAGATCGAGCCCGACACGCTCAGCCCGCTCGAGGCGCTGCAGAAGCTCTACGAGCTGCGCTCAAAACTCGATCGATGACGGCGATCAACCTCCTTGCCCCCGAGGTCGCCGACGCAATCGCCGCCGGCGAGGTGATCGAACGGCCGGCCTCTGTGGTCAAAGAGCTGGTCGAAAACGCTCTCGACGCCGACGCCCGCCGAATCAGCATCGACGTGCGGGGAGCGGGGAGGACCTCGATTCGCGTCGGCGATGACGGTGCCGGGATTCCAGCCGACGAGCTGCCGCTAGCCTTCGTCCGCCACGCGACCAGCAAGGTCGCCGCGCTTTCCGACCTCGATGCCATCACAAGCCTCGGGTTCCGCGGCGAAGCCCTCGCCAGCATTGCGTCGGTTGCGGACGTCGAGTCGAGCAGCGCCGGCGCTCGCATCCACATTCGCGCGGGCGAGGTGATCGAGCAAGGCGCTGGGCCGTTCCTGCCCGGTGTGACCGTCGAGGTCCGCGATCTTTTCGCGAACGTTCCCGCGCGTTTGAAATTCTTGAAATCCGACGCGACCGAGAACGCAGCCATCAAGGACGTCGTCACCGCCTTCGCGCTGCTTCATCCGCACGTGCGCTTCCAGCTCACCATCGACGGCCGCTCGGCGATCAGCAGCGCCGGAGATGGAGACCGCCGCCGCGCATTCGCATCCATTCATGGAGCGCCGGTGGCGGCCGAGATGCTCGAAATCGTCGGTCTGCCACTGGTGACCGGGATGGTGTCCCAGCCCCGCCTCAGCCGTGGCACTCGCGATGGGATCGTGCTGGCCGTCAACGGCCGACCGATCACCTCTCGTCCCCTCGCCTATGCGTTGGAGGACTGCTATCAGGGCCGACTCGAGCGTGGGCGGCATCCCGTGGCTGCTATCGACATCGGCATCGACGCGGCTCTCGTCGACGTGAACGTGCACCCCGCCAAGCGAGAGGTCCGGTTCCGCGATGAAGGCGCGGTTTTCGCGGCGCTGCAGCGAGCGGTTCGAACCGCGCTCGGCGCCAGCGAGCCGGTCCATTACCGGGCGCAGCAGCCGGTGGCAAGCGTCGCAGCGTCGCCCGGCCACCAAAGCCAGCTCGTGGTCCACGGTGCCGCGGTGCTGCCGCTAGAAGAGGGTTCGCCTGCGCCTTCGGCGGCCGGCATGCTGAGGCCGATCGGACAGGTTGGGCCAGGCTATCTCGTCGCCGAAGGGCCGCAGGGGCTGGTTCTGGTCGACCAGCACGCCGCCCACGAGCGCGTGCTGTACAACCGGCTCCTGGAGAGGTTGCGCACCGGACTGGGCGCCAGCCAGCCGTTGCTCATGCCGCAAGCTGTGGACGTCGACCCGGCGTTGATCGCTGCCGCGGCCGACCACAGGGCCGACCTGGCGACGCTTGGGCTCGAGTACGAAGAGTTCGGGCCGCGCAGCTTGCGCATCACGTCTGTCCCGGTCGAGATGCCGGTGGGGCGCGCGACGGCGGCGGTGCAGGAGACGCTGGCGGCTTTGAGCGAATCGCGCGGCGATCAAGCCATGCACAAGGCGGCGGCGGCGCTCGCGTGTCACTCGGCGGTTCGGTTCGGAGACGTCCTCGATCCGGTTGAGCAGCGCAGACTGCTGTCCGATCTCGAGAGCGCCGAAGAATCGGTCACGTGCCCGCACGGGCGGCCGACGCGCTTGGTCGTCGAGTGGCAGGAGTTGACTCGACACTTCCGCCGTAACTACTGACTCCGAGGATCACCAGCCAGGCGGCGTCCCAGATCAGTTGAGGCACCGGCTGGCCGAGTGTCAGGAGCTGCATCGCGGGCAGCGCGGCCAGGAACCACAGGCGATGCCAGAGCGGCGGGGATGCGCGGAGGACGAGCCAGGCCCCAAGAACGAGGCTGGAGTAGTCGGGTTGGTGCAGATGAAAGGACGCCGCCAACGACCCTACGAGACCAGCCGCAAACACCACCTCGAGGTGGGTGCGCCGACGCCAGGCGATCACGAGCGCGGCCACACCCTGCAGGCCCTCGAGGGCATATGCCACGGGGCCCTGGCCGAAGACATAGGCGATGGTTACGTGCGAGTGGGTGCTGTTTGATTGCAGGTAGTTGAGCGCATGCCACCAGTTCGTAAGGCCCGTTGATCCAAGCGCGGCAACGCTGACGAGTGCGATCACGCCACCGCTCACGGCCCAGCTCGCGAACAACCGATATCGGCCAGAGACCAGAACCGCGATCGGAACCAGGAACACCGCCTGCGGCTTGAGGGCAAAAGCCAATGCCAGCGCCACGCCCGCCGCTATCGGATTCGGCTTGTTCCTCGCGCCGAACCACCATGCCGTGGCCACGAGGCCGAGAATCAACATCGACGGCTGGCCGTAGAAGAACGCGTTCAGCACCGGCCAGATGGCCAGCGCGACGAGCAGCAAGGTCAACTTGCCCAAACCGGCGTAGGGCGCGGCCACGTACCACGCCCACACCAGCGCGCCCAGGGAAACGATCGTCCATACCAGGTACGCGGCGGGGATGGTGAGGACCGTCAACGGGACCAGCAGCCACGCGAAGGCGGGCGGATTGGCGAACACCTGCGCGGAGCTGATGTAGTCATGAGGAAGCCCATGTGTGGTGGCGAGCGCTTGCAGCGTCGCCCGGTCGTACATGCTCGACCACCCGTACCGCATGCCGGCCTCAGCCGCGATGTAGAAGGTGGCGAAATCCACGTGAACCGCGCTGCGAACGAACTCGGTCACCCACTGCTGGATGTCGTAGGCCGCGCTCCAAAAAGCGGCGACCACCGACGCGACGAGCCACAGAGGCGGGCGTGCCGAGCTGGATGTTCGATGATTCACGAGGCGATGGCTATTCTCGACTACGGATGAGGCGACAATAACCCGCGTTCCCGTCATCGTCGGCCCCACCGGCATCGGCAAGTCCGCGCTGGCATTCAACCTCGCGCTCGAGACGGATGGCGAGATCGTCGTCGCCGACTCGCGGCAGGTGTACCAGCGCCTCAACATCGCCACCAACAAACCGAGCGACGACCAGCGCCGACGCGTGCGCTACCACATGATCGATTTCGTCGATCCAGCCGCCACTTTCAACGCGGCGGAATACGTCCAGGGCGCTCGCGACGCCATCGACGACATCGCCGCCCGGAGTCGCCTCCCCATCGTCGAAGGGGGAACGATGCTGTACGTCGACGCCCTGTGCGATGGGTTCAGCCTCACCGGCGTGCCGCCGAATCGCGAGCTTCGCGATGCGCTTGCACGACTCGATGCCGCGAGCCTGGCCGAACGCCTGCTGGCCTTGGACCCCGACCCCGGCGTCGACTTGCGCAATCCGGTGCGCATGATCCGAGCCATCGAGGTGCTGGAGGCGGCGGGACCGCCTCTGCGTCGACTACGCCGGCGTACGGCGCCGCCATGGCAGGCGGTACGAATCGGGCTGGTGGCCGACCTCGACGTCATCGATCGCCGCCTGGAAGAACGCAGCAAAGAGCAGGTGCGGCGCGGCCTCGTGGCGGAGACGCAGGCCGCGCTCGACGCAGGCGTGCCGCCGACGGCGCCGGTGTTGACTGGCATCGGCTATGCGGATGCGCTTGCGCATATAAGGGGTGAGCTGACGTTGGAGGACCTCCCGATAGCGATGGCGAGATCCAATCGCCGCTACGCGCGCCGGCAGCTGCGATGGTGGCGGCGAGATGATCGGGTGCGCTGGTTTCCAATCGAGCCCGATCCGATGCCAGTTATCCTCAATTACGTGAAGGAGTCGGAATGAAGGAGACGACCAGCGCCGGCGCTCAGCGCTTGAGCCTGATCCCGCCGTATCTCTTCGCGGAGATCGACCGCAAGGTGCAGGCGAAGAAGCGCGCCGGTGTGGACGTGATCTCGCTCGGCATCGGCGATCCGGATCTGCCGACACCCAAGCGCATCGTCAGCGTCTTGCAGGAGGCCGCGGCCGATCCGTCCAACCACCGGTATCCGTCGTACTTCGGGCTCGCGGAGCTGCGTGAGGCCATCGCGAACTGGTATCGCGAGCGGTTCAACGTCGCCCTCGACCCCGGGACGGAGATCCTGCCTACGCTCGGCTCGAAGGATGGAATCAGTCACGTGCCCCTCGCGTTGGTCGATCCGGGCGACGTGGTGCTCGCCCCCGATCCTGGCTACACGGTCTACGTCACCGGGGCGGTGATGGCGGGCGCAGAGCCGTACATCATGCCGCTGACGCTGGAGAACCACTGGCTCCCCGACCTCGATGCCATCCCGCCCGCGGTCGCCGAGCGCGCGCGGCTCATGTGGCTCAACTACCCGAACAACCCCACGGCGGCCGTGGCCGAGCGCGAGTTTCTGGAGCGCGCGGTGGAATTCTGCCGACGGCACGGCATCGTGCTGTGTCACGACGCTCCTTATTCGGAGATCGCCTTCGACGGCTACCGGCCGCTCAGCCTGTTCGAGATCGAGGGTGCGACGGAGGTCGGTCTCGAGTTCCATTCTCTGTCCAAGACCTACAACATGACCGGCTGGCGCATCGGCTGGGTGTGCGGCCGTTCTGACCTGGTGGGCCTCATCGGGCAGCTCAAGACCAACATCGACTCGGGCATCTTTCAGGCCGTGCAGTGGGCGGCGATCGAGGCGCTGAACGGTGGCGAGGCGGAGACGTTCGCCGCGTGCGAGGTCTATGCGCGGCGACATCGGTTGGTCGCGGAAACGATGAACGGCCTGGGTTGGTCGATCAAGCCTCCGCGCGCGACCTTTTACGTGTGGGCACCGGTGCCGCCTGGATATGACTCGATCGGATTCGCGGGCTATGTTCTCGACCAGGTCGGCGTGAACATCACGCCCGGCGTCGGGTTTGGCACCTACGGCGAAGGCTATTTCCGGCTCTCGGTCACAGCGCCGGATGCTCGTCTGGCCGAAGCGATGGCTCGGCTGAGGCAGCTCAAGCTCTGATCACGACGAAGCCGCCCCGAGAGAGGGCGTACCTGGTCGGGCTGCTGCTGCCGGGATCGACCCCAGAGCTGGTCCGCGACCAGATGGCGGAGCTGGCCGACCTCACGCGCACAGCCGGGGCCGAGGTCGTCGGCACTGACGTCCAGCGGCGCGCCGCAGTCGATCCCGCTCACTTCATCGGCATGGGCAAGGTCGAGGAGCTTCGCGACCTGAAGCTCGAAGGTGCGTTCGACCTGGTCATCTGCAACGACGACCTCAGCCCGCGGCAGCAGCGAAACCTGGAGCTCGAGCTGAAGACGCGGGTGCTCGACCGCACCGAGGTGATCCTCGAGATCTTCGCCCAGCACGCGCGTACGCACGAGGGCCGGCTTCAAGTGGAGGCGGCGCGCCTGCACCATCTTCTGCCGCGGTTGATCGGCGCCTATGCCTACGACCGCCAGGTAGGCGGCCGTCGAGGTGGGGTGGGGGCTCGCGGTGGTTTCGGCGAGCAGCAAATCGAGGTCGAGCGCCGGCGCATTCGCAAGCGCATGCGCGACCTCGAGCGTGAGATCGAGCAGGTGCGTTCGCAGCGCCACCAGCAGCGTACCGGCCGCCGGCGAGCCGAGCTGGAGACGGCGGCGATCGTCGGCTACACCAACGCGGGCAAATCGACGCTGCTCAATGCGCTGACCGGCTCGCGTGTGCAGGCAGAGCATCGGCTCTTCGCGACTCTCGACCCCACGACCCGACGCCTCGACCTTCCGACAGGGCGAGGGCTTCTGCTCACCGACACCGTCGGTTTCATCCAGAAGCTGCCTACCGACCTGGTCGCCGCCTTCCGGGCCACGCTCGAAGAGGTGACCGAGGCGGACGTCATCATCCAGGTCCTGGACGCCAGCTCGCCGACGGCGGCCGAGCAGGCCGAGACCGTGGAGGAGGTGCTGCGTGACCTGGACGCCGCCACCAAGCCGCGTGTGGTGGCGTTGAACAAGGTCGATCTGCTCGGCCCGGCCGCTCGCCGCCGCGCGGTTGGGGCGATCAGCGCGCGTTACCCCGGGGCGGTCGCCATCTCAGCGCTGAGCAGGTCTGGATTCCCGACTCTGCTCGAAGCCATCGACGCCGCCAGTCGAGGCGAGGTCGTCAAGGTGGAGATCCTGGTCCCATATGGACAGGAGGGAGTGCTCGCGGAGCTGCGGCGAATCGGCGGCGTCGACCGCACGGAATACGTCGAAGGCGGAACGCGGGCCTGGGGATGGGTGCCCCGTCACGCAGCGCGCCGCTTCGAGTCTTACGCCGAGGTCAGCGAAAGAGTCTGATCACACCGCGGACGACGCCGACCAGGCTCACGTTGCTGGTCACGATCGGCTCGTAGGCCGGATTTTCGGCGATCAGCTTGACGTGGCCGTTGCCGCGCTCGAATCGCTTGACGGTCGCGTCTCCGTCGACCAGGGCCACGACGATCGAGCCGTTGGGCGCATCCTGCTGAGGCCTCACCAGGACCATGTCGCCGTCGAGGATGCCGGCGTTGATCATGCTTTCGCCCCGGACTCGGAGCAGGAAATTGCCCTCCTGGGCCATCTCGGGCGAGAGCAGGAAGTGGTCTTCGATGTTCTGCTCGGCCAGGATGGGAGCGCCGGCGGCCACGTTGCCGATGACGGGGACCGAAACGGCATTGCGCCGCTGCTTGTCGACTTCGACGTCTTGAACGAGCTGGACGGTGCGGGACTTGCTGGGGTCGCGCTTGATCAGTCCGCGCCGCTCGAGCTGGTTGAGGTGGTTGTGAACGGTCGAGCTCGAGCTCAGGCCGACCGCCTCGCCGATCTCGCGGACGCTGGGCGGGTAGTTGCGGGACTTCGTGACGTAGCGGATGTAGTCGAGGATCTTGTTCTGGCGTTCGGTCAGCTGTTCGGTCAATTTACTTCTCCCGGGAGTTCGTATTCAGGGCGTAGGGGGGACGTTGAACTCATGCTAGCACTTGGCGCGGGCGGTTGCAAACCTTTGTTCGATGCCTTGACATCCGAACGCCCGTTCGGTAATCTCTCGAACACATGTACGCCGCCGGCTACGCCACCAAACCACGTACCCCACTCCGTTCCGACCGGGCCCTGCGGCACGTTTACCGCTGGGCCCTGGTCTTGGTGGCGGCGCTGGCGGTGATGCTGGCTCTGAGCCGGATCGCCCAGGGCGGCGAG
>VBFD01000009.1:0-26743 GCA_005883585.1 Chloroflexota bacterium
CGCGCATGGCGTCACCAGCAGCACGATTATTGGCGCCAGCAGCGCCACGCCGGCGACTGGTACGGGCCGTACCCCTGGGTAGGGCCGTGGAATTGGTGGGGAGGCGGATGGTTCTGGGGCGCGGCGCTGCTCGTGATCGGGGTCTTCTACCTGCTGCAGAACCTCGGCCTACTTACGCGGATTCCGGGCGACGTGCTGTGGCCGTTGCTGCTGATCCTTCTAGGGGCCTACCTGCTGTTGCGTCGCAGCCGCTGGGGGCCCTGACTCAGACCGCCACGACGTACCGCTGGTGGTTGAGCCCCCAAGCCGCATACCGCATCAGTCCGACCGCCCGGTAACGCCGCCGCCCCGCGCGTGTCTGCGCCGCCTCGATCGCCTTGCGTAGGTCGGCGGGAGTCTTGCCTGGAAACTCGGTGAAGGCGCGCCCGACGGCGTCGACTATGTGCGCGTCCGAGCAGCCAAGTTCGGCCGCACCCAGCCCCATGTTCAGCCGTCGAGCGAGCCTGTTGAAGACGTAGAAGCCGGGCGTAGCGTTCTCGACCTCGATGGCGTCGAAGGCCAGCTCGGCCGCGAGCCATCCGACCCCATGCACCGGGTTCCCGGTGCGGACCTGTCGCTGCGTGCGCCAGAACGGATGCGCGGCGATGGCGATTCCGCCTTGATCGTGGATGGCGTGGACGGTCGCCGCGGCGGACATTCCGGGCTTCACGCGATGCTCGAGGAACAGTCCGATGATGTGACCGTCGAGGCTCGACACCTCCTCGCCGACGACGACCTGAAGCTTCGATCGCCTCGCGGCATATTCCGCCGCGCGGAGCGCGCCTTCGATTGTGTCGTGGTCGGTGACGGCCATCACATCGAGTCCGGCCAGGCGGGCCGCGTGCTCGACCAGCTGCAAAGGCGTCGGCCAGCCATCGCTGGCGTCGGTGTGGGTGTGGAGGTCAGCGCGACCCCAGCGAGCCATAGGTGTGCATCCTACCCGGGCGGGGCTTACCATCCACCTCTTAGGACGCCGCCTCGTTACTACTCTTGCTGGAGGTTGGTCCGTGGAAGGCTTGATGCAGGACTACGAGCTCTCTTTGCAGCATGTGCTCTGGCGACTCGAGCGGCTGCACCAGATGAAAGAGGTGGTCACCAAGCAGGAGCAGGGTCTCCACCGCACCACCAACGGAGAACTGGTCCGCCGCATCAACCGCCTCGCCGGCGCGCTCAAGCGGCTAGGCATCAAGCCCGGCGATCGGGTGGCAACACTCGCCTGGAACAACTACCGGCACCTCGAGCTCTACTACGCCGTGCCCTGCATGGGCGCCGTCCTGCACACGCTCAACCTGCGTTTGTTTCCGCAGCACCTGGAATTCATCATCAAGGACGCCGAGGACAAGGTCTTATTCGTCGATCAGACATTGATCCCCATCCTCAAGCCGCTGACCGGAAAGATTCCGAGCATCAAGACCATCGTGGTCATGGGCAACGGAACGCCGCTGCCGGCGGACCATGGGCTCGGCGAGCTGCTCGACTACGAGACGTTGCTCGCCGCCGAAAGCGACGACTATGCATGGCCCAAGCTCAGCGAGCGCATGGCCGCGTCGATGTGTTACACGTCGGGCACGACCGGCAATCCGAAAGGGGTCGTCTACTCGCATCGCTCGCAGTTCATCCATACGATGGGCGTGCTGCAGGGTGGCAGCCTCGGCCTGACGGAACAGGACACCGTCCTCCCCATCGTGCCGATGTTTCACGCCAACAGCTGGGGACTGCCGTACGCCTGCGGCATGGCCGGCTGCAAGGTGCTGTTCCCCGACCGCTTCATGGGCGACGCCAAATCCATCGTCGATCTGGCCGAGCAAGAAGGCGCCACGTTCCTCGCCGGAGTGCCGACGATATGGATCAGCACATCCGCGTACTTGAAGGAGAGTGGGCGGCGCTTGCCGCTGGTCCGGACAGTGGTTTGCGGCGGCTCGGCCATACCCCGAGCCGTGATGGAGACGATGGACTCGCTCGGCCTCCGCATGCTCCACGCATGGGGAATGACCGAGACCTCGCCGCTCGGCAGCGTCGCCACGCCGCGCGCCGGCACCAAGCCGGAGGACGAGCTCGATGCGCGCCTTACCCAGGGCATGGTCGTGCCGGGAGTCGAGCTGCGAATATGCGACGTGGCCACCGGTGAGGAGCTTCCATGGGACGGCGTGGCGTTTGGCGAGATCCAGGTCCGAGGGCCGTGGATCGCGCGTGGATATCACAACGGCTACGACCCCGGCAAGCTGACCGAAGATGGGTGGTTCCGCACCGGCGACGTCGCTAAGATCACGCCCGAGGGCTACATCGAGATCGTCGACCGCACCAAGGACGTCATCAAGTCGGGGGGCGAATGGATCTCATCCGTCGAGCTCGAAAACGCGATCATGGCCCACCCCAAGATCATGGAAGCGGCGGTGATCGGCCTCGTCCACCCGAAATGGGACGAGCGGCCGGTCGCATTCGCGGTCGCCAAGCCGGAGTTCAAGGGCCAGGTGACCCAAGAAGAGGTAATCGAGTTCCTCAGGGACAAGGTCGCCAAATGGTGGCTGCCGGACGAGATCCGCTTCATCGATGAGGTGCCGAAGACGTCGGTCGGCAAGTTCGACAAGAAAGTGCTGCGCGCCGGTGCGGCGCCGATCAAGGAAAACGCTGCTCCGGCGGCCAGGAAGTAGATCGTCAGATGGCAAGGACGGGCGTGCGCGAGCACCAGATCGGGCGAGACACCTTCCATTACAAGTGGGACAATTCGCTCCCACCCGCCGTCGAGATCGCGCCCGGTGACGTCGTGCGCTTCGACACCGAAGAGGTCACCGCCGGCCAGCTGAAGAAGGGCGATGACGCCTCCAAGCTGGGCGAGCTCGACTTCGATCGCCTGTATCCGCTGGGCGGCCCCGTCTACGTCAAAGGCGCGGAGCCCGGCGACGCCCTCGAGGTGGAGATCCTGGAGCTCAAGCCTGGGTCGTGGGGATGGTCGGCGATCCTCCCCGGCCTGGGCCTGCTGGCCTCGGACTTTCCCGAGCCCTACGTGCGCTACTTCGACCTCGGCGACCGCACGTCGGCGGAGCTCCGCCACGACATTCACATCCCCATCGCGCCGTTCTGCGGGACCATGGGCGTGGCGACCGACGAGCCGGGGCGGCACGACGTCCTGCCGCCGACCAAAGGCGCCGGGAACATCGACACCCGCCACCTCACGGCAGGCACCAAGCTGTACCTCCCGGTCTTCGTCCCTGGCGCCCTCTTCTCGGCGGGCGACTGCCACGCGGCGCAGGGAGACGGCGAGGTCTGCGTTACGGGAATCGAATGTCCGATGTCGTTCTCACTCCGGTTTGGAGTGGTGAAGGGCGGCCGGCTGCGGCCGTGGAGCTATCACTTCCTGACGCCGCCCAAGCCCTTGCAGCCACGCAGCGATGCAGCCGGCTACCACGCGGTGTGCGCGCTCGGCCCGGACCTGATGGAAAACGCCCGCAACTCGGTCCGCGACACCATCGCCTGGCTGCAGGCGGACCACTCCCTGAGCCCCCAGGACGCCTACATCCTGTGCAGCCTGGCGGGCGACCTACGGATCAGCCAGATCGTGGACCAGCCCAATTTCGGGGTCTCCTTCTACCTGCCTCTGAGCGTCTTCAACTAGGTCTGGCGCCGGGCACCGTCCGGCATACTGGGTTCCCCCTGAACCGAAGGTGAGCACTACACAACTCGGGCGGTACCCGATCGAAGCCGAGCTCGGACGTGGCGCCATGGGCGTCGTGTATCGATCGACCCACCCACGCCTCGACATCCCCGTGGCGATCAAGGTGCTGGCCGAGCAGTACTCGACCGACGTCAGCTTCCGCCAGCGCTTTCACCGCGAGGCGGCGACCGTCGCGGCCCTCAACCACCCCGGCATCGTCCGCGTTTACGACTTCGACGAGGACGGCCCGGTGCTCTTCATCGTCATGGAGTGGGTCGACGGGCGGTCGATGCGTTCATGGCTGGACGAGTACGGGCGGTTCAGCGTCGACGTGTCGGTCGACCTGGTGCAACAGCTGCTCTCCGCAGTTGGCGTCGCCCATGACTTTGGCATCGTCCACCGCGACCTCAAGCCGGACAACATCCTCATCTCGAACCGCGGCAAGACCAAGATCCTCGACTTCGGCATCTCGAAGCTGATCGACGACAAGCACCGGCTGACCGCCACGGGGAGCATGGTCGGGACGCCCGCATACATGGCGCCCGAGCAGGTCAAGGGCGAGGAGGTCGAGAAGTACTCCGACGTGTACTCGCTGGGCATGATCCTGTACGAGCTGCTGCACGGCGAGCCGCCATTCACGGGGCCACTGCCGGCGGTGCTGCACTCGCAGGTCTTCGACAGGCCGAGGGCGTCGACGGCAATCCCCTCGCCGATCATGGAGATCATCTGGAAGGCCACCGCCAAGGATCCCTCTCAGCGCTTCCAGACCTGCGAGGAGTTCTCCGGCGCGTTCCACTACATGCCCAAGCCCGGGGTCGCGCAGCCGCCTGCTGAAACCATGTCGTCGGACAGCGCGGTGCCGGTGCAGGTCACCGAGCCGCAGGTCGCGATCCCTCAGCGCACCGACGGGCCCAAGCCTCCGGGCGTCTGCACCTTCGTCGATTGCGGTGAGCGGCGTGGCTGGGCCTGTGCGTACAAGGACCTCAATGGGCGCGAGTGCAAGAGCTGGTGGTGCCGCCGCCACATTCAATTCATCGAGCGCACGCCGTTCTGCCCGCGCCACGCGAGCGTGATTCGCGCGCTCGCGCCGACCGCCAACACCATCTTCGAGATCAAGAACCGGCCGGCGGTCGACGACCGCGCATTGCCGCTCGCGGCACTGGTGGCCGAGGACGTGGACAAGGACGTCACGGAGCTCGTCCGCCGGCGCTACCAGAACCGCAAAGACGTGACCCTGGCGCGCGACCGCACTGTGCGGCAGACGTGGTCGGGTCGCAACGAGGTCGCGTGGGAGCGGAGCTGGTCGGCTCTGAAGAGCCAGGGCTACCTGGTCCGAATCGCTGTGCGCGTGACGACTGCGGAACCTGACATGGTGCAGCTGCTCATCGGCAACACCGTGGTGTTCAAAGAGGTCCCCAACTGGATCAGTCGCCGGCGGGAAGGCGAACCGCCCGACCACGCGGACCGCGCTCGGTTCGGCAAGAAGCTCTTCGGGGCGATCCTCGAACACGTCGACGAGCCGCAGCCCATGCCGCCGCCGACGCACACGCCGGCGACCGGCCCGGAGCTCGGGACCCCGCCGCCGCCGGAGATCAACCGTACGCTGATCGAGGGCATGATCCTCCGCATCGCCTCGACCGCCACCCGGCTCACCGGCTATGAGGTGTCGGAGCATCTCGCCCTGCCATTCGTCGCGATCGAACCCGTCTTGAAGGCGTTGACGACCGCCAACTTCCTGGACGCCCTCGGCCTCGCCAATGAGCAGGGGCCCTGGCTTGGCCGGCCGCTGCCCGAACGCATGACGTATGCCCTGACCAAACAGGGCCGTGTTCGCAGCGAGGAGATTGCGCGGGCAGGAACGCGCTACGCCGGACCGTCGCCGGTTTCGCTGCGCGAGTATCGGGCGGTGCTGGCCGAGGCGGCCAAGCCCGGCACACTCGACCTGACCAAGGTCACGGCCGCGCTCGCGGGCATCGAGCTGGCGCCGGGCGTGACGGAAGCGGTGCGCGCCGCGGTCAACTCGCGCTCATCGATCTTCATCTACGGTGCGCCTGGCAACGGCAAGACCTCGCTCGCGCGCCGGATCCCACGGCTGTTGGGAACGCCGATCGTCGTCCCGATGGCTCTGGATATCGGCGGCGGCGAGGTGATGACGGTTTTCGACCCGGCCGTCCACAGGTTGGAGGCCAACCAGCCCGCGGATCGTCGCTGGCGTCGTGTCGCGCGACCGCTGGTTCAGGTTGGCGGAGAGTTCCAGATCGAGATGTTCGACCCGACGTGGGAAGAGGGCAGCCGCACCTACGGCGCGCCGCTGCAGGTCAAGGCCAACGGCGGTGTGCTTCTCATCGACGACCTCGGCCGCCAGCGCGTGTCTTCGAAGCAGATCCTCGACCGCCTGCTTGTCCCGCTCGAGCAGGAGATCGACTACATGAACCTTTCGGCGAGCGGCCGGAAGGTGGAGGTGCCGTTCTGGGCGCAGCTGGCCTTGTCGACGAACCTCAAGCCCGCCGAGCTTCTGGACGAGGCTTACCTGCGCAGGCTCGCTTACAAGGTCCTCATGCCCGACCCGACGTGGGAGATGTGGTGCCGCATCTTCGAGCGGGAGCGAGAGCGGCTGACGATTCCGCCCGACCCGAACGCGCTGGAAATGATCCGGACGCTATACGGCGGCCGGCCGTTGCGCGGGAACCACCCGCGGGACCTGCTCGAGCGACTCGTGGACGTTTCGTCAGCCCGAGGAGCGCAACCGTCGTTGAGCCCGGAGCTGGTCGAGGCGGCCTGGCACACGCTGTTCATCGCGAGCTGACTGCGGCTTATTCCGCACGTTTTGATCCAACCGAGCGCATCCTCACGGGGGATTCCGCACGTTTTGATCAAGCGGCGCGAGATCCCTGTCTGAGGCCATTTGGCCATCGGTATACTTCTCGCTCGCCCCGAAGCGGCGGTGGCGGAATGGCAGACGCGCTAGTTTCAGGAGCTAGTGACCGCAAGGTCGTGGAGGTTCAACTCCTCTCCGCCGCACCAGCGCCCTAGACCCCTGGTCCCACCCCATACTCGGGATCCGTGGGCCACTTCGCTGGAGAGAGTCTCGTCATCTTGTGCATTGGCCTGGCTGTGTTAGGCGCGATTTATCCTGATAACCGCTGGAGCCGCGCCTTCGCCCGTGGCTACCGTTCTGACTGGATGATTCCCCGCGGAGCAGTGCGCGCAACACTTGCAGTCACCGCCGCTTTGCTGGCTATCGCGGCATTCGTCTTTCGCTGAGCCACCGATACACTGGCGTTTGGTGGTAGCGGCGCCAGTCGACCAGGTTCGCACGCTCTACCGAACCCTGCTCGTCTATGCGGCCGTATCGATTCTCATCCTCGTCGCCGGGCTCGCCGAGTTCGCCTATTTCGAGCCCCCCGGCCAGCACACCGGCCTGAAGGCGACCATCACCGGCGTCTTTCAGTACGACCCCGCCAGCAACACCACCGCCGGGCCTGACCGGAACTCCTTCCCTCGCAGCATGCTCTTCGCCGCCGTCGTCGACTGGTCCTCCTTGCCGAAAAACGTCGTCGTCGACGCGCGCTGGTACGACGCTTTCGGAAACGTCGTCGGCAGCGTCGGCCCGGCCACGCCGGACAAGCTGGCGAGCCAGACGATCATCCCGGTTCGCGTCCCGCCGGGCTTTCAGCACAACCTGCCCGGCCACTACATCTTCGTCGTCGAGCGATATGAGGGCGGTGTGCCGGTCGAGGTGATCGGCCGGCGGGTCGTACTCGTGGAGCGATAGTGGCGCTCTCCGCGCGCGCAGCCAACCCTCGTCAGAGACGACCCCCTCGCTATGCGATAGCGATCGGGATCGCCGTTGCTTTGGTCCTGGTCCTGGTCGCGAGCTCGATCCTCAACTACGTCTACCTCGATACCGTTGCCGGCCGCACGTCCTTGTATGGATTGCTGGCGGTCGCACTGACTGCCCTCGGCACTTTCATCGGAGTGCGCGGCTTCGATCGGGACCCGGAGCAGCGACGGAAAGACTTCATCAGGGCGGGCGTCCTGCTCGGCCTCGCGGCACTGCTGTGGCTGCTGCTGATCGACGTCTTCATTTTCACCGGCGCAGCCGGCCCGACCGTCGCGGTCATCTGCGCGCTCGCCTGCCTGCCGACGACCGCGTTCGGACTCTGGGTGGTGCGAAGGATCGACCGCAACGAAAAAGAGCCGTGGCGTCTCGTACTCGTCGCCGCCGCCTGGGGCGCGGTCGTGGCCACCAGCCTCGTCATCTGGGCGGAGAGCCTGTGGCAGCTGATCGCGATTCGCACCCTGGTGCCAGGCCCGGGCCTCGACGTCTCCACGGCATTCTCAGCCGGGATCCTCGAAGAGCTGGCCAAAGGTTCGGCCGTGGTGTTGCTTTTCCTCGTCATGCGCGATGAGTTCGACGACGTGGTCGACGGGATCGTCTACGGCGCCGCGGTGGGCCTCGGCTTCAACTTCATGGAGTCCGTTTCGTACATGACCAACCTCTACGCGATCTTTCAACCAGAGGGTGTGGGCAGCTATGCGGCCGGATTTCAGTGGTACGCGCGCCAGGTGCTCGGCTTGTTCTTCGGCCACGCGACTTACACCGCTTTCGTCGGCGCCGGCATCGGGATCGCCCGGCAGCTTCCAGGCACACGCAAGAAGTTGATCGCGATCGCGGCAGGGTTCCTGGTCGCCATCGCCGCGCATTTCTCGTGGGATGCGTGGCTCACCCTTTTCCCCATCGAGAAGACGGCAATCGGGATCCTGGAGATCCACCTTCGGACGCTGATAATGACCGGCCCGTTTACGGCCGCGGTGCTGGCCCTGTTGCTGCTCGGCCTGCATATCGAAAGCCAGGCCCTCGGCGATCAGTTCCGCAAGGAAGCCACACGCGGCAGTGGCGCGATCATGCCTGCAGAGGTGTCGATCCTCATGAGCCCGTGGCGGCGGTTTCAACAGCGGATGCGCGCCCTCAGCCGCGGCGGCTTGCGTGCGTACTTCCTACTCGCGCGATTGCAAACGGCGCAGATCGACCTGGCCATGGAGGGGTGGCACCGCGAGCGACAGGAGGTCGACACACCGCTCGAGGCCGAAGAGGAGCTTCGCCGGCAGGTGGCCGCGCTGAGGCAGCAGCTCGCCGCCTAAGGACTCCCTTTTACGCGGGCAGCCGGCCCCAGAACGCGCGCGCGAGACCCAGCACCAGGAGCATCGCCGCCGTCGACCACGTGATCGCAGAAACGATCGGATCGCTGAAGTCGGTGCCGCTGAGTACAGCGTGCAAGAAGATGAGCGCGAAAGCGACGTAGGCGAGTCGGTGCAGCCACTTCCACAGCTCGCCGGGCATTCGCCTCTTCAGGTACGCGGTCACGGTGACGACCAGCAGAATGTCGACCGCCAGGGTGCCGAGGCCGATTGCCAGGGTGCCGTAGGACGAATGGAAGGGAAGCACCATGTCGATGATCGCGATTCGCGACGTCTTGTCGAAGAGCAGCGAGGCGAGGTGCAGCACGGCCAGCGGTATCCAAAGCACCGTGGTGTATTCGTGGAGCGAGCGCAGCGCCCGGTTACTGCCGAGCCAGTCGAGGACCGCGGTGCGCAGTGCGATGCCGGTCACCAGCGCGACCGCAAGCGCGGCGTAGGAGCCGAGCCCGGCCACTCGCGACAGCACCCAGAAGAACTGATCGGGCGTCATGTGCTCAACCACCAGGCCTGCGAATGTGCGGCGCAGTATGCGGTGGCCAGGCCGGGGCCAAGCAGGAGCGCTGTCTTGGCGACGACCTCCGCCTCGCAACCGGTGGCAGCCACCACGGAAACCTCCTCCAGGCCACTCCTGGATGGAAGCCCGGTGCGTGGATCGATGAGGTGGTGCAGCTCTCCCCACTTGCGACGGCGAACACTGCTGGTCGCGGCACCCTGGTCGCGCAGCATCACCGTGGCGCCGCCTAGCCCAACCGGCCATCCGTCACCGCGCGGTCCTTCTCCGACCGCGCGCAGGTCGCCGCCGATGTTCGCGAGCGCATCGGAGCCGAGCTGGGCGGCCAGCCGGTCGGCCATCCAGCCCTTGGCGATGCCACCGAGGTCGACACCG
This sequence comes from Chloroflexota bacterium, assembly GCA_005883585.1. GTDB lineage: Bacteria > Chloroflexota > Dormibacteria > Dormibacterales > Dormibacteraceae > UBA10449. Next base: position 9,780 of record VBFD01000009.1, read on the forward strand.
CACCCACGTTCCAATCTCGCGCGCTTGTTACGAACGCTGAGAACATCCGGCAGGGCTGGCGCGGGAAGTGCAGTCACCATCGTCGCAGTGGTCGCGCCTTCGGCAAGCGGCCGTGTATAGCCGATCGCAAGCAGCGAAGGCAGCACGGCGACGTTGACGAGTCCGGCGCTGAGCTCGTACGCAAGCAGCGCCTCGCGCAGCAGCGCCTCCATCTCAGCGCTGATGTCCACCCAGGCGCCGTCCGCGCGGTTGAGCGTCGATAGTTCGCTGCGTTCCGAGAAGCGTGTGACGCGTGCGCCCAGCGCGCGCACCCAGAACTCTCCTTTCAGCAGCTCCGTCTGGGACACGCCCAGCCCGAACAGGCTGCACCTCGTCCCCAACGCCTCGAAGTGGTAAGCCTCGACAGGGCGCTCAGGACGCATAGGTCGACGTCACCGGCTGGACGTCCCCCTGCCTGACGCCCGGCGTGATCGTGAGTCCATCGACACCTTGCTGGGAGGTGAGCACGGCCGGCTGCAGCGGGGCGGACGGATTCTTCAGATGGGCGGTCACGTACACCGCTGAAGCCAGCGTGGTGCCCAAAGTGAGCGCGGTTGCCCCGGCCTTCAGCAGGAACGTGCGCATGGAACCGACTTACGCGACGGCGACCGGAGCGTTCAAGAAGGGGATCCGATCGAATGAGGCGCCCAGGATCTCGTTGGCATCCGCGCCGAGATGGCTACCAAGGATCTCTTGATAGACCGAGCGGAAGTCGACCGCGAACTTGAGGTTCCCGGTGGCATCGAGGCTCGTGAGGCTCGGCTCCGCGCCGTACAGCCCGCTCTTCACCGGGTCGCCGATCAGCAGCAGAGGGGCGGCCGCGCCGTGGTCGGTGCCGCCGCTCGCGTTCTCCTTGGGTCGCCTCCCGAACTCCGACCAGGTCGCGATAAGCACCTTGTCCGCCTTTCCGTGCGCGGCGAGGTCCTGATAGAACGCGCTGACCGCCGAGTCGAGATAACCCATCAGGTCGTCGTGCCTGTTCAGCTCGGTGTAGTGCGTGTCGAAGCCGCCCAGCGTGACGTGCAAGAGCTTGACCCCGGTGCCGGTGACGATAAGCTCGGCCGCCAGCTGCAACGCCGCGGCGAGCTGATTCTTGGACGAGTAGACGAGCTGGACCTTGTCCGAGTAGTCCGCCATCGGCTGGTAGCTCGCGGACGACGTGCGCAGCGTCGCGATGGTGTCGTTGGCGGTGGCGATGGCGGTGTCGAATAGAGCGCCGTAGATGCCGGGCGTGCCCTTGTACAGCGCGCCGACCGCTGCCTCGACCTCCGATCCGCCGCTGAAGCCGAAGGTCTTCTGGTTCTGGATCACCGTCATGGTCGCCTGCAGGTCGCGCAGGGCGCCGGGAACGTCGGTCGCTCCGCACGCGCAGCCGGTGAGCGGATGCCCGTTGGAGTCGTAGGCCTTGGCGAGTGTCCGTCCGAGCCAGCCATCGACCTGCCGGCGCGTCGGGTCGCCGGTCTCCCAGATTCGGATCGACTCGAAGTGCGAGAAGGTCGGGTTCGGGTAGCCCACTCCCTGCACGATGGCGACCTTGCCCTTGTCCCACAAGGACTTGATGCCGCCGAGGTTGTGATTGAGCCCGAAGTCCGTGGTAAGGGGCAGAGCCTGCGACACCATCGGGCCCGCGAGCTTGGGACGCAGGTCGTGCAGCGTCGGGTCCGTGAGGGGAACCAGCGTGCGCAGCCCGTCGTTGCCACCGGCGAGCTGGATCATCACGAGCACGTTGTCGTTGGCGACGCCGTTTTGCTTGGCCGCGTAGACAGCGCGAGCGAATGCGTCCGGTACCGCCGCGTAGCCGGCGGCCAATCCCGCCGCACCGGCTCCGAATACAAGGCCGGCTTGCAGGAAATCGCGCCGCTTGAGCTGGTTGATGCCGATCTCTTTACTCATCTCACGTGCACCTACTTGAGCTGGAATTCCGGGGAGGCCAGGGTCACAAACCATCGCGACCGCTCGTCGGGCGCCTGGGTCAAGAGCTTGGCGGTCTGCGGGCTCAGCACACCGTCGAGATGCTGCTGAGCCGCGTCGCGGGATGATGGGAGCGAAGCCTTCGACTGCGCGAGCGCCACGGTGACGAAGTTCACCCGCTCGACGACTGTGTTCGATGAGATCCACGCGGCGTTGTTAGGCCAGCCGCCGACGTCGGGCGGATCGAACAGGCTCTGCCCCATTCCCGAACCCGCGGCGACGATCAGCTTGCCGAGGTTGGTCGCGCCCAGCGCCCGCGCTCCGTTGACCATGAACTCGGTGGGTGACTTCAGCAGCGCACGATAGCTCCCATCGGCTGTGAATTCGGGGCTGGTCAGGACCGCCCGCATCAGCGTCTTCACGTCGTACTTGCTCTGCCGGAAGGCGTCCCCGAGCCGCGTGATGTACGACTTCACCGGACGGGTCGTGACGAAGTGCTCGACCACTTTGGATGCAATAAATGGGGCGGTCGCCGGCTGCGCGAGGATCCGGTCGATGACGCCCTGCGTATCGAGGCTCCCGCTCTTGCCCAGGAACGTGACCGTTCCCTTGTAGGCTCGTTTCGGGTTGAAAACGCCCGGCTTTTGCGTGGAGTAAACCGGCAGCTTCTGGGTGACCATCTTGGCCTTGTCGACGGTGACCGTCGCGATCGAGTCCGGCGGTGGCTGCTGCCAACCCGCCAACGCCTTCGCGCTCTGGCGCACGTCGTCTTCCGTGTAGTTGCCGGCGCCCATCGTGAAGAGCTCCATGAGCTCGCGCGAGTAGTTCTCGTTGGGACTCTGGCCGGTCGAGGTCGCGAGGTCGAGGTAGCGCAGCATCGCCGGATCTGTCGTCACCTGCAAGAGCATCGGCCCCAGGTTCGTCAACGCCATGCGCCGCCACGTGAGGTTCTGCCAGTACATGAAAGTGTTGTCGCCAGTCTTGCGGTAGTCGCTGGTGAAATGCCCATGCCAGAAGAGCGTCATTCGTTCGGCGAATGGCGTTGACGTCGTCAATATGTGATCCACCCACCACTGCTGCAGCTGTTGCGGGGAGAACCTTCCGCCCGGCGTCCCGGCGGCGGCGAGCACGGGTGGCTCTTGCGGCTTGGTCTCGAGCAGGCGGTCGACCGTCTTGCTGAATCCATCGGACAGGGCGGAGTCAAGCTGCGCCTGCGTGTAGCCGAAGGTCGTCCGCCTCAGCAGCTGCGCGACGCGTGCCGACTCGCGGCTGAGCGGCGAGACCCAGTCCGTGCCCGACGCGCTGCCTGAGCGAGTGATGTTCTGGATGGTTCCCCCCAGGAGACGCACGGCGCCCACGCCGACGCCGGTCGCCACGGCAGCCGCGAGCGCCTGGCGGCGGGTGAATCCTGTGCGGACTGGGGGTGCAGTCTCGGTCGCCGGCTCCGGAACTCTTAGCGCCATGGGCCCATTGAATCCCGGCCGCAAGCGCTTGGCATCACCCAGATGTGAAGAATTCGTAAGCACCGTGCCGCTGAACACAGACGCCGCCAACGCTGCCCGATGCCAGGACCGCGCGGGCACGTATGAGGCCTGGTACCTGACGGCCTCGGACGTGCCGTCGCGCCGCGGCTACTGGCTCCGTTACACGACGATGAACCCGGCGGCGGGCGTTTCGGCCCAACCGCACGCCGCGCTGTGGGCCTTCGCGTTCGACCGCGACCACCCCGAGGCGAACTGGGGCGGCAAGGTCACCTTTCCGCTCCGCGCGCTGCGCACGTCTATTCGGCCGTTCGGACTCCGCCTCGACGGCGCGGTCCTCGAGCGTGACGGCTGCTCAGGCCAGGTCCACACAGAGAGTGGGATGGTCAGCTGGGACCTGAGCTGGGAGTCGCGCGAGCCGCCGTTTCCGTTCCTCCGCCCCCGCTGGCAGGGGCTGTCGTCAGTCGCGAACATCGGGGCGCAGCCGGCGTTGAGTATCTCGGGAACCATCGAGGTCAACGGCCGCGAGCATCGGCTCGAGGCGGTTCCCGGCGGGCAGCAGCACACCTGGGGCTCGAGCCACGCGCTCGCCTGGAACTGGGGCTTTGCCTCGGGCCTGGATTTCTGGGTGGACGGTGCGACATCTCGCGTGCGGTCGCGACTCGGGCGGGTCCTGGTGGGCACAGCGGTCGGCGCGCAGGCTGCCGAGCATCGCTTCCTGTTCAACGGACCGGTTCAAGTGCTGCGCAACCGGGGGCCGATCTCACCCGATGGATGGAAAGCCACCGCGCAGCTCGGAGACCGCAGCCTGCATGCGACCGTGAAGCCGCGTCGTGAGGACCTCATCGGCGTGACCTATGCCGACCCGCGAGGCGGCGCTCGCTTCTGCTACCACACCGAGGTCGCGGACCTCGACCTGCGTCTGGTCCGCGGATCAGAAACCCTTGCTCACATCACGCGGACGTCGGCGGCGGCTTTCGAATATGCGTCCGAAACCCCGCTCGCCGGCGTCCCGCTGACGGTCTAGCCGGCCGCCGCGGCGAGGTGCCTGGCGCTGCGAGCGGCCAGCGCCATGATCGTGATCTGCGGGTTCACGTATGTCGAGCCCGGCAGGACGCTCGCGTCGGTGATCACCAGCCCGGGCAGGTCGTGCGCGCGCCCGAAGTCGTCCACCACCGATGAACGCGGATCCTTGCCCATTCGACAAGTGCCCATCGGGTGATAGGCGGAGAGCTTGAGGTCCGCCGCGGACCACTTGCCATCGGTGATCCAGTCGAGCTCCTCACGCTTGCGCACCGCGGGCATGCCCGGCAGCAAGGTGTGCACCTCCTGCGCGCCGGCCGCGAGGTAGACCTCAGCCGCGAGCCTTATCCCCTTGAGGGTCTTGCGCACGTCGTCGGTGTGCAGGTCGTAGGTGATGAGCAATCCGCCGCCGGGCGTGGCACGTACTCGACCGGTGCCGGTATCCGAGATGATCAAACCAGCGGCGGCGGTCTGCCGATAGCGGGCGAGAAAGTCTTTCAGGTCGCTGCCCTTCCCGCCGACGCCTCCGGCGCTGTAGCCGACACCAGGTGGCGGATACGTCGCTTCTAGCAAAACACCGTCGCGCAGCTTCTCGTCCACGTAAGTGCTCTGCATCACGCCCTTCCAGGCGAAGAGATCGTGGTCGAACACGCCGAGCACACCGCAGCCCGGATGGATCCGGAGGTTACGCCCGACCTGCCGGCTCGAGTTCGCCAGGCGCTGTCGCAGCAGGAGCGCCGGCGTGTAAATCGCGCCGGCCGCAAGCACAACGTGGTTCGCGCGCACCTCGAATCGCGCGTCGCGCTGAACGGCGCCGCTCTCCGGATCGAGGATCGACCCCCGCACGCCGACCGCCCGGCCGTTCTCGATGACGAGGCCTTCGACGCGACAGCCGCTGATGATCCGCGCGCCGGCCTGCACGGCGAGCGGCAGGTACGTGACGTGCATGCCGAGCTTGGCGTCGAGCGGGCAGCCGAACGCGCAGACACCGGAGCCGTGGCAACCGCGGGCGTTGCGCCGAATGGGACCTCCGCTGTAACCGAGCTCGCGGCGCCCCTTTTCCATCGTCTCGCCGTTGGCGCCCATGATGTCCGCCCCGACCGGCCCGACGTTAAGTGTCTCCTCGACGCTCTCGAACAGCGGCGCGAGCTCCGCCCCGTCCATGCCCCATGAGTCGAGGACGAAGTCCGGCGTTCGAAAGCAAGTCCCGGAGTTGATCAGCGTCGACCCGCCGACGCCCCGACCGATCGGAAGCGAGATGGTGGGCACGCCGATTGTGAAGGTGAGGCCGTTTCCGCGATAGAAACGGCGCAGGCGCTCGGCCGGCGGGCCGGTGAAATCCCGCCGGTCGAAATGTTCGCCCTCTTCCAGAACGATGACCTTGAGGCCGGCCTCGGCAAGCTCCTTGGCGGCGACCGCGCCACCCGCACCGCTGCCGACGACGACCACGTCCGTCGACTCGTAGAAGCCTGGCTCAGGTTGCTCGACCGGAAGCTCGATGACACCCGGCTCGCGCTCGACCTTCTTATATGGCTGCGCGTCGTAGCCGATGAGCGGCTTGATGCGGTCGTCCGAGCAGAAGAACATCAGGATCAGCGCCTTGAGCGCGATCAGCGTCTCGCGACGCTGGCGGATCTTCGATGTCTCGCAAGCGACGAGGTAAGACTCGCGCGGTTGCGCGCCGAGCAGGCGGAACGGGCGCAGATGGCGGCTGAGGATCGACGAGAGGTTGAACGCCGTCAGCATGACGTTGACCGTCCGTCGGGTGCCGGGCGCGCACCGGTCGAGGTACGCCTCGAGCTGGCCCGCGACGTTGACGTCGCTCGCCCCCGGCTCGAGAGCGCCGCCGCGGGGCAAGATCGAATCCGCCAGGGCGACCAGCGTCGCACGGCGGGCGGCGGTCAAAGACATGCCGTGCGATTATGGCGTCGCTGTGCCGGCGGCATCCCAGCGCCTTCGACTGCTGCTTCGGATCTGGACCGTGATCTTCGCGCTGGGCGCCTTCGACTTCTTCGTCTTCCCCTATCTGACCGTGCGGATCCTGAACTCCACCGCAAAGTCGTTGGGCATGCACGAGGTCGCGGCCCTCGAGGCCGGCCAGGACTTCTGGCTGACGCTGGCCGTCCCTTACATGATCCTGGTCGCGGCGTTTTCGTGGGTCGCGCAGCGTGGTACGCGAATTCAGGCCCAACCTGTTCAGTTCCTGTTGCTCGCCAAGGCGTCGAGCTCGCTCATCTCGCTGGCTCTCTTCCTATTCGGGGGCTTCGCATACCCGTTTCTGGCCAACTTCCTCCTCGACGGTGCGATCGTCTTGATAACCTTCTGGTTCTATCGGGCCGCTCGCGCCGAGCTGGTTTTCCCCGCGCAATAGCTAGCACCTGCTAGCATTTCTTCGGAAATGCCTAGTTATCGCCTCGGACAGGCCGCGAAGATGCTCGGGGTCAGCGCCGATACGGTCCGCCGTATGGTCGACGATGGCCGCCTGCGCGCAGCGCGCAGCTCCGGCGGCCAGCGCCTTGTGGACGGCGCCTCGCTGGCTCGGCTGGCGAAGCCCGACGGGAAGAAGCCGGCGGAAGTCGTGGTCGCGCAATCGGCGCGCAATCGGTTTCCCGGCATCGTCACCCGCGTGGTCAAGGATCGGGTCGCGGCGCAGGTGGAGATTCAGGCCGGGCCGCACCGGTTCGTATCTCTGCTGACGGCAGAGGCTGTCGACGAGCTCGACCTCAAGCCCGGCATGCCGGCGATCGCGGTGGTCAAGGCGACCAACGTCGGAGTGGAGCTGCCTCGTGACTAGAACCATGGTCGCGATCCTCGCGGTCGGAATCATGAGTGCCTGCGGCTCGGGCACGACCACGTGCGCCATTCAGACGTCGTGCGGTGTGGGACCGCCCCGCACGACCCTCACGGTGTTCGCGGCCGCATCGCTCCAGCCGGCGTTCGACAAGATCGGCGCCAAGCTGCTGAGCACCCAGAACTTGGCCACGACCTTCAGCTACGCGGGCACCCAGACGCTCACGACTCAGCTCACACAGGGCGCGCCCGCCGACGTATTCGCCTCGGCTGACGTCGCGCACATGACGACGATCCATTCGGCGGGCCTCCTCTACAGCCAGTCGGTGCTGTTCGCGCACAACCGACTCGAGATCGCGGTCGCGAAAGGCAACCCCAAGGGCGTCCATTCGCTCGCCGACCTCGCGAGATCAGGGTTGGTCGTGGTGCTGGCAGACCCGTCAGTGCCCGCGGGCAAGTACGCGGCCCAGGCGCTGGCCAAAGCCGGGGTCACCGTCCATCCCGCGAGCCTCGAGCAGCAGGTGACAGGAGTTCTGAGCAAGGTCGCGCTCGGCGAAGCTGATGCCGGCATCGTCTACCACAGCGACATCGTCAGCAGCGGCCAGGTCGATGGGGTAGTGATCCCCGACACTCAGAATTCCAGGGCGTGTGAAAAGAACCAGAGTTCCACCAGCCATCGGGCTGCTGGCGGCACTGGGGCTCCTTCTCTTCCTTCTTCCTCTCGCCGGCCTGATCGTTCGCGCGCCATGGAACCAGGCGCTGCGAGAGCTCGCCGATCCCACGACCACGACAGCACTTGGGCTCTCGATCTTCTGCTCGTTGACCGCGACCGCGATCGCGCTCGTCCTGGGCATTCCACTGGCGATCATCCTGGCCCGCACGCGCGGAACGCTGCGCAACATCCTGCGCGCGCTGACAACACTGCCGATGGTCCTGCCGCCGGTCGTGGGTGGTGTCGCGCTGCTGCTCGCGTTCGGGCGACGCGGGCTGGTCGGCTCGCTCCTCAACCAGTGGTTCGGCATCCAGATCCCGTTTACGACCGCGGCCGCGGTCATGGCCGAGACATTCGTCGCCATGCCGTTTCTCGTGATCGCGGTCGAGGCCGGTCTCCGCTCGCTCGACCACCGCTACGAAGAGGCCGCGCGCTCGCTGGGCGCCGGCTACTGGCGCGTCTTCACCCGCGTCACCCTGCCCCTGCTACGGCCGGCCATCTTCTCGGGCGCCGTGCTCTGCTGGGCGCGGGCGCTCGGAGAGTTCGGTGCCACGATCACTTTCGCCGGCAACTTTCCCGGCCGCACGCAGACGGTGCCGATCGCGGTTTACCTCGCGCTCGAGACCAAGCCCGAGGCGGCGATCACGCTCAGCCTCATCCTGCTCGTGGTCTCCGTGGCGATCCTCGTCGGCATGCGTGACCGCTGGCTGGGGGCGCTGTGACCCTCGAGGCCTCGGTACGAGTCCGCCGCGACGGCTTCACGCTTGACGTCGAGCTGTCCGCCGCCGCTGACGAAACGGTCGCGGTGCTAGGTCCCAACGGGGCCGGGAAGACCACTCTGCTGCGAGCGCTGGCGGGCCTGGACGAGATGGAAGGCCGAGTGGTTCTCGATGGCGAGGTCCTGGACGACAGCGCAAGTGGGGTGCACATACCCGCGGAGCGCAGGAGAGCCGGCCTCGTGTTCCAGGACCATGTCCTCTTTCCGCACCTGAGCGCGGTCGAGAACGTCGCCTTCGGCCTGCGCGCGCAGGCCCGGCCGCACGCGGCCGCTATCGCTCGTAGGTGGCTCAACGAAGCCGGCCTCGGAGAGAGAGCGGACGCTTTGCCCCGAGCGCTGTCTGGCGGCCAAGCGCAGCGCGTCGCCCTTCTGCGCGCGCTCGCGACCGAGCCGAAGCTCCTTCTGCTGGACGAGCCGCTGTCGGCTCTCGACGTTTCCGTCCGCGCGGAGGTGCGCCGCGAGCTGAGCAAGCAACTCGCCTCCTTTCATGGCGTGCGCCTGCTCGTGACCCACGATCCCCTCGAGGCAATGGCGCTGGCGGACAAGCTCGTCGTGGTGGAACACGGCTTGGTGGTGCAGTCCGGCACGCCCGGTGATGTGACCGCCCGACCCCGATCGCGCTTTGTCGCCGACCTTGCCGGGGTCAACCTGCTCCGAGGCCGCGCACACGGAGACCATGTCGCCCTACCAGCCGACGCCTCGCTGGCGGTGGTGGATGCGGGCACCGGCGACGTCTTCGCAGTCGTCCATCCGCGTGCTGTGGCGCTGTATCGATCGCGGCCGGATGGCACGCCCCGAAACGTTTGGCGCGGACAGGTCGACACCGTCGACCTGGAGGGCGAACGCGTTCGCGTCCGGGTCGTCGGCCCCGTCCCGCTGGTGGCCGAGGTCACCCGCGCCGCGGTTTTGGAGCTCGGCCTCATTGCCGGCGCCAGCGTCTGGATGGCGGTCAAGGCGACCGAGGTTTCCGTCTACCCGGCGTAGGGCATAAACGGGGCTCGCGCCACCCTTCCCGAATCGTCGTAATCTTGTAAGCACCATGAACGAAGCCCCTACTGCCGTATCCGAAACCGAGGCGCTCGACGCCTACTCGTCGACCGTGACCGCAGTTGCGCAGCGCGTGCTCCCATCGGTCGCAAGCCTCCGCGTCCGGCGCAGCAGCCGATCTTTCGACGGCGGCGCCGGCTCGGGTGTCGTGATCACGCCCGACGGGTTCCTGGTCACGTCCGCTCACGTGGTCGCGCAGGCCGGTGCAGCCACGGCTTCGTTCATCGACGGCTCCGAATATGAGCTTGATGTTGTTGGCGCCGATCCCCTCTCCGACCTCGCCGTCGCCCGAGCGCGGGCAGCCACGCTGGAGCCGGTCCAGATCGGCAACGCGGACAACCTGCGCGTCGGCCAGCTGGTGGTCGCGATCGGAAACCCGATGGGTTTTTCGGGATCCGTCACGTCGGGGGTCGTCAGCGGGTTAGGCCGCTCGCTGGCGACCGCAGACGGTAACGGGCACCGCCGTTTCATCGAAGACGTGATCCAGACCGACGCCGCCCTCAACCCGGGCAACTCCGGCGGCGCGCTGGCCGACTGGCGGGCGCGGCTGGTTGGTGTCAACACCGCGGTCGCAGGGATGGGACTTGGTCTGGCGGTGCCGATCAACAAGACGACGCAGGCCATCCTGGCCGCGCTGATGAAGAGCGGGCGCGTTCGCCGGGCCTTCCTCGGCATCGCCGGCGGCACCCGGCCTTTGCCTCCCGCCATGGCGCAGCGCCTCGGCCGCAAGGCGGGCGTGGAGGTGCAGGAGGTGGTCGCGGGCAGTCCCGCGGCTGCGGCCTCGCTTCGCGGCGGAGACATCATCGTCTCGGTCGGCGACGTGGCCGTCGGCAAGGCGGGCGATCTGCAGCGCTTGATGGTCGAGGCGCAGATCGGGTCGAAGCTCGGCCTGTCCATCCTGCGCGGCGGCAAGCTGATGACCGTGGAAGTCGTTCCGGTGGAGCTCGCTTAGACTCCCGATAGACTTGCGGCCATGGCGAAGCAGATTCGCGACCTGCTTCGTGCCGAAGTGCAGGACGGACGTTTTCGGCTCGCCGACGTCGATCCCGCATCGACTCCCGGCCTCAAGCACAAGAAACAGGCGCTGAAGGACCTCCCAAAGCAGCACGCGACACTGTTCAAGCTCCAGGACGAGCTCTACGCGGAGCACAGGCGCGCGCTCCTGATCGTGCTGCAAGGCATGGACACGAGCGGGAAGGACGGCACCATCACCCACGTGATTGGAAACCTGAACCCGCAAGCGGTCCAGATCACACCCTTCAAGCAGCCGACCCCCGAGGAAAAACGCCATAGCTTCCTGTGGCGGATCCGCCGTCGCCTCCCGGACGTCGGCGAGGTCGGCATCTTCAATCGCTCTCATTACGAGGACGTGCTCATCGTGCGGGTGCACGGTCTGGCTCCCCTGAACGTCATCGAGCGCCGTTACGAGCTCATCAACCGCTTCGAGAGGCAGGTCAACCAGCAACGAACGAAGATCGTCAAGATCTGCCTGCACATCTCATACGACGAGCAGCGGAACCGGCTCAGCGAGAGGCTCAAGGATCCCGACAAGCAGTGGAAGTTCAGTGAGCACGACATCGACGAGCGGGCGTACTGGGACGATTACCAGAGCGCCTACAGCATCGCACTCACGCGCTGCTCGACGAGATGGGCGCCCTGGTACGTGGTCCCCGCCAACGACAAGAATTACCGCAACTGGGCCGTGTCAAGGATCCTGATCGAGACCCTGAAGGAGATGGATCCCCAATACCCACACCGCAGGCTCGACGTTCCGCGGCTGCTGAAACGCCTGCAGGCGTGAGCTCTAACGGACGTGAAAGACTGTTGACGTGAACCGAGCACGCCTCGTCTCAGCATTGGTGGCCGCCGTCATGGTCGTCGCTTGCGATTCGAGCGGCGGAGGTGGCGGTGCGACCAACTCATATGCAGGCAAGACGATCAAGCTGGGCGCGGACCTCTCCGTGACGGGCGCCGGAATTCTCACCGGGGTCCAAAGCAGGAACGGCATGCAACTGGCAGTCGACCAGATCAACAAGGCCGGCGGGGTCCTCGGCGCCAAGATCGTTCTCCATGTCAACGACGACGCCTCCGACCCCGCACAGTCGGCAGCTGCGGCTCGGACCATGATCCAGCAGGATCAAGACCTGGCGCTTCTCGGCCCCACTCTTTCCAGCTCCGCAGTGATGGTCCATCCCGTCGCCGAGAGCCTGAAGACACCGATCCTTGCGGTGAGCACCCCCGGGACGCACATCGTTCCCGACTGCCTCTTCCCGCAGACCACTCCGTGCCGCTACGTCTTCCGCGACAGCCTCGGCGAGCAGGCCGCCATTCCGGACAACATCCAGTCTTACGCGGCCGATGCGCATCCGAGCACAGGTGTGCTCTTCGTCACGCAAGACGACAGGCTCTCCAGCGACGACGGCAAGATCGTCCAGGACACAGTCGGCACATACAAGATCACGCTGCTCAAGACGATCGCGTTCAGCACAACAGAAGCGCACCTGTCGTCCTTGGTGGCCCAGGGCGTGAAGCTGAAGCCCGACGTGATGTTCATATCTTCCCCAGGGGGCATCCCGGCCGAGATCATGGTCGACGCTCGCCAACAGGGCTGGCAAGGCCAGTTCCTGGGCGGCAGCGACTTCAACACAGCAGTGTCAGCGCAGGCGGGAACAGCCGGCACCGGCGCGCAGAGCGCAAGCGCGTGGTACCTCGGCAACTCCTTACCGTCCAATACAGAATTCGTGGCCGCTTACACGACCGCGTACAAGAGGCCGCCTGACCAGTTCGCCGCGCAGGGATACGCCGCGATCAAGATCCTGGCCGACTCAGCCAAGCGGGCCAAGCTCACATTCAAGGACCTCGCGGGCGACCGCGAGAAGCTTCGGACCGCGATGGAGACTGTGAACATTCAAACCCCGATGGGCCCGTTCCAGTTCACCTCCAACCACGACGTCAAGCAGACCGTCTGGATCACAAGGATGGACGGCCAGGGCGGCTTCACACTCGTCCACCAGATCGCGACCACGCTGAGGTTCGCGTGAGCTTCGACCTGGCCGTGCTGTCGGGTGCTAAACAGCTCAGTGCTGATCAGGCTCTTGACGCCTACAAGCGTCTCGCCTCCGGCGCCGAATGGTCTGAGGTCCTCCTGGCGGATGCCCGCGTTGCTCAATTCGTGGCGGCGCTCTCTGAGCAATGGCCCGATATCGGCGAAGTCGAAGCGTCTCCGGCCCATGTCTTCCTGTCGATCAGCGGAAGGGCGCCAGATGCCGCCGTCGAGTTTTGCGAGACAAAGGCCTCGGAGTTGGGACTCAACCTGTTCGACCCGCAGGATGGGACCCTCTATTCGCCTGGACAGGAGCCGCGGCGGGCGACACCGAGGCCACAGAAGGCGCTTATCTGCGAACGCTGCGGGAAATTGATCGAACCCGGCACGCCACACGCCGAGTCACCCAGGCTGCTGCACATGGAGTGCATGTTTCAGGAGCTCCCCTAAAAAAAAGAAACCCGGGTCTTTCGACCCGGGTCCCTATTGCTGTTTCGTCTGGTTAGACGGTGCGGACGCTGCGAGCGCGCGGGCCCTTGGGGCTCGCTTCGATCTCGAAGGTCACCTTCTCGCCACCGCGGAGGCTGTCGAAGTCGCCTTCGGTGCCACTCCTGTGGAAGAAGAATTCCTTACCGTCTTCGGCTGCGATAAAGCCAAAGCCACGGTCCGCGACCAGCTTCTTGATGGTGCCTGTAGGCATTTCCATCTCCTAATCTCTCGAACTCAAGGCCAACTCAACTCGGCGGGCCTGTTCGAGAAACGGAGCCTGCGGTGAGCGCCGGTACTCTACCGGCTACCGAGAGTATACCCGTTTCGGCCGGGACCTATTCCTGGGGCCGGTTTAGCGCCGGGTACCGGTCGATTCCGCAAGGCGACGGGCACGTGATTGGTCGACCTCCGTCAGGTGCCGCTTGCGCAGGCGGAGATGCTGCGGCGTGACCTCGAGGAGCTCGTCCTCGGCCAGGAAGTCGAGCGACTGTTCGAGGCTCAGCTTGCTGGCCGGGGTCAGCCGTACCGAGATGTCCGAGGTCGACGACCTGATGTTGGACTGCTTCTTCTCGCGGCACACGTTGACGCGGATATCGCCGGGCCGCTTCTGGATGCCCACGATCATTCCCTCATAGACCGCCTCGCCCGGCTCGATGAAGGTGGTGCCCCGCTCCTGCGCGCCGGCCAGGCCGAACGCAAGCGTGGTGCCCGCTGACGACGCGGTCAGGGCGCCATTCCGCTGCTCCCTGAAGTCGCCCGCCCAAGGCCGGTACCCGATCCCGATCGAGCCCATCAAGCCGGTGCCCGCGGTCAGAGTCAGGAACTGGTTCCGGAAGCCGATCAAGCCGCGCGTGGGAATCATGTACTCGAGGCGCACGCCGCCCTTCGAGTCGTAGCTGATCTCGATCATCTCTCCACGGCGCTTGCCGAGCGACTCCGTCACCGCGCCCAGGTGCTCCTCGCGGACGTCGACCGTCAGCCGCTCCACCGGCTCCATGAGCTGGCCGTTGATTCTCTTGACGATCGCCTCCGGGCGCGAGACTTCGAACTCGTACCCTTCGCGACGCATCGTTTCGATGAGAACGGCCAGATGCAGCTCGCCACGGCCGCTGACCAGGAAGCGCTCGGCCGCGTCGGTGTCCTCGACATGAAGGCCGAGGTTGACGTCGAGCTCCTTGTACAGGCGCGCGCGAAGCTGGCGCGTCGTCGAGAACTTGCCTTCCCGCCCGGTGAACGGCGACGTGTTGACGCCGAAGGTCATCCTGACGGTCGGCTCGTCGATCTCGATGCGCGGGAGCGGATCAGGCGACTCCGGGTCCGTGAGCGTGTCGCCGATCGCGACCTCTTCGAGCCCGGTCAGGACCACGATGTCGCCGGCGCTCGCTGTCGGCACCGCGACCCTGTCGAGACCTCGATAGAGGAGAACCTGCACCACTTTTACGCGCTTGGCCTCCCCGTCGGCGGTGAGCACCGCGACCGCATCCCCCGGCGCGACGCTTCCGCGGGAAATGCGCCCGATCGCCATCGGGCCCGTGTAGTCGTCGTACGCCCGGTTGGCGACCAGCATCTGGAAGCCTCCTGGTTCGATGACCGGTGCCGGGATGTGCTCGATGATCGTCTTGAACAGCGGTTCGAGATCGGGCGCCAGGTCGTCAGCGTCAACGCCGGCGCGGCCCTCCTTCGCGACCGCATAGATCACGGGCGCCTCGAGCTGGTCGGCGTCCTCTGCAAGCTCGAGGAACAGGTCGTGGACCTTGCTCAGCGCCGCCTTCGGGTCGGCGTTCTTGCGGTCGACCTTGTTGATCACGACGATGATCCGCAGTCCGACCTCGAACGCCTTGCGCAGTACGAAACGGGTCTGCGGCATCGGTCCTTCGGCGGCATCCACCAGCAACAGGCACCCGTCGGCCATGTTCAGGACCCGCTCCACCTCGCCGCCGAAGTCCGCGTGCCCAGGCGTGTCGATGATGTTGATCGTCACGTCGCCGTGGCGGATGGACGTGTTCTTGGCGAGGATGGTGATTCCCTTCTCGCGTTCAAGGTCGTTCGTGTCCATGATCAGCGTGCCGACGTCTTGGTTGTCGCGGAAGGTGTGGCTCTGCTTCAGGAGCGCGTCGACCAGCGTCGTCTTCCCGTGATCGACGTGGGCGATGATCGCAACGTTGCGAATGTCATGCCGAAGATTTGTCAGAGTCACAGCGCGGCCACTATACGTAAGATCGCAGCGCGAAATGAGGTCTGGTCGGTTTGCACTTGCTTTTCTTGCGGCTGGGTGGGTGATCGCCCTTACTTCTCCGGCGGCGCACGCCGATGAGGGCTGGGTCATCACCTCGTTTCACTCGGACATCTCAATCGCGCCCGATTCCGCGATCGTCGTCCAGGAGGACATCCGCGTCGACTTCCGCGGCCTGCAGAAACATGGGATTTTCAGGACGATTCCTCTGCGCTACCGATACGACGACACGCACGATCGCCTCTACAACTTCGAGAGCCGCGGAGTCACCGATGGCGCCAACCCTGTTCCGCACACCCAATCGGTGGTTCGTGACAGCGCTGAGATCAAGATCGGCGACCCCAACCGGCTGGTGAGCGGTGCCCAGCGTTACGTCATCACCTACGCGATTTTCGGTGCCATGAACTCCTTTGCCGACCATGACGAGCTGTTTTGGAATGTCGACGGCAATCTCTGGCCCGTGCCCAAACAGGCGGTCAGCGCCACGGTCCGCCTGCCGGCGCCCGCGTTTCGAAGGGCGGCTTGCTATGAGGGGCCGCCCGGTTCGACCGCCGCTTGCGAGAGCAGCGGAAGCGCCGGCCTGGCGACCTACTCAGCGACTCGCCAGCTCGATTCGGGCGAGGAGATGTCGGTCGTAACCGCGCTGACCAAGGGCGTTGTCACAGTCCCGCCCCCAATGCTCGAGCCGCGGCTACGTCAGTTCCCACTGGATGCTTTCGACATCAACCCGCTGACGGTCGGCATATCCGCGCTCGTGGGCATCGCCGGGATCGGGTTCGTGGCCTGGAACTGGTGGACCCATGGGCGCGATCGCGCCTATTTGACGCAGTACTACCTCACAAACGATCCGAAGGAGCATGCGGAGCCACTCTTCAGCCATGACCCGGTGGTGGTGGAGTTCGAGCCGCCACAAAACCTGCGCCCGGCCGAGCTTGGCCTGATCCTCGATGAGCGCGCCGACCCGAAGGATTTGACCGCGACCATCGTCGACCTGGCCGTGCGAGGCTTCCTCACGATCTCTGAGATACCAGGCAAGAAGGATTGGGTCTTGACCCAAATGCGGAGTTGGGATCCGGCTGAGATCATGCCGTACGAAAACACGATCCTCGCGGGCCTGTTCGCCGGGCGCCAGCAGGTGACGCTGTCCGACCTCAAAGGAACGTTCACGCTCGAGCTGAAGACGGCTGAAAGCCAGATGTACCAGGACGCTATGTCCCACAAGTGGTTTTCGAGCAACCCGACGCAGGCACGGGCGGCTTGGGGCTGCCTTGGCATCGGCCTCGTGAGCGCGGGCGCAGCCACCGCGTTCTTCCTCGGCATGCAGTTCGGCTGGGGATTGGTTGGGGCGGCAGTCGTGATCGTCGGCATCGCCATGACCATCAGCTTCCCGTTCATGACTCAGCGCACCCCCGCCGGAC
>VBFD01000136.1:0-9606 GCA_005883585.1 Chloroflexota bacterium
CGCCCAACTCGCTGAGCTCTTCGACCGCGATCGCCACAGAAGGGCCGCCCATGCCGGACGAGATCGTTGAGACGGGGACCCCGAGCAGGCTACCGGTGAACGTGCGGTACTCACGGCTGAAGGCGATCTCGCGCGCGTCATCGAGGTACTTGGCGATCGCCGGCGTACGGCCCGGGTCGCCCGGCACCAGGACGTATTCACCAACCTCGCCTTTCGCGAGGCCTATGTGGTACTTCTTTTCGCCTATCGCCGCCACCGGAGCGAAAGTCTAGCCCGCTTAACCCCACGAACTCGGAGGCTTCGCCTTGAGTTCGCGGGGACCCCTTAAGATCGGGTGACCCCGTCCTTGTCCACTCGAGCGAGCACGTGCGGCGGCCGCTTGACCTCGTGGGCGCTCAGATGCCACGCGTTCTGCAGGCGAGGGATGACTTTTTGCGCGAGCTCTTGGGATCGCGCGTGCACGATGGCCAAAGGCTCGCCGGCCCGCACGCGAGCGCCCACCGGCGCCTCGATCACGATGCCCGCGGCAGGGTCGACCTTGTCCTCTTTCCTCGCTCGTCCCACGCCCAGCTCGACGCCGGCCAATCCCACCTCCAGGGCGTCGATCGACTCGACGTAGCCGTCGCTAGGCGACCGCACCGCCGTCTGGACCGGGGCCACCGGCAGGCCGTCCTCCAATCGCCCGCCCTGGGCGGCGAGCATCGCGAGAAACTTCTCGCGGCCGGACCCTGAGCTCAGCGCGTCATCCGGGTCGGCTTCGACCTCCGCCAGCCAGCACATCTCGCGCGCGACCGTGAGCGACACCTGCACCAGCTCCTCGTCTCCCTTGCCGGCAAGCGCATCCAGCGCCTCCTGCACCTCGAGCGCGTTGCCCACCGAGCGACCGAGCGGGTTGTCCATCGCCGTCACGAGCGCGACCGTGCGCCTGCCTGCTCCTTCGCCCAGCAAGACCATCTCGGTCGCCAGCTCCTCCGCGGCGGCGACGTCGGGCATGAAAGCGCCGCGTCCAAACTTGACGTCGAGCACGATCGCATCCGCGCCGGCGGCGATCTTCTTGGACATCACGCTGGAGGCGATCAGGGGCACCGACGGAACGGTGGCGGTTACATCGCGCAGCGCGTACAGCGCCTTGTCGGCCGGGACCATGTGCGGCGACTGCGCGGCCACCGCGATCCCCACCTCGCGCACCTGGCGGATGAAGCGATCGGGGTCGAGGTCGACTGTGAGTCCGGGCACCGACTCGAGCTTGTCGAGGGTGCCGCCGGTGTGCGCGAGCGCGCGGCCGCTGAGCTTGGGCACCTTCACTCCGCAGGCGGCCGCCAATGGCGGACCGATCAGCGTCACCTTGTCGCCCACCCCGCCGGTGGAGTGCTTGTCGACCTTGATCCCGGGGATCTCGCTGAGGTCCAGAACTTCGCCACTTCGGACCATGGCCTGGGTCAGGGCAAGGGTCTCGGCCCGGGTCATGCCGCGGATGCAGACCGCCATCAGCCAGGCCGCCATCTGGTAGTCGGGAATGTCCCCGCGCAGGTAGCCGGACAGGAGGAATTCGATCTCCTCGGGCGGGTGCTCACCCCCATCGCGCTTGCGTCCGATGACCTCCAGCGCCTGCATCGGCCTAACTTACAGAGAAAGCGGCCGTGGGCTACAATCGCGCGATCCAGGAGCGAGGCTCTTGGGGTAAGGGTCTTGTTCAGTGAAGGGGTGGAAAATGGTTCATTCGCGGCTTAGGTTCCTAGGCGTCGCCGGCGTGGCATTGATGCTGCTGGCAGCCTGCGGCAGCAGCAACAACACGCCAGCAGCCAAGGTCTACAAGATCGGGCTCGTCACCGACATCGGCGGCCTGAACGACAAGAGCTTCAACCACCTCGCTGACCTCGGCCTCGAGAAGGCCAAGACCGACTTCAAGGTCCAGGGCGACGTGGTCGAGTCCAAGAGCGGCGACGACTATGTGCCTAACCTGACCAACTTCGCCTCCAAGAAATACGACCTGGTGATCGGCGTCGGCTTCCTCATGCAGACGGCTATGGGCACCGTGTCCGGCCAGTTCCCCAACGTGAACTTCGCCATCATCGACGGCGCCGGCACCGACGCCAACTTCAACGACCTCAAGCATCCCAACGTCCAATCGCTGTACTTCAGCGAACAGGACGCCGGCGCGATGGTCGGAGCGCTCGCCGGACTTCTCGAGAAGCAGAACAAGGCGAAGAAGAACGCAGGCGTGATCAGCGCTGTCGGCGGGATCAGCATTCCGCCAGTGAACCACTACATCGCCGGCTACAAGTGGGCGGCGACCATGATGGACCCAGGGATCAAGGTGCTGGTCGGTTACTCCAACGACTTCACCGACCCGGCCAAGTGCAAGAACGTGGCCGCCAACCAGATCTCGTCGAAGGCCGACATCCTGTTCCAGGTCGCGGGCGGATGCGGGCTCGGCGTGCTGCAGGCGGCAGGACAGGCGGGCGTGTACAGCGTCGGCGTCGACGCTGACCAGAAGGACGCCGACCCGTCGGTGATCGCAAGCGCCCTCAAGAAGGTGGATGTCGCCACCTACACAGCCATCCAGAACGTGGTCAACGGGAAGTTCGCCGGTGGGGCGTTGACGTTCAACATCGCCAACGACGGCGCCGGATACGCGCTCGACAACCTCACCGTGTCGGCAGACATCCAGACCGCGCTCGACGACCTCAAAGCCAAGATCAAGGCGGGCACGCTGACGCCACCCGCTGACATTCCCGCGTAAGTTCGGTTGATCCGCAGGCGGGCGCAGCAAATGCGCCCGCCTTCTTTTTTGACAGCGGCCGGTTGATCCGCTAAGGAAGACCAGTTGGCAGCAGTACGACGGATTGCTGGTGGGTTCGCCGTCCCGCTCGGATCGGTCGTCTTCGCCTTCATCGTCGGCGGGCTGATCGTCGCGGTCACAGGCGGGAACCCGTTCGCCGCCTACCAGGGCCTCCTGTGCGGCGGGCTCGGAGTCGCCTGCTCGACGACGACGGGCGAAAACCCCGCGCTTCAGATCTCGACCACGATCGTGTTCTTCACCCCGTTGCTGATGACGGGCGTCGCTGTCGCCCTCCCCTTCCGCGCAGGCCTGTTCAACATCGGCGCGGAAGGTCAGCTGCTCGCCGGCTCCGTCGCCTGCACCGTCATCGGCATCAAGTTCAGCAGCCTGCCGGCCCCGATCCTGCTGCCCATGGTGTTGATAGGCGGGACGCTCGCGGGCGCGATCTGGGCCGGCGTCCCCGGCGTCCTCAAAGCCACCATCGGCGCGCATGAGGTGGTGACCACGATCATGTTGAACTACGTCGCGCAGTGGCTCGTGCGCTTCCTTATCGTCGGGGGCCCGCTGCAGGCAGCCAACGGTTTCTCAGCTTCCACGCCGATCGGAGCCGGAGCTCGCCTCCCGCTTTTTCTGCCCAACACTCCCGGGCTCGTCATCTTCGGTCTGCCTGCCGGGGTGTATCGGGTGCACACCGGGCTGCTTATCGGGCTCGCCGCGCTGGTGGTTTTCGCCGTCCTCCTGTGGAGGACGTCGCTTGGATACGAGATCCGTGCCGTCGGGCAGAGCCAGCGCGCGGCCCGATATGGCGGGATCAATGTGGCGCGCACGATCATCATCACGATGCTCATCGCAGGAGCCTTCTCCGGGCTCGCGGGAGCGATCCAGATCGCGGGCGTCGACCACAACCTGACGGACAAATACTTCAACGACACGACCGGCTTCGACGCCATCGCCGTGGCGCTGCTCGGGCTGGGCAGCGCGGTCGGCATTCTGTTCGCGTCGATCCTGTTCGGCGCTCTTCATGCGGGCGGATCGGTGATGCAGGCCGATGCGGGCATCTCGAGCAGCCTCGTGCAGATCCTCCAGGCATTGATCCTGTTCAGCATCGCCGCCAACTTCCTGCGGGTGCTGCGACTCCCGGCCTTCCGCCGGAGGCCATCCGCGCCCGCACCCACGGCGCCCGCGGCGGCACTCATGACGGAGGCGGCGAAGGCGCCGCCGGGCGAGACGACATGAACTTTCTCTCCGACATCGGGCACGTGCTCCTCACGGCCGACCTCTGGCGGGCGACGCTCGAGGCTGCTGCGCTGCTCCTCCTGCCCGCCCTCGGCGGCGTGATCTCGGAACGAAGCGGAGTCGTCAACATCGCGATGGAAGGCATGATGCTGACCGGCGCCTTCTTCGCGGTCGTCGCCGACCTCGCCTGGCACAACCCGTGGCTCGCGGCGCTGGTCGGAATTCTCGCCGGCGGCATGATGGCGCTGATCCATGCGGTGGTGTCCATCCGTTTCCGTGCCGACCAGATCGTGAGCGGGATCGCCATCAACATCTTTGCCGCGGGACTGACGCTGTTCCTAGTCCAGCGCATCTTCGGGCTGCAGGACGTCGGCCATGTGGGGCAGTCGGAGCTGCTGCCATACATCAACGTCCCGGTTCTCGACCAGATCCCCTTTCTCGGCCGCGTCCTGTTCCAGCAGAACGTGGTCGTTTACGCGGCGATCGTCCTGCTGGTGGTGGTGCAGCTGATGCTGTTCCGAACTCGGCTTGGGCTCCGGATCCGCTCCGTCGGCGAGCATCCGCAAGCCGCCGATACGGCCGGCATCAATGTCTACGCGATCCGCTATGGCGCAGTGATCACCAGCGGGCTACTCTCAGGCCTCGCGGGGGCGTTCCTCGCGATCGGCATCTCGAATACCTTCGTGCCGAACATGACCGACGGCCGAGGCTACATCGCGCTGGCGGCGGTGATCTTCGGCAAGTGGACGCCGATCGGCGCCTTCGTCGCGTGCCTGATCTTCGGGTTCGGCCAGGCGATCTACGACGCCAACTCGGTCATCCACGTATCTCAGTACCTGCTCAGCATGCTGCCGTACCTCCTCACCCTGGTCGTGCTGGCGGGCGTCGTCGGCCGAAGCATCCCGCCCGCGGCTGACGGCGTCCCGTATGCCCCGGAGAACGAATGAGCTCGCAGGACTCGGAAAAGCTCGCGATCGACATGCGTGGGATCACGAAGGCGTGGCCGGGCGTGGTCGCCAACGACCACGTCGACCTGACGGTGCGCGCGGGCGAGATCCATGCCCTCGTCGGCGAGAACGGCGCCGGCAAGTCGACGCTGATGAACATCCTGTACGGCCTGGTACATGCGGACTCAGGCGAGATCGTCGTCAACGGCAAGCCCGCGCGCATCAGCGGCCCGCGCGATGCCATCGCCCTGGGAATCGGCATGGTGCACCAGCATTTCATGCTCATCCCGGTCTTCTCAGTGGGCGAGAACATCATGCTCGGGCGCGAGCCGGTGGTCGGGCCCGGGTTCTACGACTATGGGCGAGCGCGCAAAGACATCGAGGCGCTGACGCGCAAATATGGCCTTGCGCTGGATCCTGACGCGTTGACCGGCCTGCTGCCCGTCGGCCTGCAGCAGCGGGCCGAGATCGTCAAGGTGCTCTACCGCGGCGCGAACATCCTCATCCTCGACGAGCCCACCGGGGTGCTCACGCCGCAGGAGACCGTCGAGCTGTTTGGAGTAGGCGATCGCCACCATGATGGTCGGCCGCGAGGTGCTTCTGCGGGTGGACAAGAAACCGGCGACGCCGGGGGCCGTCACGTTTCGCGTCGAGAACCTGACCGCGAACTCCGACCGCGGCGTGCCCGCGCTGCGTGGCATCTCGTTCGAGCTTCGGCAAGGCGAGATCCTCGGGATCGCGGGCGTGGAGGGCAACGGGCAGAGCGAGCTGGTGGAGGTGCTGGCGGGAACGCGGCGTCCCACCGGCGGCAAGATTCTCCTCGGCGACGTCGACGTGACCACCGCCGATGCGCGTGAAGAGCGCGAGGCCGGGGTCGGGCACATTCCTGAGGACCGGCGCGGCGTTGGCCTCGTGTTGAACTATTCGATCGCCGACAACCTCATCCTCGGGCGCGAGACTGCGCCTTTGTTCTCGTGGCACGGACTGCTCTTGCGACTCGACGCGATCAGGAGCTGGGCGGTTCGGTTGGTGAAGGAGTTCGACATCCGCACGCCGAGCATCGAGACGCCGGCGCGGGCGCTGTCGGGCGGGAACCAACAGAAGATCATCGTCGCGCGGGAGATGGCGAGCAACCCCAAGGTCCTGCTTGCCGCCCAGCCCACGCGGGGCGTCGACATCGGTGCCATCGAGTTCATCCATCGGCGTCTGGTCAAGGAGCGCGATGAGGGCGCGGCGATTCTTCTGGTGTCGGCGGAGCTCGACGAGGTGCGGTCGCTCTCGGACCGGATCGCGGTGATGTATGAGGGCCGGATTGTGAGCTTCGAGCCGGCGGACACGGATGAGGCTCGGCTTGGACTGCTGATGACCGGCGGGGGCACAGCGGAGCGAACCGGGGCGGCCTGAGCGCGCGATTTCGCGCCGCTTGCGCCAAACGCGCGTATCGCCGGCCTCGGATTAGCGCGTTTTGATCAAGACGTGCGGAAAACGGCGAGAAGGTCAGAAGGAATCGAGCAGCTCTCCGAGCCCGCTGATGTTCTCCAGGCGATGCCATCCGTCTTTCGGCATTGCGTCGTCGGGCACCTGCTCGTGATGCCAGGTGAGCGGGTATGGGATGTGCACGCCGCGCGCGCCGAGCGCTATCACGGGCACGATATCGGAGCGGAGCGAGTTGCCGACCATGACGAACTCAGCGGGTTCGATGTGGCGGCGGCGCAGCAACGAACGGTAGGCGTCGACGTTCTTCTCGCTCAGGATCTCGACGCCCTTGAACATGTCCGCGAGGCCCGATCGCGCCAGCTTGCTCTCCTGGTCGAACAGGTCGCCCATCGTGATCAGCACGAGCTCGTAGCGGTGGCTCAGGTCCTGAAGCGCCGCCTCCACCCCATCCAGGAGCTCGGTCGGCGCGCTCAGCATCTTCTGGCCCCAGCCGAGGATCACCTCCAGGTCAGCGGCTGGAATGCGGCGATCGGTGACCTGGATCGCGGTCTCGATCATCGACAGGGTGAAGGCCTTGACCCCATAGCCGTAAATGCGGAGGTTGCGCATCTCGACCTCGGCCAAATGCGTGTCGACGTCGGCGTCCGGGACGTGGCGGCGCAGCAGATCGCGGAGGGCGGTCTGGGTGAGCTGGAAGCGTGTTTCGTTTTGCCAGAGGGTGTCGTCGCCGTCGAGTCCCACGTACCTTATTCCCAACACTTTGCCTAAAAAGAAAACTACTTCATCGCGGACCGGGACCAGGCGGCAGTACTCCACGGGTGACGCGGATCTCGATCGCCGGCTGACCGCGCTCGTCGAGGAGCTGGAGCTTGCCCCTGTTGACGCCCGCTCCACCTATGAGCTGCTGGTGACCGCGATTCGAATGGCCGAGGAGCCTCTCAGCCGTCTCGACCGCAAGCTCATCAACGCATCCGTCAAGGAGATGCGTTACGCGTTCAACGTCTTCTCGAAATATCGAGACCGAAAGAAGGTCAGCGTCTTCGGCTCCGCGCGGACGCCGGCCGACGATCCGAACTACAAGCTAGCAAGAGAATTTGGCCGGCGCATGGCCGAGGTCGGCTGGATGGTCGTGACCGGGGCGGGGCCCGGCATCATGAGCGCCGCCAACGAGGGGGCCGGCCAGGAGAGCTCGTTCGGCGTCAACATCGTGCTCCCATTCGAGGCCAAGCCAAATCCCTTCATCGCCTCGGATCCGAAACTGATCAACTTCAAGTACTTCTTCACGCGGAAGCTGATGTTCATGAAAGAGGCCGAGGCGTTCGTCTTGTTCCCCGGCGGCTTCGGCACGATGGACGAGCTGTTCGAGCTACTGACCTTGAGCCAGACCGGCAAGAGCGACCTTCACCCGATCGTGATGGTCGAGGCCGAAGGCGGCGGCTACTGGCGGCAGATCGATGCGATGTTGCGGGAGGACCTGCTCACCCGCCATTACATCGACTCAGAGGACCTCGGCCTGTATCACCTCACCGAGTCGATCGACGACGCCGTCGCCTACATCCAGCGCTTCTACCGCGTCTATCACTCGCAGCGATACGTCGACGGCAAGCTGATCCTGAGGTTGAACGGCCGGGTCACGGATGAGAAGGTCGCTGCGCTGAACAGTGAGTTCGGCGACATCATGCGCGCTCCGATCGAGCGCGTCACCGCATCCAGCGGAGAGCGTCAGGATGGCGACGTCCCCGACCTGCCGCGCCTGCGCCTCGATTTCGATCGCAGCCACTTCGGGCGCCTGCGGCAGCTGATCGACAGCTTGAACGAGTAGGGCTACCGAGCAGCGTCCAAAAGCTGACGCACCGTGGCGTTGTAGTCCTTGAGACCAGGTCGAGCCAGTCTGAGCACGAGGTGGCGTGCGCCGGCGGCGCGATAGCCCGCGAACCACTCTGCAACTGACTCGAGCGTCCCGGCGTGGCACGCCATCTGTCGCGCCATGACCTCGGCAGGCTGGCCGTAGTAAGCCTTCGTGTAGTCGTCGAGCTGGCCGGCCGCCTCGCCTGCTGTGTCAGCGACGGCAAAGGTTAGGTACACGCCGGCGGGAATGCTGTCTGGGTCTCGGCCCGCGTGGGCGGCCGCTTCACGCACGGTGCGAAGACCGGCCGCGTATGCGTCAGCGGTCGGGCTCAACGGGAGCCAGCCATCGAATGTCGTGCCGGCAAGGCGCAGCATGCGAGGGCCGCCTCCCCCCAACCAAACTGGAGGCCCGCCGGGCTGAAAGGGAGTGGGCTGCAGCTGGACGCCTGGCTCTTCGTTGCTCCACAGTCGTTTGCAGCGCTCGACTTCGCTGAGCATCGCGTTGACCCGGCGATCGCTCGGGACACCCACCGCGGTCAGCTCCGCATGCGTGCCGGGCAGCTCGGCGCCAGGGCCGACTGCGACGACGAGCCTGCCTTGGGCGATGCGGTCGAGGGTGGCCAGGGCGTGCGCGAGCGACAGAGGATGACGAAGCAAAGGCAGAAGCACCGCCGTGCCGAGCATCACGCGAGTCGTCGCGCCGGCGACAGCTGCGAGGAGGGTTATAGGTTCGCCGCGGGGACGAGCCAGCAAGGAGTCGCCCGCCCACACCGAGTCGTATCCGGCCTTTTCCGCCTGTCGGGCTGCATCCAGGACTACGGTCAGATCGCCGTCCGCCCAGAGGAGCGCCTCGCGGGACGGGAGCAGGAGTCCGGCTTTCTGTGTTCGCTCCGACATTGCGCAATCTCATTCTGTCAGGCTCAAGCAATCGAGAGACTCAAGGAGGGTCAGCGGTGGATGTGGTCGCTCGGCGACTACCCCCGGGTCGCTCAACTGCTCGAACCAGGTGCCCTGGCTTTGGCAGAAGCCTGCCCGATCGCATCGGGCACGACCGTACTCGATGTCGCCGCCGGCAACGGCAACTTCTCCCTCGCCGCCGCCCGCCGCGGCGCCGTTGTCACCGCCACTGACATCACGCCGAAGATGGTCGAGCTCGGCCGAGCGCGCACAGCGGGTGCCGGATTTAGCATCGACTGGTCCGAGGCGGACGCCGAACGGCTGCCCTTCGCGGATGCGAGCTACGACATGGTCGCGTCGGTGTTCGGGGCGACGTTTGCGCCGCAGCCGGCGCTGGTGGCCGCGGAGCTGTTTCGCGTGGCCAAACCCGGCGGCCTGGTGGCGATGGCCAACTACAGC
>VBFD01000137.1:0-5601 GCA_005883585.1 Chloroflexota bacterium
CGTCCGCGCCGGCAAGAATGAGCTGCCGCCCGCCGGGTTTCATCTCGAGCGCGGCATCGCCATCTTCGGCGTTTTCTTAATCTATGGAGTCATCCTGCAGATCCCGGGCTGGGTGCTCGGGATCGCCGGAGGGATCGCATCCGGGCACAGCAGCTCCGCCTTGAACCCCGGTTCTCCTTTGGTTGCCCTTGGATATCTGTGGGGCTTTCTAGCGAGCCTCTTCCTTAGTTACCTCGTGCCGTCACTGATCGTGCACACGTACCATCACGGCTTCGCGGGCGGGATGAACGTGGCGGGAGTGTGGCGACTTACGAGGAACAACGTGAGCAACAGCGTGGCCGCCGGCGCACTCATTTGGGTGGCGAGCATCATTGGCGGATTGGGACTGATCGTCTGCTTCATCGGGATCATCTTCACGATCCCGTACCAGAACGTCATCCAGGCCGGGGTCGCCGCGTGGCTCGAAAGGGCGAACGCCGCCCCGGCCGCACCGCCGGCGCCGGCGCCGGGAGCTCCAGCCGCCTAGCTGCGCCCGAAACCCAGGTCGCGCGTCGACGCATTAGTACTGGCCCTTGCGGCCGCCCTGACGATCGCTGTCTATGTGCTGCCGGTCCTGCCATTTGTCCCACGCACGAGCGCCGACCTGAAGTTCAGTGTCATCGACGAGGTGGGTGAGCCCCTCGTCTGCACCGGATGGGGGATGCCCAACCCACGAAGGTCAACGCGGTGCGGCTTGATTGGCGGGGTGGCTATTACGACTTCGCGATGTTTCCCGGCCCCAGCCCTTCCGAGGCGTTGCGCCAGGAAATGGTTGGCAAGGTGGATCTATTCGGTCGCGTCTCTCGTGCCCACAAGGGCGAAGCGATCGGGGCATGTCCCATCTGACACGCCGAGTGGTGCACAGCACACCAACCAACGCCGCTCCTTCCTAGAGCCGGCAGCCGTTGCAATTTGGCTCTTGCGCATAACGCCGACCCGTGCTACGGTGCGGTAAGCGCTTACCGGTAAGCGCTTACTCACGGCACGAAGTCACCCGAGGAAAACCCGATAGGGCCTGGTGTCAGCGCCGAAGAAACCCAAAGAGTCCTTGACGATCTATGACGTCGCCAAGCGCGCCGGCGTCTCCATCGCATCCGTTTCCCGCGTCCTCAACGGCCTCGGCACTCCACGCGCTGAGACCCGAGACCGGGTGATGCAAGCCGTTCGCGAGCTCAGCTTCGTACCCGACGGCGCGGCACGGGCCCTGTCCAACGGGCTCAAAGAAGTCGTGGGGGTCGTCTTCCGGCGTGGTGGTGAGCCGTTCCTCGAGGGCGAGGATGAGAGCTTTCTCTTCCTCGACGTCATCAATCGCGGCATCGAGGTCGGCGCGCAGCGTCGCGGTTTCGACCTGCTCATCAGCTCTGTCGGCTACAACGACGACAACGTCGTGGGCCGGATTGCCGCGCTCGCGGGAAAGGCGGACGGTCTCATCCTCCACGACCGCATGCTCTCGGCGGCCGGAATCGCACGGATCGCTGACACGGCCCCGGTCGTGACCCTGGCCGGCACCCCGACCCCCGCATCCATCAACGTCCGCTGCGACAACGAGTCTGGGATCCGAATGCTGGTCCGCCACCTGGCGATCGACCACGGATACAAAAGCCTTGGCTATGTATCGGGGCGCGCCGACAGCCCCGACAACCGGATACGTCAGCGCGCGTTCGAAACCGAGGCTGCCGCAACAGGCGCCGTGATCGATACCGGTCCGGCCTGGCAAGGTAACTACAGCGCGGCGGGCGGGGCCAACGTGGTCGACGGACTACTTGATGCCGGCCGCAAGCTACCACGCGCCATCCTTTGCGCAAACGACCAGACCGCGCTCGGCGTGATCCACGCACTCGCTCAGCGCGGCATCCGAGTGCCGCAGGACGTAGCGATCACCGGGTTCGACGACGTGCCGGTTGCCCGCCACCTGCATCCACCTCTGACGACCGTCCGCCAACCGATGCAGGAGCTGGGGGCGACCGCCTTCGAGGTTCTCTACCGAAGGATCAACGTGGGTGGAGGCCAGCGTGACGTAGTGCTTCCGGTCCAGTTCGTCGTCCGCGAGAGCTGCGGTTGCGCGTCCAGCGCCGCCGAGGACGGTAGGTAGCGCATGCAAGCTGTACTACGCAGGCTCGGTGTTTATCTCCTGGCCGCGTGGGTCGCGCTGACCGTCAGCTTCCTGCTGCCACGCGTGGTGCCCGGAAACCCCGTCGCCGGCGCGGTGGCGAGGGCGGCGCAGTCGGGCAACTGCAACTCGATCTGCGTCCAGGCCATCGAGGAGCAGCTTGGCTACAACGTCCACGCCAGCCTGTGGGACCAGTACGTCACGTACATGGGCAGCCTCGCCCACGGCGACCTCGGCCACTCGTGGTCGGAAAACGCGCCGGTGAGCAGCCTCATCCTTCAGTACCTGCCCTGGACGCTGGGCCTGCTCGTGGTCGCGACGACCATCGCCTTCGTTGGCGGCACGGCGATCGGCATCTTGATCGCCTGGCGCCGGGGCTCGTGGCTCGACTGGCTCTTGCCCGGCGCCACCTTCTTCCAGGCGATTCCCTATTTCTTTCTCGCCCTGGTGATCGTCCTGATCTTCGGGCAGACCGGGACCATGCTCAAGTGGTTCCCAAGCCTGTTCGCGTACGACATCTACGCGGTCACCCCAGGGCCCAACCTGCCTTACGTCGAGAGCGTCGCCACCCACGCGATCCTGCCCGCGGCCACGGTGATCCTGGCCTCGATGGCCGGGTTCATCCTCGCGATGCGCAACAACATGGTCACGACCATGGACGAAGACTTCGTCCTGGTCGCGGAGGCCAAGGGCCTGCCCGCCCGGCAAGTGGTTTGGTATGCGGCCCGCAACGCGCTGCTGCCGGTCGTGGCCAACTTCACCATCGCCATCAGCCTCCTGGTCGCCGGCCAGATCCTGGTCGAGATCGTCTTCAACTATCCGGGGATCGGCTTCCACCTCTTTGACGCGTTAGGAAAGCTCGACTACTCGCTGGTGCAGGGGATCTTCGTGGTCATCACGCTCGTGGTGCTGGCGGCCAACCTGCTGGCGGACGTCGTCTACGTGCTGATCGATCCGCGGGCGAGGCAGATGGCATGAGCCGATGACGATCGACAGCACCACCCTGACGGCAACCACGCCCGGCGCGGGACCGATCGCTCAACCGATCTTTCACCGAACTCGGATCCTGCGTCTGCCCCGCTCACCGAAGGTGCTGGTCGGGCTCGTGATCATGGCCGTGTTCGGAGTCATCGCGGTCATAGGGCGGTTGATCGCGCCCTACTCGCCCAACCAGACCGATGAGAAGAATTGGGTGCAGCACGTTTTGGTCCCCGGGACCGGCCCCGGCACCGACATCCCAGCCAACTTCTACCCGCTCCCGCTGCCTCCGTCGGCCGCCCACTGGCTCGGCACGACCGTGTTCGCGCAGGACGCTTGGTCGCAGCTGCTTTCCTCCACACAGGCCACTCTGTTTGTCGGCCTGCTTGCGGCCGCGATCGCAACCGTCCTCTCGATTCTGATCGGCGTCAGCGCCGGCTATCTCGGTGGCGGCGCCGACGAAGGGCTGTCCCTCGTCGCCAATGTCTTCCTCGCCATCCCGGGGCTGCCGCTCCTGATCGTGATCGCAAGTTACGTGCCGTCCGCGGGCTCGAGCATCGTGCTGGTGGCGGCCATCATCGCGGTCACGTCGTGGGCGTACTCCGCGCGCACGCTGCGAGCTCAAACGCTGTCGCTGCGCAACCGCGACTTCGTCGAGGCGGCCAGGGTTTCCGGCGAGAGACCTTCGCGGATCATCCTCGTCGAGGTCCTGCCCAACCTCATCCCGATCGTCGCCGCGTCGTTCCTCTTCACGAGCCTCTCGGCGATCGGCGCCTATGTCGTCATCGCCTTCCTTGGCCTGGCCGGCTCGCCGACTTCATCCCCACCCGGCCTTTGGAACTGGGGAGAGATGCTGCGCGAAGGATTCGCCAACAACGCGGTGCGCAGCGGGTGGTGGTGGTGGTGGGCGCCCCCGGGAATTTTCATCGCCGTGCTCGGGACCGGCCTCGCCCTGCTCAACTTCGGCATCGACGAGTTCATCAACCCTCGCCTGCGCGCGGCGGGTCTCACGCGCAAGGCGGCGCGGAAAGCCGGCATCAGCGTTCGCCCGAAGCTCGGGATGACGCAGGTCATTCGCGAGCGCCCCAAGGCGACGTCATTGTCACACCCTTCGGATGCGGTCCTCGAGATTCGCGGCCTCAGCGTCGACTACGGCTATGGCGACGAAGCGGTCCATGCGGTCGTCGACTGCAACCTCGTGCTCAGGCGGGGTCGCGTGCTCGGCCTCGCCGGCGAGAGCGGCAGCGGCAAATCCACACTGGCATTGGCCGCCATCCGGCTGCTTCGCGCCCCTGCCGTCATCACCGCCGGCGAGGTGCTCTTCCACTCCAAGCCGATCAGCGGCGACGGGCCCACCGGCACAATCGATCTCCTCGCGGCAGATGACGACGAACTTCGGGCGATTCGTTGGTCCGAGATCGCAGTCGTCTTGCAGAGCTCGCTCAATGCGCTGAATCCCGTCATCACCATCGGCGCGCAGTTCGACGACCTCCTTCGGGTGCACCGCCCGCACCTCTCGGCCGCGGAGCGCTGGGCCAGGTCAGTCGAGCTGTTCGACATGGTCGGCATCAACGCCGAGCGGCTCCGCAGCTATCCGCACGAGCTGTCCGGCGGCATGCGCCAGCGAGCCATGATCGCCATGGCCATCGCCCTCGAGCCGCAGGTGATGATCCTGGACGAGCCAACCACCGCCCTCGACGTGGTCACGCAGCGCGAGATCATCGAGGAGCTCGTCGGCCTGCGCGATCGCATTGGCTTCGCCACCCTCTTCATCACTCACGACCTCTC
Organism: Chloroflexota bacterium; assembly: GCA_005883585.1. Lineage (GTDB taxonomy): Bacteria > Chloroflexota > Dormibacteria > Dormibacterales > Dormibacteraceae > UBA10449. Next base: position 4,916 of record VBFD01000137.1, read on the forward strand.
GCTTTTGGTCGAGCTGGCGGACGAGATCGATGTCATGTACGCGGGCCGGTTGATGGAGCGCGCGCCGGCTGCGGCGTTGTTCCGAGCCCCGCGACTGCCTTACACGCACGGCTTGCTCCACTGCTTCCCACCGCTGCACGGCCCGCGGGTTGCCATGGAGGGGATTCCGGGGTCGCCGCCCGACCTCCGTGACCTGCCGACCGGATGTCCGTTCAACCCGCGCTGCAAATGGGCGATGCCCAAGTGCCGCCAGGAATTGCCGCGGATGGCGCCGATCAACGGCGATGCACGAGAGGTCGCCTGCTGGCTGCATCGAGACGGCGCGAACGTCCCCGCGGAATTGGCCTTGGCGGATCCGGTTGGGGTGGGAACTTGACATCAACTCCCGTGCTCGAAGGTCGCGAGCTCGTGAAGTCTTTCTCGGTCAAGCAGGGCCGGAGTCCGCTGGCCCGCAAGACTCGGGTGCGCGCGGTCGACAACGTCACCGTGCGACTCGACGCGGGCAAGGTGACCGCGTTGGTAGGCGAGAGTGGCGCCGGCAAGACGACCGTCGCCCGGATGCTGGCCAAGATCATCAAGCCCGACGCGGGGCAGGTGCTGCTCGACGGCAAGCCCGCGCCCTCCGGACGGCCGCGGTCTTACGCGGCGCAGGTGCAGATGATCTTCCAGGACCCGTTCGCGTCGCT
>VBFD01000138.1:0-7574 GCA_005883585.1 Chloroflexota bacterium
CCATAGAGCTTTGGCTGCCCGGGTCCGCTGCCGCGTCCGACTTCGACGATCAGGTCGCGAAGCTCGAGGTTGGAAAGGACGCTTTCGCAGTTGACGCCGCGCACCTCCTCGATGCGCGCGCGAGGCACCGGCTGCTGGTAGGCGACGATGGCGAGCGTTTCGTATGCGGCCGCCGAAAGCTTGCCGGAGACTTCGGGGCGAAGCGCCCTGCGCACGGCTGCGGCGAAGGCGGGGCGAGTCGCAAGGTGGAGCTCGTCGTGGTGGCGCATCACCATCACGCCGCGTCCGTCCAGCGCCCCGCGGAGCTCATCCAACGCATGCTCAACCGCCGTCCGGTCGCTGTCCGTCGCCTGCTGTAGCTCGCGCAATGTGAGGGGACGGTTCGAGCTGAAGAGAATCGCTTCTATCGCCGCGGCCAGGTCGCTCAAGGTTGCCTCGATTCGATGTGGATCGCACCGAAGCGTTCCTTCTGCCGCACGCTGATCGCCGAGCGACGCAGCAGCTCGAGCACAGCGACGAAGGTGACCACCGCCTCGAGTCGGTCCTCAGATTCGAGTATGAGCTCGAGCAGCTCGATCGGGCCCTCGCGGAGGCGTCGCGTGATGAGATCGAGCTTCTCCTCAAGGGTCCAGGTCCGGCCGGTGACCACGACGGGCCGCGGCGGGATGCGCGCCAGGACACTGTTGAAGGCGACCACGAGGAGCCCGATCTCGAGCGGCTCTTCCTGACCCGCCGACTCAACCGGACGCGCGGGAGGGGGAAACGAGAACGTCTCCTGCGACGCGCGCTCCATCAGGCCTTCGGCCATCAGCTTGTACTCGCGGTACTCCTCGAGTCGCTTGCGGACCTCCTCCTCCCAACCGAGCAGGTCGGTCTCCTCCTCGGTCGGCGGCTCGCCCGGCAGCAGGCGGATCGACTTCAACAGCAGCAAGCGCGCCGCCATCCATAGAAACTCCGCCATTTCCTGCGGATCCGCTACGTCGCGCGTGGCGATCTCTGCGAGGTATGCGTCGGTGACGTGAGACAGCGAGACCTGGAAGATGTCGACCTCTTCGCGTTCTGCGAGCGCGAGCAAAAGTTCCAGCGGACCTTCAAATACAGACGTCTTGACGTCGAGACGCGGACCAGCGACTGGCGGTTCCACGGGGGCTAACTCTATCGAAGGTCTACTTGGTGAAACCTTTCCACCCTCGCGCTGAACCGCCAGCGCCGCCGCAGGCCCGCAGGACTTCCAGTCTGGCTCGCATGCGCGAGCCTGGCTTCGATCTTGTCCTCGAGGACGTCACTCACGTCGACTTCGAGCGTCGGCTGCTGGCCGGCGAAACACCAGGCCTCCTTGGTCTCGTGCTGCTCGCCTGCTTTCGGAAACGTGAGCGGGTCCCGAGCGCTGGGCCACGCCGCATCAAGGGCAACACGGCCGACGACGCGGTGGTCGGGGTGATAGCGATACGGGACGTTGGGGTCGAAGGTGATCAGCACGTCGGGCTTTGACGTGCGGATCTCACGCACGAATTCCTCGCGCAGCTCGAGGTTTTCGACGAGCTCGGCGTCGGGGTGGCGGAGGAATGCAACACGCTTCACGCCCATCACATACGCGGCCGCCTCCTGCTCGCGCTCGCGGATGCGCGCAACCTTCGCGCGGGATTTGGAAGCGTCCCTTGCGCCCTTGTCGCCGGACGTGGCCAGGACGAAATCGACCAGCACTCCGCGACGCGTCATCTTCAGAACCGTTCCCCCGCAGTAGAACTCGATGTCGTCCGGGTGGGCGACGATGCAGAGCGCGCGCTTGATCCGGCGGTCGTCCGGCCCGGTGAAGAGCTTCCGAACAGCCATCACTATTTGGATCTAGCCTCATCGAGCAGCTCGCGAGCGCGGGCGAGCGCCTTGGGCGTGACGCCGCCGCTCATCATCCGGGCGAGCTCCGCCGCGCGCTCGTCGTCCGATCCCAGCTCGCGCACCGAAACGACGTTGCGCCCATCCGAGCCGGGGGATTTCTCGACCAGCAGGTGGTGGTCGGCAAACGAAGCGATCTGGGCCAGGTGCGTCACCACCAGCACCTGGCGCTTGGCGCCGAGAGCTTTCAAGCGCAGGCCGACCTGGATCGCGGCCTCGCCGCCTATGCCCGCGTCGACCTCGTCGAAAACCAAGGTTGGTAACCGGTCCGCATCCGCGCCAACGGTCTTGATGGCGAGCATCAATCGCGCGAGCTCGCCGCCTGACGCGACCCGCGCCAGCGGCGCGAGCGGCTCGCCTGGATTGGCGGAGAACATCATCTCGGTCACCTCCGCGCCGTCAGGACCGATTTCTGAGCGCGGACGAAGGTCCACCTCGAAACGCGCGCCCTCGAGACGCAGTCCTTGCAACTCCGCGGCCACCGCTTTCTGCATCCGGCGCGCACCCTCGGTTCGCGCCTTCGTCAAACGAACGGCTGCTGCTTCGAGACCCGAGCGAGCTCGATCACGCTCTTGCTCGGCGGCGGCCACGGCGCTGTCGAGGTCTTCGGTCGCGCCGACCTGCCGCTCCAGCTTTTCCAGTTCCGCGATCGCGGCATCCAGGCTGCCGCCGTGCTTGCGTTTGATGCCCTCGAGCACCGACAGGCGCTCTTCGATCGCCTCGAGGCGGCCGGGGTCGGAGTCGAGGGTGTCTGTGTATCGCCTGAGCTCCACGGCCACGTCGGCGACTTCCTCCTCGACGGCAGCGAGGCGCAACGCTTGCGCTTCCAACCTGGCGTCGAGCTCCGAGGCCGAGCGCATCGCCGCCAGCGCTCGCGCGACACCGTCCTCGTGGAGCGCGCTCAGCGTTTCGTGACCGAGCTCGGCGAGGCGCGCGGCGTGTCGGACCGCTGAGCGCTCCGCAGCGAGCTCGATGTCTTCACCCGAGCGAAGGTTGGCATTCCGCAGCTCATCGAGCTGCCAGCGCAGGAAGTCCTGCTCGCGTCGGCCTCGCTGACGCATCGACTCCAGCTCAGCCAGCGCGGCGACCGCCGCCGCCCAGGCTGAGTGTGCGGCCGCGACAGCGGCGCGCAGATCGCCGGCGCCCGCGTATCCATCCACCAGCTCGGTTTGTGTATCCGTATCGAGCAGCGCATGGTGCTCATGCTGCCCATGCACCGCAACGAGGCTGCGTCCGAGCTCGCGGAGCTGTGCGGGGTTGGCAGGGCGGCCGTCGATCTTTGCAGCCCCGCGTTTGCCGAGCTCGCGCTCGAGCACGAGCGCCGAGCCGCCTGACTCGAACACGCCCTCGACCGTCGCGCGCTGAGCGCCATGCCTGACCTGGTCGGCTCCGCCACGCGCACCCAATGTGAGGCCGAGGGCGTCGACGATGAGCGACTTGCCGCTCCCGGTCTCCCCGGTCAGGAGGTTGAGGCCGGGTCCGAAACGAACTCGCGACTCGGCCACCAGCGCGAGGTCGCGGACCTTGAGCTCCTTAAGCACTATCCGTCACTTCATGGGGACCAGGGGCCGGCCCCAACCGAGCTTTTCGGCCAGGCGCCGGTAGAAGCTCTCGGGCGGGCTGAACCGCACCACCTTGAGGCGGCGCGTGAGCGAGCCGCAGCGCAGGACGTCGCCGGCCTGGACGGCGCGACCTCGGCGGCCGCCGTCGATACGAAGGTCCGCGGGCCCGCGCGCCACCGCCAGCTTGATGTCCTGACCCGGCGGGAACACGATCGGCCGCACGGTCAGCGCAAAAGGATTCAGCGGCACGAGCACGAGGTCGCGAAGTGTCGGTTCGAGGATCGGGCCGCCACTGGCAAGCGCGTAGGCCGTCGACCCGGTCGCGGTGGCGACCATCACCCCGTCGGCGTCGATGACGCCCACGGCCTGACCGCCCACGTCGATCTCGACCCTCAACATCCGCGCCTCTCCGGTTCGATTGACGACCGCCTCGTTGAGGCCGATCGCCCGCGCGATATTCTTGCCGTCTCTCGATAAGGTTGCCTGCAGGACGTTGCGCTCCTCGACGCGATAGTCGCCCTTGAAGTAGCGCGCGAGGCCGTCCTCGAGATCGTCCGATTCGATCTCGGTTAGGAAGCCGAGGCGGCCGAGGTTGACGCCGAGCACGTGAATGCCTCGCGGCGCCGCAAGCCGGCCGCCGGCCAAGAACGTGCCGTCGCCGCCCAGCGTGACAATGAGGGTCGTGCCGTTCAGGCGGCTCGTGATCGCGTTCAGCGGCCCATCCCGATCTGCTTCCCAAGACTCCACGTTGTGTGCTTCAAGCGCTTTGAATGTGCGCTCGATCACCGATTTCTCTGCACCCGGGCCATGCAGGATGCAGACGCTCAACGCGGCATTAGGTGAAGGAAGATTTCCTGGTTGCCTTCGGCGCCGGTGATGGCGGACGGCGATTCGCCGCGAACCTCATACCCGTTGGCGGCACACCATTCGCGAAATCGCGCCAGCGCTGTCTCCACCGCATCCCTGTCGCGCACGATGCCGCCTTTCCCCACCTCGCCACGACCGACCTGGAACTGAGGCTTGAAGAGAGCCACGACCTCAGCCTCCGGCGCGGCGCCTCGAAGAGCGGGCAGCACCTTCTCGAGCCCGATGAACGAGACGTCGATGACGATCAGCGAAACCGGCTGGGGGAACGACGCGAGCTCTCTCGCATTCTTCCTTTCGATGACGACGACGCGCGGATCCTGGCGCAGCCGCCAGTGCAGCAGGCCGCGGCCGACATCGATCGCGTAGACGAGTGCAGCGCCTCGCCGGAGCAGCACGTCGGTGAAGCCGCCGGTCGATGCGCCAATGTCGGCGCAAACGCGACCCGATGGATCGATCGCGAAGTTGTCGAGCGCGGGCGCGAGCTTGAGCGCGCCACGGCTCGCATATTCCGGAGTGGTCTCCACGGATATAGCCGCGTTTTCGCTCACGGATCGGTCCGGGCGCCGGATCGTCTCGCCGGCGACACGCACCTTTCCCGCCAGGATCAGCGCTTGCGCGCGCTCGCGCGACTCGGCGAGACCGCTTCGCGCCACGAGGACGTCAAGTCTTGTCATCTAGAGGATCAGCCCGACGGCGACGCCGATCACCGCGCCCACGAGAACCTCCACCGGCGTATGGCCGAGCAGCTCTCGCAGCATGGGCTCCTGCACGCCACGCATGTGCACCAGGTCTTCAACCAGCCGGTTCAGGATCGCGGCCTGGCGTCCGGCTGCGCGGCGGAGGCCGGCTGCGTCGTACATGACCACGAACGAGAAGATAAGCGCGATCGCAAACTCAGGGGAATCGACGTGGGAATATTTACCAACGGCGGTCGCCAGGCCCGCGACGATGGCGCTGTGGCTGCTCGGCATCCCGCCGGTCTCGGCGAGCACGCGCAGGTTCAGCCTGTGCTGCCGAATCGAGGTCAGCGTGACCTTGGCGACCTGGCAGATCGTCCAGGCCACGATCGGGGCGAGTAGGTATCTCAACCCCGCAATTGTGCGGAGAGGGCCTCGGCCCTCGTCTTCAAGGTCTCCAGGCGGGTCCCGGCGTCGGCCAGCAGGCGCCTCGCACGTTCGTGAGCCGCGACCAGCTCGTCCAGGGGGGCGGTGCCGTCAGCCAGGCGCGCGATGGTTTGCTCGAGGCTCGCCAGCAACGCTTCGAAAGTAGGCTCGGGCGGGGCGCTCAAGTCACCGTCGCGGCGACACGGCCGAGGATGCCGTTCACGAAGCGACCGGCCTCGTCGCCGGAAAAGGTCTTGGCGAGCTCGATCGATTCATTGATTGCGGCTTTGGTGGGCACCCGGCGGTCGATCGTGATCTCGTAAACCGCGATCCGCAGGACGATCCGGTCGACCTTGGCCATCTGCTCGAGCTTCCAGTTGTCCGAGGCTTCGCTGAGGATGGCGTCGAGCTTCTCGCGGTTGGCGATGACGCCGCGGACGAGCTGGCCGGCAAAAGCCGTGACGTCAGGGGTCGCCGCCCCTTCGCCGGCATGGTAATTCAGGACCTCCTCCGGGTCGTCGTCGGAGGCTTCCAGCTGGAACAGGACCTTGAGCGCCAGCTCCCTGGCCTGGTGCCGCTTCCCCACGGAGCGTTTCCTAGTTGGCGAAGGCGATGCTGGAAACGAAGACGTTGACTTCGCCGACCTCGAGCCCAAGCATCCGCTCGGTCGCTTCAACCACGTTGCTTTGAACGGCGCCCGCGACGTCCGCGAGCTTCGCTTCGGAGTCGACGGTGATGAAGACCTCGAGATGAATCGAGCGGTCGGCTTCGACCTGCACCCGAACGCCTCTGTGCGCGGTCTGGCGGCGAACCCAGTCACCGAAGTGACGAGCGGCCGCTTCGTCCATGCCGGAAACGCCTTCCATTTCGCATGCGGCGAGAGCCGCGATGCTGGCGATGACCTCGTTGGCAACACGTACAGCGCCCAACGATCCGTTGCTGCCCATTCAAGGGATGCTACCCCTTGGCGCGGCCCTCCCGCTTGGCCTAGGCCCGCTCCATATAGGTCTGGGTCCGAGTGTCAACACGGATGAGATCACCTGTTTGGATGAACAGCGGGACCTGGATCACCGCACCGGTTTCGAGCTTGGCCGGCTTCGTGGCGCCGGAAACAGTGTCGCCCTTGAAGCCCGGGTCGGTCTCCACGACTCGCAATTCGACGTTGATTGGCAGCTCGACCCCGATGAGCTTGCCTTGATAACTGAGCAGATAGGCCGGGCTCCCCTCCTTGAGCATTGGTAGCACGGATTCGAGCAGGTCCTCATCGACGGGGACCTGGTCGTACGTTCTTGTGTCCATGAAGTAGTGATGGCTGCCGTCGGAGTAGAGATACGACGCTTCGGCCTTGTCGATGCGGACCGTTCGGTATTTGTCGCCGCTTCGAAAGCTCTGCTCGAAGATCGACCCGGTCAGCAGATTGCGCAGTTTGGCCTTGATGACCGCGCCCGCACGCGCCAACTTGATGTGCTCGACGCTGACGACCTCGAGCAGCTGCCCGTCCATCTCGAACATCGTCCCGTTGCGAAAGTCACTGGTCGAGATCAACGAGGTACTCCATAGCGAGCAGGTAGCCGGTGAATCCAAGACCGGTGATGACGCCGCGCGCGGCGCGAGCGGTCACGCTCTTCGAGCGGAACTCCTCGCGCGCGTGGATGTTGGAGATGTGCACCTCGACGGCGGGTATGTCAAGGGACTGCAAACAGTCGAGAAGGGTGAGCGAGTAATGCGAGAGCGCGCCCGGGTTGATGATGATGCCGGCGGCTCCAGGAGCTTCTTTCTGCAGGAAGTCGATGATCTCGCCCTCTCCATTGCCCTGAAAGAAGTCGACTTGAACCTTCAGGTCACCGGCCTTCGCGCGGACCGCGTCCATCAGGTCGGCTAGCGATTTGGTCCCGTAGATGTGCGGCTCGCGCTTGCCGAGCAGGTTCAGGTTGGGGCCGTTGACGACCAGGATCCGCTTCACGCGAGCGCCTTGCGAACGACTCGGCGGACGACGGCCGCCGGCACGGCGTGCCCTGGCTCGGCATGGCCGAGGCGCCGGGGCATGACCCAGGCCACCTTGCCTCGACGAGCCTTCTTGTCATGCGACATCGCCGCCAGGACGCGGGCGGGATCGGCGGCCGGCGCCCGGTCCGGAAGTCCCACTTCA
>VBFD01000139.1:0-4838 GCA_005883585.1 Chloroflexota bacterium
CGTCGAGCGCTGGTTGCCAGTCGGACGCAATGCGATCTCGCCCGGCGGCCGCAGATATGCCATCGCCAAGGATTGGTCGCCCGGGCCTCAATCGCCGTCGCCGTCACGGGTCCACGTCGTCGACGCCGCCACCGGAGCCGATGTGCGGGTGGCGGTCATGCTGGACCAGCGGGAGTACGGCGTGGCCGATTTCACAGCCTCGGGCCTGACAATCGTCCCGATTGTTGACCCTCCTGAAGCTGGAGTCTGGAGGCTCGACCCCGACACGGGTGCACTGACCAAGTTCTCGGACGGCTTCTACCAACCTCCTGGCGGCGAGTGGATTGGGGTGGTCGACCCGCGCGATCCAGACCACCAGTTCTGCCACGCAACGGGATCTCCAGTCGCCCAGCCGGACCGGATCGATCGGCGCGACGACGCCGGGAACACGACGACCTGGATCTACAGACCTGGCTACTCGCTCTACTGGTTCGCCTTCGCTGGATCGCCCCTTCTATTGGTCCAGGCGTCGCGCGTGGACCCCGCCAGCGGCACTGAGGACTACGAGTTCCTTCTGGTCCTTGGTCCCGGTCGCGTGGCGAGGCTGGCGGGCTATTCCGGCCAACGGCTGTCGCTCTACCGCGATCTCGAATTTACGACTGGAGTTGCGGACGACCACGGCGTCTGGATGAGCGGCAGCGACTCGCTGTATCTGATCCAATCGACTGGAGCGATCTCACGCGTTTCGGACCACAGCGGCGTCCCGGTGAACGCCTGTAGGTAGCCGAGGGAAAGCTACAGCTGGTGGCGAACGGCCAGCGCGACGGCGAGGCCGACCAGGGCCGCCGTGTCCGCCCGCAGGTTGCGCGGCCCCAGGCCGGCCTTGCTTTCGACCAGCGCGAGCTCTCGGTCGGACCATCCCCCTTCCGGACCCACCAGGAGGGTGAGGTCGCGCGGCTGGTCGAGGTCCGCCAGGTCGGCCTGCGCGCCGCGCACCAGCATCACCGGGTTCTCGGCCGCCGCGACGACCTCATCGACCGTTGAGGGTCCCGCGACAACTGGCACTCGGAGGCGTCCGGCGAGCATCGCCGCCTCGCGGCAGATGGTGTTCCAGCGTTCGACTTTGGCGCCGCGCGCGACGCTGCGGTCCGCCTGCACCACGTAGAACGAAAACGCGCCGGCCTCGGTGCACCTAGAGAGCACGAGCTCCAATGCGGGTGCGGGCAGCTGCGCGATGGCGATGGTGATACGCGCAAGCGGCTCGGGCCGGTGCTCACGCTCGGCGGTGATCACGCCCTCGACGCGATCAGCTGACACCTGGTCCAGGCGCACGGTGAGCAAAAACCCGTCTGGGTCGACGACCTCTATCTCCTCCCCGACGCGCGCACGCAGCGAGCGCGCGAGGTGGCGGGCGTCGCCGCCGACGATGACGGCGCGCCCGCCTTCACGCTGGGCGAAGAACGACGGCAACGCCGCCTACATCATTGAAAACGTTTCGTAGACCGCGATCTGCCCGCCGCTCTTCAGGATCGGGCAGCCCTTCGCCATCTTCGTGGCGGTGTCCAGCGAGCCGGCGTCGACGATCGTGTAGCCGGTGGCACGCTGACCGATCGGACCCTTGGCGACCGTGCCATCGGCCTTGATCTTGTTCACCGCCCCAGAAAACGGGTTGCCCATGTCGACAACCGACGGACCCAACTTTCCGTACCAGGTGCCCCACTGCTTGAGCACCCTGGCCTGCGCTGCCGGCGTCTCGGGCATGCCGCCACCGTAAAAGACGAGCAGGTACTTCGCCACCGTTCCCCCTCCCGTTTTGCGTGTTGATTCGGTCGTTGTCAGCCTATCTCAAGGCGGAGTTTTGCGAGCAGCGCCAAGGCTCGGTCGAGACGCTCGCGATTGGCTTGATCGTTGAGCCACCGGCTCTGTCCGGACGGATGAGGCAGCGGAACCATCACAGGTTTGCTGCCAAACGTTCGCCCGACTCGCTCCTCCAGAGGACCGGAGCCGAGAAAACGACCGATCGCCATCTGCCCCACCAGGATGATGACGCGCGGCCGGAGCATCTCGAGCTCCGCGTCCATCCAGTGCGCGCAGTTGGCCACGGCCGCCGGCGGCGGGCGGAGGTCGCCGGTTCCGGCGCGATTGCGCCCGGGGAAGCAGCGCATCAACGCCGCGATGTAGGTGAGACGGCGAAACTCGTCGGCGCTCGAGAAACCGGCGCGGAGCATCCAGCGGTCGAGCTCTTTTCCCGCGCGTCCCGAGAACGGACGCCGCGACACGCGCTCCGCGGGTCCTGGCGCCTGCCCGACCAGGTAGAAAGGCGCGGCCCATGCGCCGGAGAAGGTCGGATTTGCCTCCGGGATGATGCCGGCGTCGACGCAGACGTGACACGCGCGGCAAGCGGCCTGGTGCTTGCGCAGCGAGGCCGCCGACGCTCTTGGGGCCATGGCCCTACATCGTGGTCCGATCCCGAGCCCGGTAACATCGAGGCCGTGAGCCTCACAACCCAGCAGGTGCTCGACGTCCTCGCCCACATCCAGGACCCCGACCTCGGCCGCGATGTCGTCAGCCTGGGCATGATCAAGGAGCTCGAGGTCAGCCCGCAGGGCAAGGTCAGCTTCACGTTCGAGCTGACCACGCCGGCATGCCCGGTCCGCGATCGCTTCAAGACCCAGGCCCAGGACCTCGTCGGCGACATTCCCGGCGTTTCCGGCGTCGAGGTCCGCATGACGGCCAACGTGCGGCCGGCGTTCATGCGGCCGAAGCCATCGGAAATTCTGCCCGGAGTCAAGCAAACGATCGCGATCGCGTCAGGCAAAGGCGGCGTTGGCAAGTCCACGGTGGCCGTCAACATTGCCGCCGCGCTGCGCAAGGCCGGCGCCGACGTGGGTCTGCTCGACGCCGACATCTACGGTCCGTCCGTCCCCGCCATGACCGGATCTCATAGCGTGCCTGAGCAAATCAACGGCCGGTTGCAGCCGATCGATGCACACGGCTTGAAGGTGATGTCGTTCGGCCTCATCTATCCGGGTGAGCAGCCCACGATCTACCGCGGGCCCATGGTGGGCAAGGCGATCGAGGCGATGATGGTGCAGGTCGATTGGGGCCGGCTCGATTACCTCGTCATCGATCTTCCCCCGGGCACCGGCGACGCGTCGCTGACGCTCGCGCAGGCGATTCCCATCACAGGTGTGGCGATCGTGTGCACTCCACAAGACGTCGCCACGGACATCGCGGTCAAGGCGCTCCAGATGTTTCGCAAGCTCAACGTGACGCCGCTCGGGCTCATCGAGAACATGAGCTGGTACATCTGCAGCAACTGCGGCCATCGCCATGAGATCTTCAGCCACGGCGGCGCCGAGGCCGCGGCGCGGCGATTGGGAGTGCCGTTCCTCGGCGCGATCCCACTCGAAGAGTCGATTCGCGAGGACGCGGACAGGGGCACGCCGGTCGTCATCTCGCGTCCGGAATCGGCGGGAGCTCAAGCATTCATGGAAATCGCATCGCAGGTTGCTGCGCGGACGTCGATCCAGTCCTTCCGGCAGCTGCCTGTAATCAACGTCCGGTAGCGAGACACTGAAAAACCCGGACGCCTTTCCGCTCACAGTCGACGTCGACCGAGAGCGCCAGGTCATGGACATCACCTGGGAGGACGGCCACCACAGCACCTACACGGCTGAGCGCTTGCGATGGGCATGCCCTTGCGCGGAGTGTCGTGGCGAGGCAGGCGTCCCGGGACGTCTCGCTCGCGTGAAGAACCTGGACGCTGGCGAGCTGCGGGTGCAGGACGTCGTCCTCGTCGGCCAGTACGCACTCCAGATCGCGTTCGAGAGCGGCCACTCGACCGGCCTCTACACGTTCGCACTCTTGCGCGAAATGGGATAATTCCCCGCGCTCCGTTGTCCTTACCCACGTCCCTGCAAGAAACCGAGCCCTGGGCTGTCGCGGCTCCACAACGAAGGCGCACCAAGCGCAGGCGTCGCATAGCACGACGAGGCTGGATCGCCCTCGGGGCGCTGGTCGCGGTCCTCCTGACAGCGGGCGGTGGCGTTCTCGCTCTCGAGAATGCGCTGCCGACGTCGGTCGCCTTCAACTTGAAGAGCGGCCAGGTCGACGTCTCCACCTATTCGCAACTGGTGTTCTCGTTCAGCCGCCCGGTCGCGCTCAACGCGATCGAGGCCGCGTTCTCGATCTCACCCGCGACCGACGGTGCGATCACGTCGGTGTCTGGGCAGACCACGTATGCGTGGTCGCCGTCGAAGGCGCTAGCCGACCTCACCAGCTACACCGTGACGCTGAGCCCGATCTCCGACTTGAGCCACCGCCGCATCCCCGGAAGTCGCTGGACTTTCACCACGAACATCGTGCCGCGCATCACCACCGTGAGCGGCGCGGGCGGTGCCGCCATCACCGACGGCTCAGACGTGGACCCGGGCACACCGCTGACGATCAAGTTCAACGACGCCATGGAGCCCATCACCGTCCGAGTCAACGTCAACGCTCAGCAGGCCGATCTCAAATGGGCCGCCGACGACCGCAGCGCCACAATCTCCACTCAGGGCATGCCTTCGGGACCACTCGTGATCGGGATGGACCCGGGCGGCAAAGACCAGACCGGCCATCACGTGCCGGGGACCTTCACGCTGAAGGCGGGCCTCTACTACCACGACCACGAACACACCACCGCGCTCAAGTACCCCGCGTTGATCCAGATGCCCAACGACTATTTCGCTCGCGACCAGAACGGGATGCAGGCCGCCGACGTGGTTTTCGAATATCTGGCCGAGGGCGGAATCACACGCTGCACAGCAATCTTCCAGAATGTCCCCGACCTCATCGGGCCGATGCGTTCGAGCCGA
>VBFD01000140.1:0-3681 GCA_005883585.1 Chloroflexota bacterium
GACGCGGGTGCCGCCGACACGGTCGCTTGCGATGTGGTCGGCGGCCTGCTGCTTGTCCGAGGGCTCGACGCAACGCCACCTGTCGTGTCCGAGCCGCACGCGACGACGAACAACGCCACCAGCGCGCCGGCTGCTGCAGGCTTCACGTCTCCTCGAACGCGAAGGCCCGCCGGTGGTTACGCGCCGCCTGAGGCCCTCCCGATGGCTCTGGGGCCGTCCGACCCTGCCACGATCACCGTATCGGTCAGGGCGATGAACAATCCGTGTTCGACCACCCCGGTCGTGACCTTGATCGCGGTCGCCAGCTTCGCCGCATCGCCGATTCCGGCTTCGAACGTCAGGTCGAGGATCAGGTTGCCGTTATCGGTGACGAACGGCGCCTCCTCCCCACCTCGAACCACGAGCGACGCGCCCAGGACGAGCAGGCGATCGGCCGTTGTGCGCCACAAGAACGGCGAGACCTCGACGGGCAGCACGCCCTCGCCCAGCTGCTTGACCATCTTCGACTCGTCGACGATCACCACCAGTCGCTTCGAAGCCGCGGCCACGATCTTCTCGCGGAACAGCGCTCCTCCCCGTCCTTTGATGAGGTTCAGCGCCGGGTCGACCTCGTCCGCCCCATCGACCGCCAGGTCGATCTCGCCGACCAGCTCGGTGATGATCGGGATGCCGCACTCGGCCGCCAGCTCCGCGGTCTCGCGTGACGTCGGCACGCCCCTCACCTTCATCCCGTCGGCCACCAGCCGGCCGACGCCTTCGGTGAAATAGCGCATGGTCGAGCCGCTGCCGAGGCCAAGGAGCATCCCGTCGCGGACCAGCTCGAGCGCCTTCTCGGCGGCCGCGCGCTTCAGCGCATCCTGATCAGACAACGGCTTTGCGAATCGCCGCGATGCCGGCCGCGATCCCGGACCTGTATCCGAAGACTGCGCTGCCCGCCACCAGCACGGTCGCCCCCGCCTTCACCACCAAGGGTGCCGTCTTGGCGTCGATGCCGCCGTCGACCTCGATCTCCATCTCCGGAGCTAGAACGCGTAGGCGGCGGATTTTATCGGGGCTGTGGACGATGAACTTCTGGCCCCCGAAGCCGGGCTCCACGGTCATCACGTTCACCAGTGAGATGTATGGCAGGATCTCGCGCAGCGCCTCCACAGGCGTGGCGGGGTTGATGGCGACTCCCGCCTGCGCGCCGAACTCCTTGATCGACTCCACCGTCCGGTAGAGCGAGGTCGTCGCTTCCACCTGGACCTCGATCAGGCTCGCCCCCGACTTCGCGAAAGCCTCGATGAACAGCTCCGGGCGCTCGACCATGAGGTGCGCCTCGATCGGGAGGTCGGTGACCTTGCGCACGGCCTCGACCACCAGCGGGCCGAAGGTGAGGTTGGGGACGAAGTGGCCGTCCATGACGTCGACCTGGATGCGGTCCGCGCCCGCCGCCACCGCCTCACGCACCTGGTCGCCAAGCCGGGCGACGTCGGCGGAGAGGATCGAGGGTACGACCTCGATCTTCTTCAATGAGCCCCGGCCGCCTCTCGGTCGATCAGCCATCGTGCGCCCGCAATCATCCCCGATGGCACTTCGCCACGTTTCCCCTTCGCCACCGCGTCCGCCTTGCCCGCCCCCGTCGCGAGGATGAGCACGCGCCGCGCGGCGCGCAAGACCGGCAGCGTCAGCGTCACGCGTTCGGGCGGCGGTTTGGGCGAGTCGTGAATCCCGATCGCCCAACCTGATTCGTTCACGGCTGGGTGGCCTGGGAAGAGCGACGCGGTATGGCCGTCCTCCCCCACTCCGAGCAGGACGAGGTCGAGAGGCGCCAGCGCGGCCACCACCGGCGAGTACAGCTCCGCGCCCTCGTCGGGGCCGAGCTCGGCGGGCATGCGGTGCACCGTCGCCGGCGAGACGCGGTCCAGCAGCGCCTCGCGCGCCAGGCGGTAGTTGCTATCGGGATGGTCCGGCGGCACGCAGCGCTCGTCGCCGAACAGGACCGTGACGCGGCCCCACGCCACCTCGAGGTCGGCCAGCAGCTCATAGCACCGCCGCGGCGTCGAGCCCCCGGCCAGGACGAGCGTCCTCGCCGCGCCGGAGCCGATTGCCGCCGCGATCTCTCCGGCGGCGGCGGCGGCGACCTCTTCCGCCGTCTCGAGGACCGTGACCTCCAAGCTCAGAGGGCTCGCATCAGTTCCGCCCCTGCTGCCAGCGAGCGCGTGTAAACGCCATCGCGGGCGCCCAGCGCGAGCACCTCGACCAGGAGCGACGCGTCGGTAATCGATTCGATGCGCTGCACGTGCCTCAGCGTTTCGGCCGCGCCGATGTCGATGAGCGTCAGCAGCACCATCGAGTTGTCGGGGTTTCTCCGCTCGCGCACGAACACTGTGGGGCGCTGAGGCATGCTCTCCGGGTCGCCGGTGGCGACGTGATGGAGCTGTTCGCGGTTCTGGAACGCCATCTCGCGGTGCTGCGCCGCCTTGCGCTGCGCGAGCTCCATGCCGGCGTCATCCTCGCCACCTGTGGCGTGCAGATGCTGGAACTGCAGCGGCCCAATGTCGGGATCCGCACGCCGAGGTCGCTCCGGAGCCCGGGAGATCTCGAGCTTGAAGGACGTCCCGCTAGCCACACCCAGGATGCGCACGGTGCTGATCTCGCCCTCGACGAGACCGGGCTTGGCGACCGACCGGAAGGCCACGTCGACGACCCTCCACTTCTCGGCCTCGTACTGGGCCGACACCACCCCTCCCGCTCCGCCGGAGGCGCGCTGCAGCTTCCAGCCCAACGCGCTGGCGATCCAGCCGATCAGCACGGAGGACGGGATCCGGTTGCCGCGGCCCTGTCCTGTGTAATCGATGCCGATCTCGTTGATGCCGGACAGGAACGACCGGCGCACGATCGGGGCGAAGAACTGGGCGATCGTTTCGCGCCACGGGTCCAGGCGCGCCCAGTGGAGGTCGGCCATGCCCAGGCGCTTGTGCGCATGGGCGATGGTGTCCGACAGGCCGACGAACGAGTGGTAGGGGCGCGCGAATCGCGCCGAATCGACGACCAGCGCGTCGGCAACCTGCAGCGCGTCGCGCAGCTCGTGTGAGCCGAACGGCGGGGTGCCGAGCCACCAGATGTACGTGGGCACGCCGCTGACCAGCAGGGGATCGACCAGCGCGCCCAGGTGCGACGCGGCCCCGCCCCGCACGTGCAGCGTCACCAGCTCGTAGTGCGATGGGAAGTCGCCCACGCCGTCCGCCGGCACCAGGGGCGCCGTGATGGATGCATCGATGCGGCCTTCTTTGACGTCGGCCTGGTCCCTCACGACGATCGCCAGCGATGGATGGTGGACTGCGATCGCCGTGCTTTCGCTGATCGCACGCTTCTCCTCCGCTTCGGTCGCGGCCACGGCGATCAGGGTCATCACTGTGTTGCGTGGGCGTGGATGATCGTCGTCTGGAAGCTGCATCTGCGCGTACTCGCGCCGGAAGTCGGTCAGCGCGTCGAGGACCTGCGCGATCGTCACCCCCTCACCTTTCCATTGCAGCGGGCCCGACGCTGGTGCGTTCACGGCCTGTGCCATTCCCTGCCGTCCGCCTCGAGCAGCTTCGCCGCACCCTGCGGGCCCCACGTGCCGGCCGCATACATCTGCAGCGGCGGGCGCCCGTCCCTCCACGCGGCCTCGATGGGATCGATCAGCGTCCACGCGGT
>VBFD01000088.1:0-6635 GCA_005883585.1 Chloroflexota bacterium
AGAAGCCGTCCATCTTGCCGGCGTCGTATTCGCTGTGTGTGGCGTTCCACCCATGCCCGATGTCGGGCGTCGAGAGGCTGGTGAAGTGGTACGGCGCCACCGACCCTCCGTGCCCGTCAGGTTGTGAGTAGCCGTCGGGCACGCCGTAGGGTTGTCCGACGAAGGGGGCAAAGCCGTAGTAGTGGTCGAACGACCGGTTCTCCTGCATGTCGACGACGATGTGATCGATCGGGAATGTCCGTGGCAACCTGGCCGTCGCGGCCGAAATCGCCTTGGCCGCGCTCAGCCACGGGTACGCCAAACCCGCGAGCCCCATGCTGCCGGTGGCTTTCAGCAGCCCGCGACGGCTGATCGGCTGACCGAGGATTCGCTCGTCCATATGTCCTCCAAAACCCCCGCATTGCCAAAAGGAGACAGCCTTCAGTCGAATACTCAAGCCATTCGGGGTGAGCGTCAACCAAACGATCACGGCCCGGTTTCGTGTGAGCTGCACGTAACCAATCGGATGCCCTGTGCATAAAGTCCGGCTTATGAAAGCGGAGCCCGTATCCAAAGCAACGCGAATCTCGGTCGAGACTTCGGCGTCCGCGAACCTGGTTGAGGTGTCCCGATGGCTTCTCGAGGCCCGGAGCAATCCGGTGCGGCTTGAAGCCGAGCATCTGCCATCGCTCGGGCAGGGCGCGCGGCTCATGCTCGCGGTGCCGATGACCGCGCGGCGGGCGGTCATGTGCGCACTCTGGCTGCTCGAAGACGGTGCCGCCGGCGCCTGCATTCTCTCAGGCCAGCTGCGTTTCGTGGCTCATCCAAGCGGATCCGAAGTCACCATGAGCTTCAGCGGTCACACCGCGATGGCGATGACGAGCGGCTTCCTATACCGCCAGGCGCACCACGCCGTCGGCGAGCTGCTGCAGCTGATCGCGGAATCGATACCGCACCCCACCGCAGTAACCCGCTCCATGCAGGTCGCGATCTGACCTAGGCGGACAGCTTCTCGACGCCGGCCTCGCCGCGCGCGAGACGGCCTCGCAGCGCCGCAAAGTACCACCCGGCGGCCACCGCCAGCACGATGACGACGATCACATCGGCGCCCCAGAAGTCCTTCGGGATCATCAAAGCAGCGAGCGCGATCACGGTCCACGCCAGAGCTGCGTACATCACCGGCTTCGCCCACATCCCCAGGTCGAACGCTTCCGGCAGCTTGTCCATCCGGTGGCGCCGGGTCACGTAGGCAAGGACGGTCAGGAAGTAGACGATGAACGGCAGCGTCGCTGTGGCCGTGATCAGGAGCAGGAACTGCGAGTTGCCCCTGCCGGTGACCGCGCTGATGTAGCCCCAGGCGACGAACACGAGTCCAAGCGCCGATGCGGTCGCCAGGGCGCGGATCGGAGTCTGCGTCTGCGGGTTGACTTTCTTCAGTGCGGACGAGAAAGGAATGATGTTGTCGCGGGCGAAGGAGAAGATCAACCTCCCGGTTGCCGCGAGCCCGACGACGTCGAGCGCGAAGATCGAGAAGACGACGATGATCACGAAGACGTCCTTGGCCACGTCCCCCATCCAGTAGGCGACGATGTCGACCAGCGGTACCGGCGAGGCGGTGATCTTCGCCAGGTCGGGGATCGCGATCGTGAACCCGATCAGGGCGACCATGCCGAGGATCGCCGAGCTCGCGACCGACCAGATCACCGCCCTCGGCACCGTTACGCGGGCCGCGACCGCCTCTTCGCCGAGGTCTGCGGCCAGCTCGAACCCAACGATGGTGAAGATACCCATCAGCGCCGCGTAGGGGAGAGCGAGCAGGATGTCGCCGCCGTGTACCCCGCCGGTGTCGCCGAGGAATGTGATCGAGTGGTTGGGTTTGGTCGCCCAGATCACGAAGAGGACGAGGCCGAATCCGACCATGCCGACGATCTCGGTAAACACGGCGACGTTGTTGATGCGTGACGCCAGCGCGATCGAGATGATGTTGATCGCGAGCACCGCCAGGAAGATGACCACGGTGATGACGAGGTTGATGGTGGGGTTGGTCGCGTCGAGGTTGAGGATCGTGGCGATGATCGGCGCCACGACCACGAAGTTGATCCCGGCGGCGCCGACCGCGAGATAGGACAGGCCGACGAAACCCGTGAACCAACCGTAGGTCGTATTGACCAGCCGGGCGCCCCACTGGTAGGAGTAGCCCGCGAGCGGTATCCGCGTGCCGAGCTCGGCGACCACGAGCGCTACGAGCATCTGGCCGACCGCGGCCACCGGCCAGAGCCAGATCATGGCCGCGCCGAGGTGGGCGAGGCCGAACCCGTAGTTGGCAAACAGCCCGGTGGTGATGGAGATGATCGAAAAGGCGACCGCGTAGAGGGAAAAGAGCCTCAGCGCCCGGCGGAGCTCCTGCTTGTAGCCGAAGGATTGGTTGATGCCTTCGTCGGATATGGGCAGGGACTCGGACATGGTTCCCTCTCCTTTATCTATATGTGGTCCCCGAGCACCCGCTCGAGGTAGGCGTTGCTGAACACGCGAGTGGGGTCGAGACGCTCGCGGACGGCTACGAACCGATCCCAGAGTGGATAGCGCGGCCGCAGCGTGGCGGCGGTCTGGAAGTGAAGCTTGCCCCAGTGCGGGCGGCCATCGTGGGCGTTCATGATCGCCTCGACCTCGCGGAAATATGGCTCGTGCTCGAACTTGTGGTACACGTGCACCGCGATGTAGCCGGTGTCGCGGCCGTAGGCAGGACTGAGAGGGATGTCGTCGGCGGCCACCGCTCGCACTTCGACCGGGAAGCTGACCAGTAGGCCCTTGCCCTCGATCATGGCCCGGACGTCGCGGAAAGCGGCGATCAGCTCGGTCCGCGGAACCGCGTACTCCATCTCGGCGAACCTCACCAGGCGCGTGTTGGCGAAGATGCGGTCGCTGCGATCGGTCATCTCCTTGCGCGACATCGTCCGCGCGGAGATGGCTGCGAGGCCTGGGATCCAGGTGCGGCGGACCTGGGCCGCGCGCTGGATCATCCCGAACGTGTGGTTCTCGAGCAGGATGTCGTTGACATAGGCGCCGAAGCCGGTGCGGCGCTGATTCTCTGGAGGCGCCTCGTTGGTCCGCGTGTTCGTGATCGCCTGCGCCCATTCGGTGTGTGGAAACCAAAAGAACTCGAAGTGGTCGTTCTTGGCGCATCGCTCATCGAACTCATCGAGGAGCCGGTCGATGCGGCGCGGTTCCTGCACCGAGTGGATGTTGTAAGCGGGCACGCAGCGCAGCGTCACGGTCGAGATCACCCCGAGGGCGCCCAGGCCGACTCGCGCGGCCCTGAACGCCTCGGGCTCGTGGTCGGGTGAGCAATGAAGGACCTCGCCGTTGGCGGTGATCAGCGATAGCGCTTCGATCTGGCTCGAGATGTTCCGAAAGCGCTCGCCGGTCCCGTGCGTCGCGGTGGAGATGGCGCCGGAGATCGTCTGGTAGCCGACGTCGCCCATGTTTTCCATCGCCAGGCCGAAAGGCGCGAGCGCGTCGCTGAGCTGCAGGATGGTGATGCCGGCCTGGGCCGTGATCGTGCCCGCATCCCGGTCTACCTCCAGGACTCTCTTGTAGTTGTCGAGTTTGATGAGGCAGCCGTCGGTGCATCCGATGTCGGTGAAGGAGTGGCCGCTGCCGATGACCTTGAGATGCTCGCCGCGCACGACTGAGGCACGGACGAGCTCGGCGATCTCCTCCTCGGTGCTCGGCGATTCGATGCGCGTCGGGCTGCAGGTGTATGTCCCGCCCCAGTTGCTCCATCTGGCGCGGGCCTGGGTCACCATCCGCGCAGGTCGACCTCCCAGGTCTCGAGCACCTCGCCGTCGCGTACGAGGTGCATGCGTTCGTGATAGGCGATAGTCGGGTCGACGTGGGCGGGGAGGACGTGGATGCGGTCGCCTACCGCGACTGGTGTCTCCGGGATGAACGTGATGTGCTCGTCGGAGACGATCATCACGTGGCCGCCGCCGGCGATGTCCGGGTTGCCGTGATCCATGCCGAGAGCCTTGAGGCCGCAGTTCGCGACCGCGAACCCTGAAGCCGAGGTCGAGATGACCGTCGCGAGCACGCTCACCGCTTGCTTGAAGGGGAGGCCGAGCTTCGCGTAAGCGGTGTCCATCAGCGCGTATGAGCCGGCCTGGATCTCATTGGCGTACGTGTTGATGTCGAAAGTCCCGGTAGCGCCGGCGGAGATGACGTCGCCGCCGACGTCAGTGTGGGCTTGCAGGAGGAGCTCCATCGCCTGCGCTGTGAGCTCCGCGCGAAGCGAGCGGTCTTCGAGTCCGACAGCATGGCCCTCGTAGCCCATCACCCCGCGGACGACGAGGCCTTTGGATCGGGCCATCTCGGCCAGCGCGCCGGCGTTGTCGGGAGCGCAGCCACAGCGGGGGAGGCCGACGTTGACGTCGATCAAAATCTCTTTGACCCCACCCTTGGCTGCAGCTTCGATTGTCTGCAGGCTGTCGACGGCCACGGTGACACGTGCGTCGAGTTTGCCCAGCCGGGAAGCGTCGAGCACCTCGTTGGCGAGGAGGAGGTCCTCGCCCAGCCCGGCGGCGGCCATACCCTCGACCTCTTTGATTGTGGCGCAGGTGAAGTTGTGATGGCCGGCGGCCAGCTGGCGGTTGGCGAGCTGGGTGCACTTGTGGGCCTTGACGTGCGGCCTGAGGCGGGGCCCGGGAAGGGCAGTGGCCATGGTGGAGAGGTTGTGGTCGAAGGCGTCGATGTCCACGATCAGAGCCGGGGTCACCAGCTCCTCGAGTCGGGTCGCGGTCACGCGTGCATCATGCCAGCGCCCCGGCTAAAAATTCAGTAGGCGTACTGACGACGCGACAAGCGGACCGGCCTAGCCTGCGATCGTGCTCAGGCGCCGGTTCTACCCCCGCCGGCGCCGAGCTATTCACCTCCAGCGCCAGAGCGTGTCCCAACGGGCAGAGCCTAGAATTCTTCGGGCCCGTTCCGGACTAGCTCAACGGTAGAGCAGGCGGCTGTTAACCGCAAGGTTCAGGGTTCGAATCCCTGGTCCGGAGCCAAATCTCTGAGCCAGTTCTATGTGCAAGTTCGGCTGATGGGCAACAGAAGGTCTTCGGCTGATGAGTTACACACCTTCGGCTGATTGGTTACACCTACTTCGGCTGATTGGTGACGCTCCCTGCGATGAGGGAAATGAGCGTGGCTGAACAGAGGTACAAGGCTGTCCTGGCGGTGATTGGTGATGGCCGGACGGTGACCGGGGTGGCAAGGGACTGGGGCGTTAGTCGGAAGACATTACACGGTTGGCTGGCGCCGCATGAGGCCGCGGGGTTGGAGGGCTTGAACAACCTCTCGCATCGGCCGACTCATTGCCCCCATCAGATGCCTGGGCAAGTGGAGGCGAAGGTGCTCGAGATGTGGGTGCCGGAAGCACCGGCGCTGGAAGCGTTCTTTTACGCGTCGGCTAAGCAGGACCTTAACTGTCCTCAGTGGCGCCGCGCTAGTCGTATTCGCATCTTGAGCTTTCCCTCGGCTTCGGCTGCCTGAGTTTGGGTAGGTCCGCAATGAATGGCATCTCACGTCATTGCGGGCTGGACATCTCGCTGGTATTCGATCTTCAAGGTCTTCAGCGCGCCTTCAAGCGACCGACACTACTGAGGCTGACCAACACTAACGACCTCGTGTTGCAGCAGAGGAGGGACGGATCCTAGGGGTGGTGGATTTCCCCATGCCTTTACTTGTCCGCGAGTTCCTTGACTTCGCTGACGTACTGCCTGACATACTCAACGAGCGAAGCATCCCGAGTTGCCAGTGCCCCACGGACAGCGCGCTGTTTGTCGAGCTGTGTAATGAACACCCAGGCGTCGTCCACCAACGCAACATCCCACGACCCCACCTTTTGCAGGGGCTCCATGATTCGCTTGCTCTTCTTCACGTCTGCCGCCAGCACACAATGCACCGTGATGCCGACCTTGGTCTGCTCGTCCATGATCTTTCGGAGCCTTTCTTGTTCGTCGTGGTTCTCCACGATAAACACCCTGAGAATGTCGCAGCCTGCCTTTATGCGCTCGCTCTGTATTGCTAGGGCGTGATCGCTCCAACTTCTCTCCCAGACGTCCTGCCCAGTCGCGTAGCTGACGCTAGACCAACGCAGCTTGGTTGCCTCGATGCAGTCTCTCCAGAAGTCGAGCACCTGCGGCTTACCGACGGACACTGTCGACTTCCAGACATCGCCGATGGGATTCAAGCCATACAACAAGAGGACGCGTCGGAAATTGTCCGTTCCCGTGCCCCTGAGTGCCTCCAGAACATTGGAGAGAATCGCGTAACTTTCCTTTATTCGCGCCATTGCCCAGTTGAGTCTGACGACCTCAAGTGCAAAAAAGAGCACTGTGCCGGGAATCCAGTCGAGGTGCCAATTCTCGTTGAAGACTACGCCGAAGAGTATGCCAACTACGATTGCAAGGGCCAACTCGACAAGGACAAACCATCTCCTCAGGAATGTCTCTTCTACGATCTCAGCCACCGAGACCATCCAATACACCGCCGTCTATGCCGAGGGATCCAACCATGAACTCGAGTTCTCGCTGTGTTCGCGGGTCGCGGATATTTGAAATTGCTTTCAAGGCGTCTCGCAACATGCGCAGCGCGATTTGGTTCGA
>VBFD01000010.1:0-32657 GCA_005883585.1 Chloroflexota bacterium
CCGATGACCTTCTCGGTGGCTGCGACGACCAGTCCCGCGACCTCGCCCCGAACGGACTGAATCGCCTTCAGCCGCTCCGCATCTATTTCCTTGAGCGTGGACTCGCGGATCCGCCGGGCCTCGTCCTCTGCTTTTTGCTTGAGCTCCTGGCGGACCTGTTCGGCCGACTTGGCAGCGGCATCGACCACGGTCTGCGCCGTGCGGCGCGCCTCGTTCAGCTTCGCCTCCGCCTCTTTCAGAGCGGCTTCGGCGGCAACCCGCGCCTTCTCGGCCTCTTTCAACTGGTCGGCCACCTGGCGCTGGCGTGCCTCGGCCAACCTGACGACCTCTGGATACACGTAGCGAGCGAGGATGGCCATCATGACCAGGAATGTGATCAGCTCGACGATCACCGTCCCATTGATGTCGATGACGCCGGCAACGCCCGCCAGAAAAACCATCTACTTGACCTGGCCCAGGAAGACGAATCCGAAGGCGAGGTTGATGAAGTACATGGCCTCGACGAGCCCGACGATCGTGAACAGCCAGGGGATCATCCGGCCTTGGGCTTCCGGTTGTCGGGCCACGCCGCTGATGAATGCGTTGCCGGCCAAGCCGTCACCGAACGCGGCGCCCACCGCACCGAGTCCCATCAGAAGGCCGAACCCGATAAGGGCTCCGGCAAGCTCGAGTCCGTGGTCTGTCATCTAACCCTCCTTAGTGGTGTTCGTGCTCGAGACCCTCGCGGGCGGCACCGAAATAAATGACCGTCAGCAGCATGAAGATGAACGCCTGGATGAAGCCGATGAAGATTACGTCGAACGCTTTCCAAAGGGCGAGCAGCGCGGTGCCGATCACCGTTCCTCCGACGGTGCCAACAGCCGGTAGCGCCAAAGTGCCGAGGCTTGCGATGAGGCCGATCATCACCGTGCCCGCGAAGATGTTGCCGAAGAGCCGAAGGGACAAGGTGACCGGTTTGACCAGCTCTTCGAGAATGTTCAGGGGCGTGTAGATTGCGCGTCCCCAGATCGGGAGCTCGAAGGGTTTCGTGAAGCGGCGCAGGTAGCCCCGCCAACCGAGGGTTCGCACGCTGTACCACTGCACAACCCCGATCACGATCAGCGCCATTGCCAGCGTCTGGTTCAAATCGGCATTGGCGCCATGCAGGATTGGGAAGAGTCCGAGCGGCAGGATCTCGAGCCAGTTGGCGACGAGGATGTACATGAACAGCGTCATCGCCAGCGGGATGATGAAGAGCGCGTCCTCGGAGACGTTGCTCTTGATCAGAGAGCGCAATTGGTCGTAGCCCAATTCGAAGATGGCCTGGACTCTCGTCGGCTCGCCCTCTCGGAGCTGAGCGCGAAGCCAGAAGCCGACTCCGATAGTCACCACGACGGCGAGGGCGCTCGATATGACGCTGTCGTAGTTGAGGGTGCATAGCGTGCCGCACCCGAGGTCGATCGTCGGGTGGGTACCCGGGGCCGCGTCCATGTGGATCATGCGCGCAAGCCTTGCCGGACGCCCGCCGCAACCATGATCAGCTGCGCCGCCCCGACGCCGATGAGCACTGCCCATATCGCAATCCCGAGCAGCAAGGCGGCGAGAATCGCGATCGCGCTGACGGCCGCCATTCGTATGACGCTCGATGCCACGAATGGCGTTCCGATCTCAAGCGTGCCCGCGACGAGGCGGCCGTTGAAGGAACCGATGACGAGGCCTGCGCCAAGGCCGAGGCCGAGCGACAGGTGCCCGGCGACGCCCGCAACGAGCACCGTGACGGTGGCCAACGCCGCCGATGCGACCATCGTTTCGCGCACCACCCCCCCGACCTTCACCGAGTGAACTCCCTTACCTTCAACCAGATGGCCGCGGCACCGGCTGCCAGGCCCACGACCAGTCCGACGATCACGAACAGTGGCGACGTGTGAAAGGCGCCGTCCAGCAGTGCGCCGACGATGATGGGTATCAGAGCGGCACCCGCGAAGTAAATTCCTACCCCGGCCATGTCGGCCCCTGTCGGACCGGGACTGGAGGGACGTGCCATCCCCGAGCTAATCCTACCGGGTGCCGGGATCGGCCAGGAGGCGCCGCAAGAACGGAGCGGGAATTCGCAAGCCGGCCTTCTGGAGCCGATCGGCCACGACCGTGGAAACGATCACCAACGCGGCCACCAGGACCACCGCGAGGATCCGGCGATGGCCGAAAAGCATCAGGCCGACCGTTCCCGAAAGCGCCGTGGCGGCATAGAAGACGTAGCAGGTCTGCCGCGGGTTGAGCCCGAAGTCCTGGAGCCGGTGGTGCAGGTGTCCGAGGTCAGGTCGCGCCATCGAGGCTTTGATCAGCCGCCGTCTCAGGATGGCCCACGCGGTGTCGCCGATCGGCAACGCCAGCGCCAGCACCGGCACGGCCAGCGCAAATGCGACGTTGACCTTGGAGACGCCGAGGATCGAAATGACGCCTATGGCTATGCCAAGGAAGTGGGATCCGGAGTCGCCCATGAATATCTTGGCCGGGTAGAAGTTGAAGACGAGAAAGCCCGCGCACGTGCCTGCCAGCGCACCCGAGAGCTGAACCGCCACCAGCGACTCGCTTCCCCGAGTGCCGGCCGCGGCGATCATCAGCGTCAAGGCGACGATCAAAACCACGCCGGCGGCCAGCCCGTCGACGCCGTCGAGAAAGTTCACCGTGTTCTGCATGCCCAGCAGCCAGAACAGGCTGACCGGGGCCGCAAACCAGCCCAGCTCGACGATATTCGAACGAAGACCATGGTCGGGCAAACCGATGAATGTGATGACGAATCCGAACACCGCGACGGCGACCAGCGCCACGAGCAGCTGGAAGGCGAACTTCACGCCCGGGCTCACGCTCCAGCGGTCGTCGGCGATCAGCAGCAGCGCGGCCAGGCCTGACACCACCAGCACGCCGGTTCTGGTGGTACTCGACGGCACGAAGACGATGACCGCGACCGCGAAGCCGACGAACATCGCGAGGCCGCCGAGCAGAGGAGTAGCTCGAGCATGGGCGTGCCGCCCACCGGGTTCCGCCATCAGGCCCGTTCGCCGGGAGACGCGAATCGCTAAGGGGACGACCACCGCGCAGACAATGAGCGCCGCCAGCAAAGGCAAGAGGCCCGGAAGCACCCGATCGCGCAGCGTTTCGAGAAAGGTGACGCTGAAAAAGTCGGACCAGGTCGGGTCAGTCAAAGGCGTACGGGAGAGGGAACTTTCGGCAGAGCTCCAGCGAGCGCTCGTGAACCGAGTCGAGCACAGCGGGGTCGTCGATCCGCTCGATGAGGTCGGCCAGGCAGTCCGCGATCACCACCATCTCTGGCTCGCGCATGCCGCGCGTCGTCACCAATGGTGTGCCGATGCGGACGCCACTCGGGTTGAACTTGGACGCCTCGTCGTAAGGGATCGAGTTGCGGTTCAGCGTGATGCCGACGGTGTCCGCGATGTCCTGCACTTGCTTGCCAGTGCGCTTTTGCGCTCGCAGGTCGATGAGCATCATGTGGTTGTCGGTGCCGCCGCTCACGAGGCGCAAGCCGCGGTTCAGCAATTGAGCGGCCAGCGCTTTCGCGTTGACGACGACCTGCTTCGCGTACACCTTGAAGTCCGGCTTGAGCGCCTCGCCAAAACAAACGGCCTTCGCCGCAATGGCGTGCATCAGCGGGCCGCCCTGGATACCGGGGAACACAGCGGAGTCGATCGCCTTCTGGTGCTCGTTGTCGCACAGGATGATTGCTCCCCATGCGCCGCGCAGCGTCTTCTGCGTGGTGGTCGTCACGATGGGAGCATGCGGGATCGGCGACGGATACACACCACCCGCGACCAGCCCCGCGACGTGGGCCATGTCGACCATGAACGTGGCGCCGACTGAGTCGGCGATCTCACGCATGCGCGCCCAATCGACGATGCGCGTGTAGGCGGAGAACCCGCCGATGATCATCTTCGGTCGTACCTGCTGAGCCAGCTTCTCCATCGCGTCGTAATCGATTAGCTCGGTCTCTCGGTTCACTCCATAGGAATGGATCTCGTAGAACTTCCCGCTGAAGTTGGCGGGACTGCCGTGTGAAAGGTGGCCGCCTGCGGAGAGGTCCATGCCCATCACCCTGTCGCCGAGCTGGCACACCGCGAGGTAGACGGCGGCGTTGGCCTGCGACCCCGAGTGCGGCTGAACGTTCACGTACTCGGCGCCGAACAGCTGCTTTGCTCGATCCACGGCGAGCGATTCGATCTTGTCGATGACCTCGCCAGTGCCCCCGTAGTAGCGGCGGCCTGGATAGCCCTCGGCATACTTGTTCGTGAGCAGGGTCCCGAGCGCCTCCAGGACGGCGGGGCTGGCCAGGTTCTCAGAGGCGATCAGCTCGAGGGTCTCCGACTGCCGCCTGTACTCCTTCCGGATCAGCTCGGCGACGTCCGGATCCTCTCGGTCGAGGGCGCGAAACGTCATCGTGGTGATCGGCGCGGCCATTGCCCGAATCCTAAGTCTTAACCCGCGCGAGGTGCCGGCGGGCCCAGAAGCACTGCGGCCGGGATCGCCCCCTCGCGCAGGACGTGTGGCTCGGGCCCCGTGAGATCGAGGACGCTCGAAGCCACGCCGCCCGGCGCCGTGCCGCCGTCGATGATCGCCGCGACCCCCGGCAGCGATGCGGCCTCGCCGGCGGTCATCGCCGGATCCTTGCCGTGAAGGTTTGCGCTCGTGGTCATGAGCGGCCCGGCGGCGCGGAGGAGCTGCAGCGCGACCTCGTGCTTCGGGATGCGGACGCCGAGGGTGCCGCCACCTTTGGCGTGCAGGATGACCGTGAGGGGTCCGGGCCAATAGCGCCGGATGATTTCCTCAGCTCGACTGTCGAGGTGCACCCAGCCCTCGAGCTGCGATTCCGCCGCGGCCATCAGGATCAATGGCAGGCCCACCGGGCGGCCTTTGATCGCATAGATGCGGCGCGTCGCCACCTCGTCGTCGGCAGCAGCGGCCAGCCCGTAGACGGTGTCGGTCGGAAATGCGACCACGCCGCCGCTGCGCAGCAGGTTGGCGGCGCGCGTGAGACCGGCACGCGTCGGCTTCAGGACCACGCTTCGATCACCCTATCTCGGCCGCCAAGATCGCGGTGCACTGTGAGGTTGGAAAAGTCGCGACCCGCGGCGTCCCTTGCCGCAGATGCAATCGCCGGATCGACCTCGGCGAGCAAGCGTCCGCCTGGATTGAGCCGAACGGGTGCCACCTCGAGAAGTCGAAGCACTAGCGCGGTGCCGCCGTCCGCCGCATAGAGGGCGCTCGCCGGCTGGGCTTTCACCTCGACCGGCAGCTCCGCGCCGGCCGCTACATAGGGAAGGTTCGCGCAGACCAGGTCGAAGCTTCCGGGAAGCGGGTCGAGGAGGTCTCCACAGTCAAGATGCACGCGTTCGGTCAACCCATGCTTGGCGACATTTCGCGCAGCGACCTCGAGCGCCTCGCGACTGATGTCGCTCGCCCAGACCTCGACCTCCGGGGCGTAATGCGCGATGGCGATGGCTATGCAGCCGCTGCCAGTGCCCACGTCTGCCACACGCAGAGGACCCTTCGCCTGCCGCGCGATCTCGACGGCGCGCTGGACGAGCACCTCGGTGTCCGGGTTCGGCACCAGCACGGCCGGGGTCACCTCGAAGTCGAGGGCCATGAACTCCTTGTGCCCAACGAGATAGGCGACGGGTTCACCGCGAGCGCGCCGTTTGGTCAGGTCGCGGTAGTCGCTGAGCTCCTCATCCGACAGGCGCCGGTCGAACTGCAGGTATAGATCGAGACGTCGGATTCCCAGCGCCTGCGCCAGAAGCAACTCGGCGTCCAGCCGCGCCGAGTCGGAGCCGTGCTTCTGCAGATGTCCCGAGGCTGCTTTTAGGACCTCGATTACGGTCAATTCGGAGAGGCATTCCCGCCATTCAGCTGCGCCGCGCGTTCAGCGTTGACAAGGGCGGCGACCAGCTCATCGAGGTCACCGTTCATCACGGAGTCGAGCCGGTGGAGGGTGAGCTTGATGCGGTGGTCAGTCACCCGATTCTCTTTGAAGTTGTACGTGCGGATCTTCTCGGAGCGGCCGCCGGTGCCGACCATCGAACGCCGTTCCGCGCCAATGGCAGCCTGCTGCTCAGCAAGCTTCAGGTCATAGAGCCGCGCGCGGAGGACCCGCAGCGCCTTCTCCCTGTTCTGCAGCTGCGACTTCTCGTCCTGCATGCTCACGACCAAACCAGTCGGCTTGTGCGTCATGCGAATCGCGGAGTAGGTGGTGTTGACACTCTGCCCGCCAGGTCCGGTGGAGGTCGAGGTCTTGATCTCGAGGTCCTCGGGCTTGATCTCGACCTCGACCGGGTCCGCCTCGGGCATCACCGCGACCGTCGCCGCCGACGTGTGGATGCGGCCTTGCGCCTCGGTCTTCGGCACGCGCTGCACGCGGTGCACGCCACCCTCGTACTTCAGCTGTGAGTAGGCGCCGTGGCCGTGAACCTCGAAAACGATCTTGTCGAAGCCGCCCTTCTCGCTCGGCGACGCCTCGACGACCTCGATCTTCCAACCCTTCTTCTCGGCCCACCTGGTGTACATACGGAACAGGTCGGCCGCGAAGAGCGCGGCCTCCTCCCCACCTTCGGCGCCCTGGATCTCGACCACGACGTCCTTGTCGTCGTTCGGGTCCTTGGGCAGCAGCAGGACCTTCAGCCGCTCCTCGAGCTCGGCGACCTGGGACGCCGCGCGGCGCTCTTCGGAGCGGAGGAACTCCTGCATCTCGCCGTCCTTCTCGTGCCTGGCCATCTCCCGCGCCGACTCCATCTCTTTTTGCGCATTTCGAAAGGAGTGGTACGCGTCGACGACCTCGCGCAGCGATCTCTGCTCGCGCGCAAGCTTGGTCAGTTGGGCGTGGTCGGACGCGACCTCAGGGCGCGCCATCTCATTCTCGATCTCGTGATAGCGGTGATCGATCGCTTTAACGCGATCTATCAACGTGTTTCTCCGAGCGTGCCTCTAGCCTCGATTGGCGCCTCGTCCGCTGGGGCCCCCGCGACCAAGTCGCGGGAGTGCCTCCCCACTTGCGCTTTCATGCTGCTGCTCCGGCCGTGTCCTCCTCACCCTCCCTGGCGCTGTTGAAGGCGACGATCGCGACCTCAAGCATGTCATCGCTTGGTTCGCGGGTTGTGAACTTCTGCGTCCCGAGGACGGGCAGCAACAGCACCTTTACGACCGGGTTGGTCCGGTGGCGGGCCATGTAGCGGATGAGCTCGAAGCCCGCACCGGCGATCAAGGGGATCGCCAGCACCCGGCTCATGATCAGCCAGAACCAGTTCGGGTGGAACAGCGCCACCACGGAGAACACGACGACGCTGACGACCAGGACGACCAGCAGGAACCCCGTGCCGCAGCGCGGGTGGAGAAGGCTGGCGCGCCGGACCGACGCAACCTCGAGCGGCCATCCCGATTCGTACGCGTTGATGGTCTTGTGCTCGGCGCCGTGGTACTGGAACACACGGCGTACGTCAGGTATGAGCGCGATCACCGAGAGGTAGCCAAGCACGAGGCCGACGCGGATCAGGCCCTCGACGACGACGAACGTGAAGTTGCTGCTGCGATGCACCGCGAGGCCCGCGAGCAGCAGCGGAAGGCCGATGAACAGCAGCAGCGCGAACACGCCGGCGACCGCCACCGACGTGCGGATCTCCTTCTTGCCGATCTGCACGCCCTGGCTGCCGGCGTTGGTGTTCGCGGACCACATCAAGGCCTTCATGCCGAGATGCAGCTGCTCGCCGATCAAGGCGAGGCCGCGTACGAAGGGCAGCTTCCAGAAGGGGTGAACGTAGATCGCCGCCTTGAGCTCACCGCGGTCGACGACGATTTCTTTCGTGCTGGGCAGGCGCACGGCGACCGCGTACTGACGCTTGCCACGCATCATCACGCCTTCGATGACGGCCTGGCCGCCATAAAAGAAGGGTTCCCCTCCCCGTTTGGGGAGGGTGGCCGCGTCAGCGGCCGGGTGGGGCGATGCACTCCCCGAAGTCGCTGGAGCGGAAGCCTCCGCCTCCGGCATCTAGTTGCTGCGGGTCTTCGCCGCCCGCTTGCGGAACCGCTCGACCTGGCCGCCCGTGTCGACGATCCTCTGGGTGCCGGTGAAGAACGGATGGCACACGGAGCAGATCTCGGTCTTGAGCTCCTTGCGCGTCGAGCCGGTCGTGAACGTGTTCCCGCACGCGCAGGTGACGACCGCGTCTTCGTAATAGGTGGGATGGATCTGTGCTTTCAATGTGGTGCCTCCAGGCGGATAAATAGTTTAGCGGGGGATGGCGCTGAGCAAGCTGGTGCTCTGCACGAGCGCGAAGCCAAGGTATAGGACGAGCGCCAACCACGCACCGCCGAGAGCCCAGCGAGCCTGGGTTGGAACCGTCTTGTAGTACGGGTCGTCGGCGTTGCGGAAGCGCTGGA
Organism: Chloroflexota bacterium; assembly: GCA_005883585.1. GTDB lineage: Bacteria > Chloroflexota > Dormibacteria > Dormibacterales > Dormibacteraceae > UBA10449. The sequence continues at coordinate 8,419 of VBFD01000010.1, forward strand.
TCAAGGTCGGTATGCCGAGAAGGGCGATGACGATCAGGAAGATGCTCACGAAGTGGAGCAGGGCGAGAGCCGCGACGACGGCGTAGCCGGCTGCCTGGACCCACTTCGAGACGGGAGCCACGATCCATGCGCCGTCCAGCTGCCAGACCGGGATCAGGTTGAACAGGTTGAGGAAGAACCCCAACCAGGCCGCCAGCAGGAATACCTCGATGTGGGTGCTGCCATAGAGAGCGAACGCGGCCGTGGCTCCGATCGTGCCGGCGATTGGGCCGGCGATGCCGATCTGAGCCTGCTTCAGCGCGTCGGTCGGGTGGGAGCGCTGGAAGATCGCCGCGCCGAGGAAGGGGATGAAAATCGGCGCTGTCGCTTGCATGCCCTGGCGCCGGATCTCGATGACGTGACCCATCTCGTGGACCAGGATCATCGTCACCAGGGCGACCGCAAACCATGGGCCGTAAAAGATCGCGTAGCCACCGAAGCTGACCAGGAGCGAGAGGAGGGTGGTCGCGAACGGGATCTTGAAGAGGAGCAGCAGGGCGTACTTGCCGTAGGCGAACGCAGCGGCCGCGGCCGCGGCGAGGCCGCCCAGGACGCCGCGACTTGCCCGCCGCGACGGCGCGGGCGAGTAGTGATACGGCGAAGTCGGCGGGATGTCCGACGTCACCGGATAGATCTGTGGCGGCGGCGGCAGCTGGTTCCTGTCTTCCATCTCTTCTGTATGTGATACCCCGGCCCGTTGCGCCCTAATCCGGACTACCCGGAGCGGCCCTAGCTGGATTCCCCCACCGTGTGGTGGCGTGTGGTCAGGCGACGGATCGTGGCCTGGCGGCTGGACATGAGCAGGGACGAGGTTTCCGCGTACCCGCTCCCGAAAACGACCCCCGGCAGCAGCTGTCCGCCGGTGATCCCGGTGATGGCGACGGCGACATCCACCGCCGGCACGAGGTCGGCCACCCCGTACGAGCGCGAGGCCGATTCGCCCAGAAGCGCGCGCTCCTCGTCGTTTCGGGGCCACAGCCGCGCCTGCATCGCGCCGCCGAGGCAGCGGACCGCACACGCGGCCACCACCGTCGCGTGCAGGCCGCCGATGCCGATCGCAGCGTCGACGCCCGTACCCGGCATGGCGGCCATCACCACGCCCGCGATGTCGCCTTCCTCGAGGGTCATGATCCTGGCCCCGGCTGCGGCAACTTCGGCGATGAGCTCCTGGTGACGCGGGCGGTCGAGAACCGCGACCGTCAGATCCTGGACGCGCGCGTCACGTGCGAAAGCAATGCGCCGAAGGTTGTCGGCAATCGAGTCGTCGAGGTCGACCGCTCCGCGTGCGGCCGGCCCGGCCACGATCTTTTCCGCATACCAAACCGCGGGCAGCTGCGCAAAGCCGCCTCGGTCGACCGCGGCCACGATCGAGACGGCGTTTGCATATCCGCGCGCTACCTGACCGGCGCCCTCAACCGGGAACAAGCCGAAATCCAGCGGTGGCTCGGCGCCGGGCAGCGACGTTCCAGGCGGGAGGATCGCTTCATTCCGCGAGCCGAGCACGACGATTCCCGAGAGCGCCGATTCCTCCAGGACCCTTCGCATCGTTTCGCCGGCGACCTCATGGACGCGATCTTCGTCACCCCGTCCCAGCAGGCGCGCTGAGGCAAGGGCCGCCGCCTCGGTCGCGTGCACGAGCTCGAGGGCGAGCTCGCGACGCGCGCCGACATAGTTTCGAGATGGGTCCTGCATGGCTTTCGGTTCCCCGCTGCTCTAGTCGAGTTCCCGCTCTTCGAGCAGCTCGGCCGGGCGGAGCTCCATCTGGTCGATGCCGCTCTGCAGAAACGCCGCACGCACGAAATCGCGAAACAGCGGGTGCGCGCGATTGGGTCGTGACCGGAACTCGGGGTGGAACTGAGTCGCGACGAACCACGGGTGGCCCGCCAGCTCGACGATCTCCACCAGGCGCCCGTTGGGCGATATACCGCTGAACACCATCCCGGCCTCGCCGAGCGATTCGCGGTACTCGTTGTTGAACTCGAAGCGGTGACGGTGGCGCTCGTAAACGACCTCTTCGCCATAAGCCTTGTGCGCGAGCGACCCAGGGACGAGCTTGCATGGATACAGACCCAGGCGCATCGACGCGCCCATCTGGTCGATGTTTCGCTGCTCGGGCATCAGGTCGATCACCGGCGTCGATGTGAAAGCCGCGAACTCGGTGGAATTGGCGTCGGGTGCGTCGAGGGCCTCGCGCGCGAAGTCGATGACTGCGCACTGCATGCCCAGGCACAGACCGAGATAAGGGATGCGATTGTGGCGCGCGTATCGAGACGCCTGCACCTTGCCCTCGATGCCGCGATAGCCGAATCCTCCGGGAACGACGATGCCGGCGACGCCCATCAGCGGTGAGGTGTCGCCCGCGTCCAGCTTCTCAGAGGAGACCCAGCGGATGTCCACGGCCAGGTTGTGGTGCACGCCCGCGTGCTTCAAAGACTCGATGACGCTCAGGTATGCGTCAGGCAGGGCGACGTACTTGCCCACCAGCGCGATCGGCACGGTCGCCCGCGGGTGCTTGATGTGCTCGACCATCTCGATCCACGGGCCGTTCTCCGGCGCGTGCGCGACCTCGTCGAGCTCGAAGTGCTTGGCCATCACCTTGCCCAACCCGGAAGCCTCGAGCATCAACGGAACTTCATAGATCGAGTCCACGTCGGGAACGGAGACCACCGCCTCGCGGGGCACGTCGCAGAACAGCGCGATCTTCTCTTTGAGGTCCGCGCCGATCGGCTTCTCCGAGCGGCAGATGATCGCGTCGGGCTGGATGCCGATCGCCCGCAGCGCATGCACGGAGTGCTGAGTGGGCTTGGTCTTGGCCTCCTCGCCGCGAATCACGGGGACCAGAGAGCAATGGACGTAGAAGACGTTCTGACGGCCGACATCGTTCTTGAGCTGGCGGATCGCCTCGAGGAAAGGCAGGCTCTCGATGTCACCGACCGTCCCACCCACCTCGACCACAACCACGTCGGCCTGTGGATCACGTGAGGCTCTGAGGATCTTCTCCTTGATCGCGTTGGTCACATGCGGGATGACCTGGACGGTGGCCCCGAGGTAGTCGCCGCGCCTCTCGCGCGCGATGACCTCCTGGTAGATCTTGCCGGTGGTCACGTTCGATGCGACCGTCAGGTTCTCGTCGACGAACCGTTCGTAATGGCCGAGGTCGAGGTCGGTTTCCGCGCCGTCGTCGGTGACGAACACCTCGCCGTGCTGGTAGGGGCTCATGGTCCCGGGATCGACGTTGAGGTAAGGGTCCAGCTTCTGCAGGGAGACGCTGAGGTGGCGGGCCTTCAGGATGTTCCCGAGCGACGCCGCGGTGATCCCCTTGCCGAGCGAGGAGACGACACCCCCGGTCACGAAAACGTACTTCGACATAGGCGACCTCCAGGGCGGTTTTTCAAATCTTACCGGGTCGGAGGCCCCACCAAACATTTCGGTTGGTGGAGTTAGCTCTTCGGTTCTGCTTTTGGCTCCAGCAAGACCAACTTGGTGTCGTACTCGCCCGACGAGGCCTGGACCGACAGCTTCGCCTGCGCCTCTCCGGCCGTCAGCCCCATCTCCTTGAGGAACCTGTCGATCGGGTCGAGGGACAGCTTCAGGCCAGGCACGGCGTAATGCATGGGCACCACGTAGCGAGGCTCTAGCTGCCGCACCACCTCGGCGGCCTGCGTGGCGCTGATCGTCGTCCGCCCGCCCACGGGGACGAGCAGGACGTCGGCGGAGGCCAGGGTCTCGGCCTGGGCGTCGTCGAGGCTGTGACCGAGGTCGCCGAGGTGGCATACCCGGACGTCGTCGATCTCGATCAGATAGACCGTGTTGCGGCCGTGCTTCGCGCCCTTGTCCGCATCGTGATAGGTGGGCACGCCGATCACCGCCACGCCCGCGACCTCGTACTCGCCCGGTCCTCGGATCTCATACGCCTCGCGGACCGCCTGCGCGTAGTTGTGGTTCTCGTGCTCGTGGCTGATGGTGACGAGGTCGGCGTCGAGCCGCTGCAGCTTCAGGCCGATCGCGGGCGGGTACGGGTCCGTGACCACGGCGGCGCTGCGGCCCCGAAGCCGGAAGCAGCCGTGTCCAAGCCAGGTGACGTCCAAATCTCTGTCTCCTTACATCCGGTCTGGGGCCGTGACGCCGATGAGGTCGAGGGCTTTCTTCAAAGTGTGACGCGCCGCGCGGCACAGCTCGAGGCGCGCCCGGGTGAGATCCGGGTCGTCCACGACCACACGATGCTCGGCCGTCTCGTTGCCGGCGTGGTAGAAGCGGTGCACGGCGGTCGAAAGGTCATGCACGTAATAAGGAATGCGATGGGGCTCGAGAAGGCGAGTTGCGTCCTCGACGACCTCCGGCCAGAACGCAAGCTCGCGCGCGACCTCGAGCTCCCACGGGTGGACGAGCAGCGCCACGTTCGCACGCTCGGGCAGCCGACGGTGCTTTTCGCTCGCGGTGCCTTCGACGTTGACGAGCCGCGCATGCGCGTATTGCGCGTAATACACGGGGTTCTCGCTGCTTTGCGTCAGCGCGAGCTCGAGGTCGAACTCGATCGTCGTGTCGGGCGACCGCAACAGATAGAAGTAGCGCACCGCGTCGACCCCGACCTTGTCGACCAGCTCGTCGAGCGGTACGAAGCGTCCGGCCCGTTTCGACATCTTGCCTTCTTTCAAGTTGACCATCTGGTGGAGGATGATCACGAGCATCTCCGGGTCGACGCCAAGCGCGGCCGCGGCACCTTTCATTCGCGCCACGTAGCCGTGATGATCTGAAGCCCACACCTCGACCACGCGATGAAAGTGCCGTCGTTCGAAGCGGCTCACCAGGTAGCCGAGGTCTGAAGCGAAGTAGGTCGGCTCCCCATTGGAGCGGATGACGACGCGGTCCTCCTCCTCGTCATCCGCTTCTCCAAACCAAAGAGCGCCTTCCCGCTCTTTGAGGAAGCCGGACTCGCGCAGCCGCTCGATGGCGGCCTGCGGCAGCCCCTGCTCCCAGAGCCGAGACTCCGGGAACCACTCGTCGTAACGCACGTTCAGTCGGGCGACGCTGGCCCGCAGCTGCTCCACGATCACGCCGATCGCATACGCCCGCACCTTCGTCTGCGCCTCCTCGACCGGCAGGGAATCGAGGTCGCCCAGGTCGCGCTTCGCCATCTCGGCGAGCTCAGTCACATACGCGCCTGCGTAGCCGCCCTCGGGCGGCTCTTCTCCGTGCATTCGCGCCCACACTGACGCGCCGAACCGGCGGGCCTGCGTGTTCTGATCGTTGACGTAGTACTCGCGCTCGACCTTGTGGCCGGTGAAGTCGAGCAGCCGGCTCATCGAATCCCCGAGGATCACGCCGCGGCCGTGGCCGATGTGCATGGGCCCGGTCGGGTTGATGCTTCCGAATTCCACCTGGAGCCGCTCGCCGCGGCCGAGATCGGCCGCGCCGTAATCACCGCCGCGTGAGGCAACATCGGCGACGAGCTGCTGCAGCCACTCCGCCGTAAGCCTGAAGTTGATGTAGCCGCCAGCAGCCTCCGCGGTCGCCGCCCCGTCGGGAACGGCGATCGTTTTCGCGATCGTCTCGGCGATCTGGGGCGGTGCCTTGCGCAGCACGCGCGCCAGCTTGAGCCCTGCCGGGCTCGCATAGTCACCGTGGCCGAGGCCCTTCGCCCGCCCGAGCTCCAGGTCGGGCAGCTCTCCATCGACTCCCAGCGAGCGCACAGCCCCGGCCAGCGCCTCGCCGATCCGGGTCCTGATCCCCATGCCGCCTGGTTCGGTCATCAGCAGGCCGGGTGTGCGCCCACCAGCGTCAGCTGCACCTGGGTTGACGTGTTTCCACGCGTGTAGGTGACGGTGACGCGCTGGTTCGGATGGAAGCGCGATCGGAGCAGCAGCGGCAGCGGGTGCGCGGTGTCGACGGTGACGTCGTCCAACTGAGTGATGACATCGTCGGGCTGCAGCCCGGCCGTCGCCGCGGGCCCGACCCTGTCGACTGCGGCCACCCGGCTCCCCTCCGGCGCGCCGATGAGCGCGGCGGCCTGCTGGGTGAGCACCGTGCTGGTTGCGCCCATGGAGGCGACCACCAGCTGGCCGCTCGACAGGATTTGCTGGACGTCGTCCTGGATGTCAGCAGTATTGAGGCCAAAGCCCCCGCTCGACGCCTGCGCGGCCATCGAAACGCCGATCACCTGGCCGCCGACGTTGAGCAGCGGGCCGCCCGCGGTGCCGGGGTCGATCACCGCGTCGGTCTGGATCGTGTCACCGATCTCGACGCTCTGGTCCGAGGCCACCGGGTCGGTCACTTTGACCGGCCGGTGCAGGGCGCTGATGATGCCGCGGGCAACCGAGCTGCCGTTGAGCGGGCCGCCCACGGCCACGAGGACCTGGCCTTGCACGAGCGCGGTCGGGTCGGCGAACGCCAGGGTCGGCAGCCCACTGACCTGGTCGACCTTGATCACCGCCACGCCCGTCTGGCAGTCATAGTCGACCAGGCGCGCCTTGTGAGGCTTGGTGTCGCCGAGCAGGAGCACAGTCAGCGTGCTCGAGTGCGCCACCACCTGCACGTTGGTGACGATGTACCCGTCGCTCGTCGCCAGGTAGCCGGAGCCGCCGCTGACCGAAGGCTGCAGCTGGGTGACCACACTGACGACCGCCGGCTTGGCTCGGGCGGCGGCCTGGACGATGGCGGAATCCTCGGAGATCGTGACTCCCGACCGGAGATTGACCGACTGGGGGTTCGTCGGCGACTGCAGCTGGAGGACGCCCAGCGTGACCCCACCTGCGACGAGCGCCGCGAGCGCCACCACCGCCACCACGAGCATGACCGGCCTCCAGGGGCCGCGTCTGGCGGGCAGTCCATCTGTCTTGGCCGCGTTCGAGTCGTCGGGCGCGTCTCGCCCGGCGACCTCAGATCTCACCCTGCGAGTTTAGGTTGGCCCTAACTGCTCGGTCGGGTACCAGGTCAGCACGAGCTGCCGGTTGTGCTCGAAACCGGCGGACTGGTAGAGCCGGACCGCCGCCTCGTTGTCCGGGCGCGTCCAGACGTAGCCGAGCGTGACACGCCGCTCGCGGAACAGCCGGACCGCCTGCTGCATGAGCATCTCGCCAACGCCGCGGCCGCGATGTTCAGGCGAGACATAGACCTCCGCAACCTCGCCCTCGAGGCCGGTGCCAGGGTCGAAAAGGACGACCCAGGAGAAGCCGATCACTTCGCCGATCTCGTCCCGCACCGCGAAGACGACGTTCTCGCCGCGGAAGGTCGACGGCACTGTCGCCAGGTGGTTTTCGATCTCTTCGCGCCGGAGCTGCGGGTGGTCGGAGTAGTGGGCCTGCTCACCCATGTGCAGCTCGACGAGCAGGGGCTTGATGAGGTCGTACTCGCCGTCTGCCAGCCGTTCCACGTCGAGTGTCCTCATTGTCTCGATGGTAGCCTAGGCGCCCGAAGAAAAATCGCATTCATCGCGTGAAATGCCGACGTAGCTCAGCTGGCAGAGCAGCCGCCTCGTAAGTGGCAGGTCATGAGTTCGAATCTCATCGTCGGCTCCACACCTAGCTCCCACGCGCGGCCGGCGGCGCGACCCGACCCTGGTTGATGCCTCGGAACCCCGATGGCCATGCCAGCGAAATCAGCAGCAACGACTCGACGAGAAGGATGAGCGCGGGTAGCAGAACGAGGCAGAACTCGAGCAGCACGAAGCCCACGACCAGCGCCCCGACCTGCCACTCCGACGGTTTGGACCGGAGAATCAACCAGCCCGCCACGAACAGGATCGCGAAATCCTGGAAGCCGACATAAGGAGTGAACAGGAGCGACCCGACGATGCCCGCCGCAATCGGCATGCCGGCGCCTCCGCCCCGATGGCGCCAGGCCGCCAGCAACGTCACCGCAGCAACGATCGCCTCGCTGACATAGAGCGGCGGGCCGACTCCGACCAGGCCCGAAAACGCATAGCGCCTCGTGATCTCCCACTGAGACGCGAGGTTCAACACGTCGCGGTAGCGGCCGAAGCCGTCAGCGCCCAGCATCGCCAGCGCGACCAGTGCGATGACGGCGGTGGCCAACGCCCACGCTCCGAAGACGCGAGCGTGCCCCGACACGAGCAGGCAGAGCGGGACGAAAAGCGCCAGCTGCGGCTTGAGCGCGATCGCGCTCAAAACCAACCCGGCGACCACCGATCGGTCGCGCTCGGCAAACCACCAGCACGCAGCGACCGCGGCGACGACGAGCGCCTCGGGCTGGCCGACCATGACTCCGAAGGCGACCGGGAAAACGCCAAGGAGACGAGCCAGGCGAGCGGCGGCGGGTTCAGGAACGGCGACCAGTAGAAACCCGCACCCAGCCCTTCGACCGCCTGCTTCTGCGCGGCCAGGTCGTAAAGATGGCCGTAGCCCTGGTGTAGACCGGTTAGGGCCGCCCCGTAGATGAGGCGGAAGTCATTGCGCACCCGGTACTGCGGGATGTAAGTGACGACGGCGACATAGATGTCGACGCCGATGAGGAGCAGCCCGCCCCAAAGGCCGGCGGCTGCCCACAGCCTGGTCCTGGCCCGGACGTACGCATCGAGGGTCAGCGACCAGACCACGTCCAGAGAAAGGTAAGGGCTCGGACGGAAGTCCGAGCCCTTTGGCGGGTCTTACGATTGGGTTTTAGTTGACTTCCCTGTAGTCGGCGTCGACGACATCCTCTTCTTTCTTCTTTTCACCGCTCTCGCCACCTTCGTGGCCGTCCGACTGCGCCGACGACGAGGTCCCGCCCCCCGCGCCCGCGCCCTGGTAGATGTGCTGGCCGATCTTCTGGAGCGCCTCGTTGAAATCGTCCATCGACCGCTTCAGCGCGTTCGTGTCCGAACCCTTGGCCGCGCTCTTCAGCGCCTCCAGCTTCGTGTTCACCTCGGTCTTGACGTCGTCCGGGATCCGGTCGGCGTTGTCCTTGATGACCTTCTCGGCCTGGTGGATCATGTGGTCCGCCTGGTTGCGAAGCTCGACCTCTTCACGCTTCGCGCGGTCCTCGCCGGCGTGCGCCTCGGCCTCCTTGACCATCCGCTCGACCTCATCCTTCGCAAGGGTGGACGACGCGGTTATGGTCACCGACTGCTCGCGGCCGGTGCCCTTGTCCTGGGCCTTTACGTTGAGGATGCCGTTCGCGTCGATGTCGAACGTGACCTCGATCTGGGGCATGCCCCGCGGTGAGGGTGGAATCCCGTCCAGGTGGAAGCGACCGAGCGTGCGGTTGTCGCGCGCCATCTCGCGCTCGCCTTGCAGAACGTGAACCTCGACCGAAGTCTGGTTGTCGGCCGCGGTGGAGAACACCTGCGACCGCGACGTCGGGATCGTGGTGTTGCGCTCGATCACCTTGGTGGCGACCCCGCCCAGCGTCTCGACGCCGAGCGAAAGCGGGGTGACGTCGAGGAGCAGGATGTCCTTGACCTCTCCCTTGAGCACTCCGGCCTGGATGGCGGCCCCGACAGCGACCACCTCGTCCGGGTTGACGCCCTTGTGGGCTTCCTTTCCGCCAAGCAGGTTCTTCACGAGCTGCTGGATGACCGGCATGCGGGTCGATCCACCGACGAGAACCACCTCGTCGATCTGCTGCGGCGTCAGGTTGGCGTCCTTGAGCGCAGCCAGGAACGGACCGCGACACCGCTCGGTGAGATCGGCGGTCAGTGACTCGAACTTGGCGCGCGTGAGCGTCATCTCGAGGTGCTTCGGGCCGGTCTGGTCCGCGGTGATGAATGGCAGGTTGATCGTCGTCTCGAGCCTGCTCGAAAGTTCGATCTTGGCCCGCTCCGCAGCCTCAGTGAGCCGCTGCAGGGCTTGCCGGTCGGTCTTCAAGTCGATGCCGTTCTGCTTCTTGAACTCATCGGCCAGCCAGTCCACGACCCGACGGTCGTAGTCGTCGCCGCCCAGGTGGGTGTCACCGTTGGTGGACTTGACCTCGAAGACGCCGTCGCCCACATCGAGGACTGAGACGTCAAAGGTTCCACCACCGAGGTCGAAGACCAGGATCGTCTCGTTGGCCTTCTTGTCGAGCCCGTAAGCGAGCGATGCCGCGGTGGGCTCGTTGATGATGCGGAGCACGTTGAGGCCCGCGATCTGGCCGGCGTTCTTCGTCGCCTGCCGCTGCGAGTCGTTGAAGTACGCGGGCACGGTGATGACCGCGTCCGTGACCTTCTCGCCAAGGTAGGCCTCGGCGTCGGTCTTGAGCTTCTGCAGGATCATCGCCGAGATCTCTTCGGGCGTGTAGTCCTTGTCCGTTGCGGGGACGTGGACAACGACGCGGTCGTCCTTGCCAGGCTTCACCTGGTACGGGACGATCTTCCGCTCGGACTCCACCTCGGCGAACTTGCGCCCCATGAAGCGCTTGATGGAGTAGACGGTGTTCTCGGGGTTCACGGCGGCCTGCCGGCGGGCAAGCGTGCCGACCAGCCGCTCACCGGTCTTGGTGAACGCGACGACCGAGGGCGTGGTCCGCGAACCTTCAGCGTTCGGGATGACGACAGGCTCGCCGCCTTCCATGACGGCGATGACCGAGTTGGTCGTCCCCAGGTCGATTCCTACGGTTTTCGGCATCTGTTTGCTATTCCTCCCGCGCCACGACGGGCGCGAATTTCAGTTGTCAACCTCTCACCTTCTTCCCCATGCATTCGGACCTGAAACCCGTTCCCGGTAGTCTTTCCCCGATGCCTATTTTCGAGCTCGACCCTGTCGACCAGATCGCCGTCGCGGCGGTCGGCCAGCCGGGGCAGCGCCAGTTCTTCCTGCTCGCCAGCGGCTCAGGTCGCACCGTGACGCTGACGTGTGAGAAGTCGCAGATCCAGGCTCTGCTCGTGCGCCTGCAGCAGATGATGGCCGCCCAGGGCATCGAAGCGGCAGAGGTGCCGAGCAAGGACGCGAATCTCTTGCCCGGTGAGCCGGAGTGGCAGGTCGGGGAGATGGGCCTCGGATACCACGAGGACCGGCGCATGTTCGTCCTGGTCGCCAGCGAGACGGCCGCAGGCGAGGAAGAGGCACCGACAGAATCTCCGAGCGTTCGCTTCTGGCTCAGCCATCAGCAGGTCCGTGCCTTCTCCAAACAAGCCGAGAACGTGCTGACCGCCGGGCGGCCTTTGTGCCCGCGCTGCGGCCTGCCCATGGACCCCGCCGGCCATCCCTGCCCGGTCAGCAACGGTGCCCGACCGATCTTCTGACCTGCAGCCCGAGGAGGCGGAGCGCCTGCTCACCACGCTGCCTGAGATGCGGCTTGCGGGCGTGCTCCATGGGGCATCCAACTACACGTTTCTCGCCACCCTCGAGCCGCATGAGCCCGCCGGATTGCGTGTGGTGTACAAGCCGGCGCGCGGCGAGTCACCGCTCTGGGACTTCCAGGCCGGCACGCTGTACAAGAGGGAGGTCGCGGCCTACCAGCTCAGCAAGGTCATCGGCTGGCCGAACATCCCGCCGACTGTGGTGCGCCGCCGCGCCCCGCACGGCGTCGGCATGGTCCAGCTCTTCGTGGATTCCGACAACCGGCACTTTCTTTCCGAGCAGTCCTCATTCCGAGAGACGTGGATCCGGGTCGCACTGTTCGACGTCATCACCAACAATGCCGACCGCAAGTCAGGCCACTGCCTGTTCGATGGCGAGAACCGCGTCTGGGTCATCGACCACGGGCTCACATTCCACACCAACCAGAAGCTGCGGACCGTGATCTGGAACTTCGCCGGCGAGCGGCTGCCGAGCGACCTGTGCGACGACGTGGAGCGGGCGCTCAGCAGCCTTCAGTCAGGCGACCTGGCGAGGCGCATTCACCGCCTGCTCGAACCGCCGGAGGTCGACATGCTGCGGCGCCGCCTCCGCGGCATCCTGGATCCACGGTGGCGATTCCCGGAACCGTCGTCCGCCTGGTCGATCCCGTGGCCCCCGATCTGAGGTACCCTTCGGCCTTCGAGTGAGGTTCCTCAAGGTCCTGGTCGTCGTACCGGTTTGGCTTGTGCTCGTGTCGGTGACCGGCTCGTCCTTCCTCCCCAACGAGTCGATGAACCTCTACTGGGACGACCAGTCGCACGTGGCCGCGAGCGTGACCGCCGACGGCAATGGCAATTTCACCAAGTCGGTGACACCCTTCCCCGGCGACAGCCCGGGCGTCCACCACCTGTGTGCGAGCGTGCCGCCGAAGCCTTGCGCCAACTTCACCCTTCAGGGTCCGCCCACGCCGACACCGGCCGCATCGCCATCGCCATCGCCGTCCCCGACGCCGTTGGAGTCGCCGTCTCCAACCCCGAGCGCGTCACCGGTCGTGCTCACGACCAACTCTGGGCACAGCGGTTTGGATGTGATCACGAGACCACCGTTCGTCTTCCTGCCGATCATCGGCCTGCTCGCGATCCTTGCCGCGCTGGCGTACTGGCTGTTGATGCGAGTGGACCGCACGCCGGTCTTGCCGTCGGCGTCGGTGGTCCATAGAAGTTCCCGCCCGGACATCGGACCACCTCCGCAGCGAAGCACTGCATCCGCCACGCCTGAGCCACCGGCTCCACAGATGCAGCCGCCGCCCGGAGATGCGTCTCCACCCGCGCCCCCCGACCCACCTGCGTAGTGGCCGCGAAACGCGGGCGTCCTTAGACTGACGCGCGAAGTGGCGCTCCTCGAAGTGCGTGATCTCGCCGTCAGATTCGGAGGAGTCGTCGCCCTCGACCACGTGACGTTCTCGGTCGAAGCGGGCCAGGTCGTCGGGCTCATCGGACCCAACGGCGCCGGCAAAACCACCCTCTTCAACATCATCACGCGCGTCTACAGACCATCCGCCGGCAGCGTGACCGTGGACGGCTTGGCGGTCACGCAGATGGCGCCGCACGAGGTGATCCGCCACGGTGTGGCGCGGACATTTCAGAACCTCGCGCTCTTCCGCTCCATGACCGTGCTCGAAAACGTCCTGGTTGGCGACCACATCAAAACGCGCAGCGGCTGGCTCGAGGCTTCGGTGCCGCTGCCGTCGGCGTTGAACGCCGAGACGGCGTCCAAGAAACGGGCGCTAGAGGCTCTCGACTTCGTCGGCATCTCACAGCTGGCGGGCCTTCCCGTCGCAACCCTTCCCTTCGGCACGCAGAAACGCGTCGAGCTCGCGCGTGCCCTCGTCTCCAAACCGCGCCTTCTGCTTCTGGACGAGCCGGCCGGCGGCATCAGCCATGAAGAGGTCGACGGGATGGTCCGCCTCCTTCGCCGCGTCCACACCGAGCTGGGCATGACGATGCTGCTCGTGGAGCATCACATGGGGTTTGTCATGGGCATCTCGGACCACGTGGTCGTCCTCGACTTCGGCAAGAAGATCGCCGAGGGCAGCCCGACCGACGTGCAGCGGAACCCGGTGGTCATCGAAGCCTATCTGGGCGCCGCATGACGGCCCTGCTGGAGCTCGAAGACGTCCGCTGCGGCTACGGGCCCACGTCGGTGCTCCATGGAGTCTCGCTCTCGGTGCCCGAAGGCGGCATCGTCTCCCTGCTCGGCGCCAACGGCGCGGGCAAGACGACCACGCTTCGCGCCATAACCGGGGGCGTGCCATGGCTCGGAGAGATCCGGTTCGCCGGTCGATCGCTCCGCCGGATGCCGACCGAGGACATCGTGCGCGGCGGCATCGCGCACGTCCCCGAGGGCAGGGGCATCCTGACCGAGCTGACCGTCGACGAGAACCTGCGGTTGGGCGAGCACACGCGAAAGGATCGAGCCGCCGTCCGCAAGGATTACGACCGCGTGTTCGAGTATTTCCCGGTGCTGCGCGAACGGCGCCGGCTGTCCGCGAGCACGCTGTCCGGCGGCGAGCAGCAGATGCTGGCGGTGGGGCGCGCGCTGCTCATGAAGCCGCGGCTGATGCTGCTCGACGAGCCTTCGTTGGGGCTCGCGCCGATCGTCGTGCGCTCCATCTTCGAGATCATCCGCACCATCAACGAGGCCGACCGGGTCGCAGTGCTGCTCGTCGAGCAAAACGCACGCCTCGCGCTCGAGATCTCGACCCAGGCGTATGTGCTCGAGGTGGGCCACGTCGCGGTCCACGGCGCGAGCGCTGAGCTGCAAGGCAACGAATCAGTCCGCCGGTCGTACCTCGGGTACTAGAGTGTCCCACCCCCGAAGTTCCTTGCACCTTCGCGGCCTAGTCGGCCGGGCGCCTGCGGCGCTGAAGCCGGCGTCGCCTCCTGCGCGCGCTCGGTCGCGCATCTATGCGATGCGCTCCCTCACGTGCTCGTCGGCTCCTTGGCTCCGGCCGCCGATGCCGCGAATTTTGCGGCGGACCTCGGGGGCGAGACACTAGTGCAGGAACTCATCCAGCAGGTCGTGAGCGGCATCGCCAGCGGGGGCATCTTCGCCAGCCTCGCGCTCGCGCTGGTCCTGATCTACAACGCGATGGGCCTGGTCAACTTCGCCCAGGGCGAGATGGCGATGTTCGCGACTTTCATCGCCTACACGTTGATCAGCCACGGGGTCAACTACTTCATCGCCTTCCCGCTCACGCTCGGGCTCGCTTTCGTGGGCGGCGTGCTGATCGAGCGAGCGGTCATCAGGCCCGTCGAACGCGCGCCCGTGCTCACGCTTGTGATCGTCACCCTGGGCCTCGCGACCCTCATCAACGGCGCCGCAGGATTTCTGTTCGGATACACGCCCAACTATTTCTCGAGCCCCTTCTCAGCCCACACCGTGAACATCTTCGGCGCCTTCGCGAGCTACCAGGACCTGAGCGTGATCGTGGTGTCGGCGATCGTCCTGGTAGCGATCTACCTGCTGCTTCAGCGCACGACGCTCGGGCTCACGTTGCGCGCCGCCGCCCACCACCCCGAGGCCAGCCGCCTCCTCGGGGTGCGCGTGAGCTGGATGCTCGCGCTGGGTTGGGGGCTCGCGTCCGCGGTCGGGGCGGTGTCGGGGATCATGGTCGCGCCCATCCTGCTGCTGGAGCCGAACATGATGCAGACGATCATCATTTATGCCTTCGCCGCGGCGGTGCTCGGCGGCATCGACAGCCCGCTCGGCGCGGTGGTGGGCGGCCTGATCGTCGGCGTCACGGTCAACCTGGTCGGCGCGTATGTCGTCGGAGGCGACCTCGAGCTGGCGGTCGCGCTGGCGATCATCGTCGGTGTGCTGGTGATCAAACCAAACGGCCTGTTCGGCCGCGCGGCCGCGCGCAACGTATAGATGCAGCGTCTGCGCAGCGCGCCGCCCCGTTACTTCCTCGGCGTCATAGCGCTGCTGTTCTTCATCGGGCTGCCGACGGTGGTCACGAGCTTCCAGAGCAGCGAGTGGACGCAGGTGCTCATCTTCGCGATCGTGATCATGGGTCTCAACATCCTGGTCGGCTACAGCGGCCAGATCTCGCTGGGTCACGGCGCGTTGATGGCGGTGGGCGCCTACACGAGCGCGATCCTCATCCACCGGTACCAGGTCGACTACCTCATCACCATCCCGATCGCGGGCCTCCTCACCGGGGTGGTCGGCTTCGCCCTGGGCATCCCCGCCCTTCGACTTTCGGCGCTCTATCTCGCGCTGGCGACCTTTGCCCTTGCCGTGGTCGCGCCCAGCCTCATCAAGCGCCCGGTTCAGCTCACCGGAGGGGTGCAGGGCATCCTCCTGACACCGCCCGACCCACCGCAGTTCGCCAAGGACGCCTTTGGCGCCGTGACCGGCGGACAGGAGATGACGAGCGACCAGTGGCTGTACTACGTGAGCCTCGTCCTCGCACTCTTGCTGTTCTGGCTTGCGTGGAACCTCGTTCGCCACCGCCCCGGCCGGGCGATGCGGGCGATCCGCGACCGCGAGGTGGCAGCGGCGTCATCCGGCATCAACGTCGCCGCATACAAGACCATGGCGTTCGGCATCTCAGCCTTCTACGCGGGCATCGGGGGAGCGCTTTACGGCCTGAGCATCGGGTTCGTGAGCCCAGACACCTTTCCGCTGGCCCTGTCTTTCCAGCTGCTCGTGGGCGCCGTCATCGGCGGCCTGGCCTCGATCGCCGGTCCGCTGGTGGGCGGCATCTTCACCTTCTGGCTGCCGATCGTATCCAGCCAGTTCGTCGCCTCACAGCCCTGGATCCCGACCGGGATAGCCGCAGCTTTCAAGAACGCGGGGCCGCAGGTCAGCTATGGGGCGCTGCTGATCGCGATCATGATCTTCGCCCCCAACGGGGTCGTGGGCCTGGTCACCGCCGGCTACGGCCGCCTGCAGGCGCGGCTCCGCGGCGCCGGTGATCGGGGAAGTGGACAAATGCCGTCCGACCCCCAGACTGTTTAAATACATGGGCAGAAAAACAGGAGGAGCTTCTATGGCAAAAATGGGACCACGTCTTGGGGTGCTCGCAGCCTTTCTCGTGACCCTGGCCGCCTGCGGAGGCTCCAACACCCCCGCGGCCCAGAGCGACGTTGGCATCACGAGCAACTCGATTCTCCTCGGCAACACGATCGCCCAGTCCGGGCCGGCTCGAGCGTATGGGACGATCGCGAACGCTGAGAACGCCTACTTCACCTACGTCAACAACACCAAGGGCGGCGTCAACGGCAGGATGATCAAGTTCAAGATCCTCGATGACGCCTACACCCCGGCCAATGCCGTCACGCTGACCAAGCAGCTGGTCGAGCAGGACCAGGTGTTCGCGATGTTCAGCGGCCTCGGAACGCAGACCCAGACTTCGGTCCGGGACTACCTCAACACTCAGAAGGTGCCGCAGCTCTTCGTGGCAACCGGCGCCACCACCTTCATGGCGGACTACAGCTCGCACAACTGGACGATCGGTTGGCAGCCTCCCTACCAGGGCGAGGCTCGCATCTACGCCAAGGACATCCTCGCCAACCACGCCAGCGCCAAGATCGGCGTCCTCTACCAGAACGACGACTACGGCCAGGACTATCTGAAAGGCCTGACCGACGGGCTCGGCTCGAGCGCGTCGCAGATCGTGGACAAGGAGAGCTACGACGTCACGGCAGCGGTGCCGACGCTCGCGGCGCAGCTGTCGAAGCTGAAGGCCTCCGGCGCTGACACGCTGTTCCTCTTCACCACGCCGGCCTTCACGATCGGCTCTCTGGCGATCGTGACCAAGATCGGATGGGCGCCGCTGATCTACCTCAACTCTGTATCGAACCCGCAGGTCTACATGGGCCTTGCTCAGAAGTCGGGCGCAGCGCTCGGAAACGTGACCAGCGTTGGGTACATCAAGGACCCGACCGACCCGCAGTGGGCCAGTGACGACGGCATGAAGCTTTACAAGACCGTCATCGCCAACTGCACGACCTGCAACGTCATGGACGGCTTCAACATCTACGGCGTCGCGGTCGCGTACACCATGGTCGACATCCTCACGCAGGCGGGTTCAGTCATGACCCGCAAGAACGTGATGGACATCGCCGCCAAAGGGCTCAACGAAACCAATCCGTTCCTGCTTCCAGGCGTAAAGGTCAAGACGACCCCGAGCGACCACTTCCCCATCACCCAGGAGCAGGTGATCCACTGGAGTGGGACCGGGTGGACCCTCCAGGGCAGCCTCATCGACGAGCGCGGAACCATCAAGTAGCAGATCCTGAGCGGGGCTGGCTCGGAGCCGGCCCCGCTACCATTTCGTCGGTGCTCGATCGACTGAAGCCTTACTGGCTGCACGCCTATCTGCTCACCTACACGCCTCTGCTGCTCCTCGCGGACAGCCGCATCACCGCCTTGTGGCAACAGTGGGGACTTGGCGTCCTCACGTTCGCCGTGCTTTACCTCGCGGCGCTCAAGGCCCCCAAGGAACAGCGCATGCAGGTTTGGATCTGCGTCTTCGTCGCCACGGGCTTCGAGATCTTCGGGTCGCTGATCTGGGGCGTCTACCGCTATCGCCTCCACAACGTCCCCTTGTTCGTGCCGCCTGGCCACGGATTGGTCTACTTGTTCGGACTACTCGCGGCGCGCACTCCGGTCGTGATGGATTACGGCCGCCGCGTGGCTCGGGTGGTCCTCGCCGGCGCGGGCACATGGGCGCTGTTGGGCGTGACGCTGCTTCCGCTGCTCACCGGCCGGGTCGACCTGCAGGGCGCCATGTGCCTTCCCGTGTTCGCATGGTTCGTCCTGCGCTCGCCACGGTGGCCGCTGTTCGCCGCCATCTTCATCGCGACCGGTGAGCTCGAGATATTCGGCACATCCTTCGGCAACTGGTTTTGGCTGCCGGTCGCGCCGTGGACGCACATTCCCTCCGGCAACCCGCCGTCGGTGATCGCGGGGGGCTACTGCGTGATCGACGCCTCAGTGCTGCTCGTCATACGCGCCTTCGTCTGGTTCCGCGCTCAGCCCTTCATCTCGACGCTGGCGCTGCCAAGGGTGGTGCGGTTGCCTTCTGAGTCCTCGCCCCAGACCTCCAGCTCGACCTGATCGCCGTCGACCCTCGTCACCTTGCCCTGGCATAGGTACGGGCGGCCGGGCACGTCGATGCCGCGATAGCTGACCTCGAAGCTCTTCAGCGTGCCGTCCTCTCCCAGCCAATCCGTCACCAGCTGGCCCAGAAACGCAGCCTTGAGGAGCCCGTGCAGGATCACGCCCGGCAAGCCCACACTGCGAGCGAAGTCCTGGTCGTAGTGGATCTCGTAGAAATCCCCCTGCGCGCCCGCGTACTGGACGAGCTGGCGCGTGGTCGGGTGCTTGACAAGATCCCGAAGCTCTTCGCCGACCTTCGGATTCATCGCCTTATCGCCGTCCCGCGCAGACGCGCCACCGTGCGCCCGTGCTGGTTGACGTACTCGGTCTCGAAGATGATGAAAAGCAGCGAACCGCTCGATCCGGTCTTCTCGTAGACGTCCGCAACGCGTCCTGTTGCGGTGATGCGGTCGCCCACCTGGACGGGCTCGACATACTCGAAACGATTGCCGCCGTTGAGCCATCCCTTCCCGTACTCCTCAGCCTCTTCGAGGTGGATCGAAGCGGGAACGAGCGCCACCAGGAACGTAGGCGGGGCCTCTTGCAGCCAGCGCGGGTTGGGATCGCCGATCGCCTCCGCGAAGCGCTTGAGGTGGCCGGCTTCGACGGTGGCGGAGATGGGCGGCGCGGTCGAACCGATGCGAGCGCGCAGCCGGTCGAGGACAGCCGTCGTCGCCACTACCGGCCGCGGGGGAGCCCGAGCACGCGCTCGGCGATGATGTTGCGCTGGATCTCGGACGAGCCGGCGTAGATCGTCTCCGCCTGCGCCCACATCCATCCGTACTGCCAGCGGCCGTCTTCAATCGCAAACTGGGAGCCGGGCGCCAGCGCGCCGTAGGCCCCCTGAACGCCGACCGCCGTCTCCTGGATGCGCTTGTCCATCTCGCTCCAGTAGAGCTTCGTGAGCGACGCTTCCGGTCCGGGCGCATGGCCTTGCTGCGCGCTCGTGAGGTTCCTGAGGCCGATGAGGCGGAACACATGCGCCTCGATCTGAGCCTGCGCGACCTTCTGGCGGACGGTGGCGTCAGAGCCGGCGCCGCGATCGCGGGCCAGGCCGGCAAGCTCGGCGACAGCGCGCTCGAAGCGCGCCGCCTGGGCGAGGCCGCTACGCTCGAACCCGAAGACGGTCATCGCGATCTTCCAACCCGCCCCTGGCTCGCCGACGACGTCGCGGTCCTCGACTACGGCGCCTGAGAGGAAGATCTCGCAGAACTCACCGCCCCCGGTCATCTGGCGGATCCGCCGCACCTCGACACCAGGCTGGTGCATGTCGATGAGGAAGAACGAAATGCCCTTGTGCGGCTCGGCGTCGGGATCGGTGCGCGCAAGCAGAAAGCTCTTGTCGGCGTAATGCGCGCCGCTCGACCAGGTTTTCTGCCCGTTAACGACCCAGTGGCCGTCGCGCCTTTCCGCGCGAGCGCGCAAGCCCGCGAGGTCGCTGCCCGCGTCAGGCTCGCTGAATCCCTGGCAGAAGATCAGGTCGCCGGAAAGGATCTGCTCGACATAGGTTTCCTGTTGCCAGGGCGTCCCTTGCACGAGAAGCGTGGGGGCGAGGAGGCTGACACCCAAGCGCCCCAGGATGATCGGCGCTCCGGCCTTCGCCATCTCCTCCTGGTAGATCGCCTGCATGACCGGGCTCGCTTCGCGACCACCCGCTTGCCTGGGCCAGGCGAGCTTGAGCCAGCCGGCGTCATGGAGGCGGCGCTGCCACTGGCGCTGGAGGTCGGTCTCCTCTTCCTCGCGAAAGCCACCGACACCCTTGTTGCGCCACTCTGCGGGGAGGTTCTTGGCAAGCCAGCCGCGGACCTCTTCTCGGAAGGCTTCCTCGTCCGCGGTGAAGCCGAGATCCACGATTTGGAGGCTATCAAAACGGGCATCCTAGAGGGGATGGCGTCTGAGGTCCTATGCGGCCGGTGCGGCGCGCTGCTCACAAACCCCAACATGCCTTGCCCAAGATGCGGCGCTCCCGCGTCGGGTGCGTACCAAGCCGCCCCCGCCGCCCGGCAATCGCGCAAGAGCCCGGGGCTCGCGGCGGCACTCGCGATCGTCCCCGGTCTGGGCCACTTCTATCTCGGCCACAACGTGAAGGGTGTGGCCTACCTCGTCGGCATCGGAGGCCTTCAGTTCTTCGGCGCCGATCTCGACCTGACCGTCATTGGCGCGGCAGTCGGCGTGCCCATGGAGCTCGGCGGCGGCGGCCTGTGGCTCTTCAGCATCGTCGACGCCTACCGGACCGCCAAAAAGATGGAGGCGGGTAACGCCTAGCTCGCTTTTTTACCCCACGAAGTCTTCGACTTCGCGGGGACCCCTATTTTCTGCGGCGCCTCGTCGTCGTCGCTCGGCGCTTTGTCGCTGCCGCCGGCTTAGTCGTCCGGCGCCGCCGTTGCTTCGTGCCGGTGAGCGCTTTTTGCACGCGGCGCTGGATGGTGCGCAGGCTGCGCTCCACGGTGGTGCTGGCGGCCTTCGTCCCGCGCGCGGTGAGCTTCTCCACCTGGCGCTTGAGCTTGCGATTTTCTTTGATCAGCTCAGCGACCATGCTGTTCAACTGCTCTATGAGTTGATTGCCACCAAGCCTGCGTCGTGTCGTGGTCTTGGTCTTGCTGCCCGGTGGACGACCGCGACGCCGGCCCGTGCTTGTTTGCCCCTGCGCGGTTTCCTCTCCTGCCATTTCGGGCTCCCTGATCTAGAGAAACTTGAAGCGAACAAATCGCAGTATAGCCACGATTTTCCGCACCAATAGTTGTCAGGTCATGCGGCGGCGAGTGCAGGCTGACGCGAAATGCTCTTCAAGCCTTCGCGTGCTAATTCATGTGCAGGATTTGCTTTACGGCTGACATAACGGACGACGCGCCAGCCGCGACGGCATCGTTCACGCACTTCGTGCACAGCAATGCGAAAGCTGTCGCTCGAAGGCATCCGACTGCGCACGACCGGCGCGCAATCCGTACGCACGATCACACGGTGATAAGGCCAGCGGGCCGCTGCGAGGTCGAGCGCTCCGGCGCACACATGCGCCTCGAGCTGAGCCGAACCGCCGAGATGAGAGAAGCCGAACGATTCCGTGTAGACGGCGCGGCCCCTAATGAAAACGGCCAGGCCACATCCTGCCCGGCCGTTTCTGTCGAGAGCGGCGTCAACGTAGATCACCAGGCACTCCCGCAATAACTGTCCCTCCTTGAAGGCGTTGATTGAGGGAGAGCCTAACACTATGTTGCGGGCTTGTGACAACCAGTCCACCAGATGTGGGGTCGAAGGCCGAATTCACTCCGCCGGGGGCAATTCCGCTCCCATCGCGTGGTAGCCGCCATCGACGTGCACGAGCTCGCCGGTGGTCATGTTCAGGTAGTCGGACAGGAGCGCGACCACGGCCCGGCCGACAGGCGTCCGGTCCTGAAGGTCCCAGCCCAGCGGCGCCCGTACTCCCCACACCTCTTCGAAATCCTTGAAGCCCGGAATCCCGCTCGCGGCCAGCGTGGCCAATGGACCTGCACAGACCGCGTTGACGCGAATCTTGTAGCGGCCGAGATCGCGAGCCAAATATCGAGTCACCGATTCCAAAGCTGACTTGGAAACGCCCATCCAGTCGTATTTCGGCCAGGCCTGCGTGGAATTGTCGAAATCCAGAGTGACCAGCGAGCCACCGTGTTCGCGCATCAAGGGAAGAAAACCAACGGCAAGCTCTTTGAACGAAAATGCGCTGACCTGCAGCGCGGTGGCGACACTTTCCCACTTCGTGTTCAAGAATTGGCCGCCGAGCGCATCCGGTGGCGCGTATGCAACCGAATGGACGAGCCCGTCAAGTCGATCCCATCGCTTGCTCGTTTCTTTTGCGGCCGCGGCGATGTCATCGGGTTTGGTGACGTCCATCTCGAGAATGTCAGGCACTGGATTCAGCTTTTTGGCGGTCATCTGCGTGATGCTCATCATCCGGCCGAAGCTCGTGAGCAATAGCTCCGCGCCCGCCTTCTGCGCCTCGACCGCGATCGCGTAACCGATGCTGCGCCGATCGCTCATCCCGGCGATGAGGATTTTCTTTCCAGTCAGTATCACGGCCGAATTCTAGGGTTTGTTCCCTGTGGCGACCGGAGCATCGCGGCTCGACCAGTCGCTCCAGGATCCTTCGTACAGGCGGACGTCGGAAAGCCCCGCGAGCTCCAGCGCCAGCAAGTCGTGGCACGCGTTGACTCCCGAGCCGCAATAAACGACTGCGCCATTGGTGCCGTCCACACCAAGTGCCTCATACCGGCGGCGCAGCTCGTCCGGGGTCTTGAAGCGGGCGTCGCCGTCGAGGTTGTCGATCCACGGAGCGCTGACGGCGCCGGGGATGTGGCCTTTCTTCGGGTCGATCGGCTCGCGCTCGCCGCGATATCGCTCCCCGACGCGAGCGTCGATGAGAACCCGTCCCGCGCGAGCACCGCCGTCGGCCGCTTTCGAGAGCCGTTTGACCTGCTCGAAGTCCTGAATGCGCGTCCGCTGAGGCGAGCGCGCCTTGAAACTGCCGGTCCGCACCGCCTGGACGTCGGTCTCGAGCGGCTGGCCCCATCCTTGCAGGCCCGCGTCGAGGACCGCCTGCCCACTGTGGCCGAACCAGCCGAGCAGGAACCACAGCCGAGCCGCGATCGAGCCCCCGGCGTCGTCGTAGACGACGACCCTGGTCGAATCGCTGATGCCCGCCCGGCGCATCTCGTCCTGGAACCGCTGCTTGGTGGGCAGGGGGTGTCGCCCGGGTCCCTTGCCCGTGACCGCGTCCAGGTCGACGAAAACCGCGCCCGGAATGTGGCCGCCGAGGTAGGCATCGCGACCCTGGCGGCCGGTCAGGTACCACCGGAAGTCGATGATGCGGAGGTCCTTGTCCGCGACGTGCTCGCGCAGCCAGTCTGGGCTGACCAGCGGACCGAAGGTGCTCACCCGGTCGAGGTTACGACGCGCGTGTCGTGACAAAAATGCACCGAGTGCGGGTGCAGGCCGTGCAAACGGTGCAGTGAGCTCGTCCACGCGTCGCGGTCGGCGAACTGGCCGCGCCAGTGGCTGAGGTCGGCTTTGTCGGCCTCGCGATAGATGTCGGCAGTGTACGCGGCGTCCCCGATCATCACCGCGCCGCCGTCAGGGGTGTCGACGATCACGCTTTGATGGCCGACCGTGTGGCCCGGAGTGGCGACGACCCGGACGCCCTCGGCCACATCTGCGTCGCCGTCCACAAGCTCGAACCGCGCGCCGGCGAAATCGAACCACTGCGCGGCCACGGTCTCCTCGAGGCGGGCCCGCTCGAGCTCGGGTCGCTGGATGTAAAACGGCGCGTGCTTGAACACCGCGTTCTGCCCGCAGTGATCGAAGTGCAGATGCGTGTTGATCACGATGCGCACGTCCGCCGGGCTCAGGTCGTGCTCGGCCATCGCGTCGGCGGCGTGGCGATTGACGATCTTCCAGTCCTTGAGCATGTCGTCGGGCCAGCCGACGCCAGTATCGACGAGGATCGCCCCAGCACTCGGATGCTTGATCACGAAGCCGTGCACGGGGATGCCGTTGAGGGCGTCGATGCGAGCCAGGTGGAGGCGGACGATCTCCATCTACGGCAGAAAAGGCGAGACCGCGAACAGGCCGAACAGCAACGCCACATAAACGATCGAGTATGTGAACACGCGGCGGGTCCATCTACGTCCTTTGAGGTCCAGCACCGTGACCGCGACCAGCCCGAGGCCGAGCACGGCCGCGCCCGCAAGATAGATCGCGCCGGCCGAACCCGTGAAGAACGGCACGACGCTGACCACCGCCGTCAGCACCGCATAGACGACGCTCTGACGCTTGGCGGAGCGGTCGCCGGCGACCGAGGGCAGCATC
>VBFD01000089.1:0-4825 GCA_005883585.1 Chloroflexota bacterium
TTCACGTAGAAGGTCACGGCGTCATGCCATGGCTGCGTCGTGAGCTGTGCGTTCCAGTTCTGGTCGAACCAACGTCCACCGTAAGTGTTGACCACTGTGTCCAGCGGGGCCAGCTGCTCACCCCAGCCAGGGAGACCACGCAAGCAGATTCCGTTGACGGTCGAGCTGTTGACCGCCTTCGCGGCCGCCGCCACCTGGTCCCACGTCGGGTGGTCCGGCATATTGACGCCCGCAGCGGACAGGAGGTCCTTGCGGTACATCAGCATCGAGGACTCGCCATAGAAAGGCACCGCGTAGAGGTTGCTGTTGTAGCTGAGCGCCCCCCTGATGCCGGGTATGAGGTCGTCCGGCGCGTAGGACGAATCCTTGGCGATGAATGGGCTGAGGTTCTCGATCCATCCCTTCTTGGCCCACAGAGGAACCTCGTACGTGCCGATGGTGAAGAGGTCATAGCGACCGCTCTTGGCCGCCACGTCCTGGGTCACCTGCTGCCGGAGCTGGTCCTCGGGCAGGGTCACGATATTGACCTTGATACCCGAGTGCGAGCTCTCGAAGTCGGGGACGAGCTTTTTCAGGTCGGCCATCGAGGGGTTGTCGACAGCCGCCAAAGTGATCGTGCTCGCGCTGCTGCCACCGCCCCCTCCGGCGCCCCCAGAACACGCGGCGCCTGCCAGAGCAATCAGGAGCCCGAAGATCGGTATGGCCAGGCGCCGGTTCGAGGATCGAAGATTCCTACCATCCATGGAGAGTCACCCCTTTTGAACAGGTTCGAGCCGCAGGCCGCCGCCTGCCGGCGTTCTCGACAACGTTGTCAAAAGACAACGTTGTCAAGGTATAACATGGGGCCGATGAAAATGCAAGATGGCTTCGATTTGCCATCGGTGCGGCATGCCGCGTCCGGCTTACTACAACGTTGACAACGTCCAAGCAGCCGACCCTCCGGAACCGATCGCGGCCGACCATGCGGGAGGTGGCGGCCGCCGCCAGGGTCAGCATCAAGACGGTATCCCGGGTCGTCAACGGCGAACCCGGGGTGACACGTCGGTTGAGCGAACGCGTGTCCGCCGCGGTCGAGAAGGTGGGGTACCGGCACAACCTCACCGCGAGCAGCCTCCGGCGCACCGACGGCCGAAGCGCCAGCGTGGGCGTGGTGCTCGAGGACGTCGCGAACCCGTTTTCGTCGGCTCTGCACCGATCGATCGAGGACGTCGCCGTGGCGCGCGGAGTGCTGGTTTTCGCCGGCAGCTCAGACGAGGACGAGAATCGCGAGCGCGAGCTGATTGCTGCCTTCACCTCTCGACGGGTCGACGGCCTGATAATCCTGCCCGCCAGCCATGACCACACCTATTTGCTCATGGAGCGCCGGGCCGGAACGGCGATCGTGTTCGTCGACCGGCCGCCATCGTTCTTCGACGCCGATACCGTCCTGGCCGACAACACGGAGGGAGTTCGCCGGGGCATTCGGCACCTCGTCGCCCACGGCCACCGACGGATCGGGTACCTCGGCGACCTGCACACGATCGCAACCGCGGCCGACAGGCACCGAGGTTTCATCGAGGAGGTCGCGGCCCAGGGTCTCGAGGTCGATGAGCGCCTTGTGCGGCTCGACGTGCGCGGGACCGAAGGTGCCGAGGCCGCGGTTTCCGAGCTCTTCGCGATGACCGAGCCGCCGACAGCTCTCTTCACGGGACAGAACCTCATCACCATCGGAGCCTGCAGGGCGCTCCGCCGCTTGAAGCTTCATCAGCGGGTCGCGCTGGTCGGCTTCGACGACATCCTGCTCGCCGACCTTCTCGAGCCCGGCATCACCGTCATCGCGCAGGACCCGGCGGCGATGGGCCGCATCGCCGCGGAGCTCGTGTTCCGCCGCCTCGACGGCGACCGGTCTCCGTCAGAGCATCACGTGGTCCCGACGACAATGATCGCCCGAGGTTCAGGCGAGATCCGGCCTTGATCGTCGTCTGCGGCGAGGCGTTGATCGACATCGTGCCGGCGGAAGACGGCACCCGGCGGCCGATGCCAGGCGGCGGCCCGTTCAACACCGCGCGAGCGTTGGCTCGCCTGGGCGCCCCCACCGCGTTCCTTGGGCGCCTGTCGACGGACGCGTTCGGTGTCATGCTGGCTCGGCAGCTCGAGGCGGACGGCGCCGACCTCTCGCTTGTCAGCTACGGGCCCGAGTCGACCACTCTGGCTGTCGCCGAGCTCGATGGCGACGGCCTCGCGGAGTACGACTTCTTCGTCAAGGGAACCTCGGCGCCGAATCTCACGCCGGAGATGCTCCCCACGACCCTGCCTGCCGAGGTGCGCGCCCTGCACATCGGCACGCTGGGCCTTGTGCTCGAGCCGATGGCATCCACGCTCACTGAGATGGCGCTCCGCGAGGGCGACCACCGCCTGGTGATGCTCGATCCCAACATTCGATCGAACCTCGTGACCGACGCCAAAGAGTATCGCGAGCGCCTGGATGGGTTGATCGCGCGCAGCACGATCGTCAAAGCCAGCGAGACCGACATCGAATGGCTCTTTCCGGGGCTGGGCTCCGAGGCCGGCGCCGACCGCCTGCTAGACCTCGGCGCCCGGCTCGTCCTGGTGACGTTGGGGCCGGCAGGCGCGATCGCGACGAGCCCGAGCGGCCGGGTTCGCGTCGCGGCCCCCGACGTCGAGGTGGTGGACACGATCGGGGCCGGCGACGCCTTTGGGGCCGCGGTGCTCGCGTGGCTGCACGATCACGACGCCTTGCGAGCCGACCTTGCGCTCGACCACGGGAAGCTCAAGTCAATGCTGAGCTTTGCCTGCCTGGTCGCGGCCATCACGTGCACGCGGGTGGGGGCGGATCCGCCGTGGCGGAGGGAGCTAGCCGAAAGCCCCTGGGTCTAGGCCTTGACGACCGGCGATGACAGCCGTTCGTGAACCAACCTGACCACCATCGAACCTTCGCCCACGGCGGTGGCGACCCTCTTGATAGAGCCATGCCGAACGTCGCCGGCCGCGAAAATCCCAGGCAGGCTCGTTTCCAGCAGCAGCGGGGTCCAGCCATCCGTCGGGGTCACGTCCGACCCTGTCAGGATGAATCCGTCCTCGTCCACCTGAAGGCATTTGTTCAGCCAGTCCGTGTTCGGCTCGGCGCCGATGAACGAAAACAGTCCACACGCAGTCAGCTCCGTTCGTTTACCGTCCGCCGACTCGATCGCTACCGCCTCGAGCACGTTAGCGCCCATGAGTGCTTTGACCTGTGTCTGGTAGTGAACCGTGATTCGAGGATCGCGTTCGATCTGATCGATCAGGTAGCGCGACATGGTTGCGTCCAGCGAGGTGCCGCGGATGACGTGATGCACATCGAAGCGCCGGCTCAGGAAAACCGCCGCCTGCCCGGCCGAGTTGCCCCCGCCCACCACGACGACTGGTCCGGTGCACTTCTGCGCCTCGAGCTCGGTCGCGGCGTAATAGACACCTGAGCCTTCCAGCTCGGCGAGCCTCTCAACCGGCAGGCGCCTGTACCTCGCGCCTGTCGCCACCACGATCGCGCGCGCGGTCAACGTCCGGCCGTCTGAGAGCTCGACGGTGTGAACGCCGCCGACCGAGTTGAGCGCTTTGGCGCGCGATCCGACCAGGATGGCGGCTGAGAATTTCTCCGCCTGCAGCGCGGCTCGGGCGGCCAGCTCGGCGCCCGAAAGTCCTGCCGGAAAGCCGACGTAGTTCTCGATGCGCGACGAGGTGCCGGCCTGCCCGCCGACAGCGGCCGCTTCCACGACCACCGTCGACAAGCCCTCCGATCCCCCGTAGACGGAGGCGGCCAGGCCCGCCAGACCGGCGCCGACAACCAGAAGGTCGCATGCGTCTTCTCGACCAGACGTATCAGCCGAAATGCCGAACACCGCGGCGACCTCCGCGAGGGAGGGATTGCGCAGGATAGGCTGTCCGGCCACCAGCACGAGTGGGATGTCCGCGACGGTGAATCCGAAATTTCGCAGCAGCGTTTCCGCGCGGGGGTCGGATTCGACGTCGATCCACGTGACGGCGACGCGGTTGCGGGCCAGCAGGTCGCGGATCGTTCGGGTGGACTCGCTGAATCGAGATCCCATGACCTTCGGTCCTGTGCCCAGACGCAGAAGCAGGGAATGCCGCAGCAGAAACGCCCGGATCACGATCTCGCTCAGCGTGATGTCCTCGGCGATGACGGTCCGGAGCTGATTGAGGGGCACGCGCAGGACGCGACTGGGAACAGTCGCCGTAGCCGTCACGTAAGCGCCCTCATTGCTGAGGATGTTCATGACGCCGACGAACTGTCCGGGATTGAAGGCGGTGCTGGTCGTCTCCGCTGATTCTCCGAAGTGCGCAACCGCTTCGACATTGCCCGACAGAACCACGACGAAGTCGGAACCTCGTTGTCCTTCACGGAAGAGGACCAAGCCTGCTGGAACGCTTTCTTCGACCCCATAACGACTCAGCTTCGCGACCTGCGCGTCGTCCAGGATCGGGAATGCGCCCGCAAAGTCCTCTTCCTCCGCCTTCGCGCCCACGCGCTCCAGCGCCACCGTGATCGGAACAGGACGGGACTCGGGTTCCATTGGATCGCCCTGTTGGTGAGGGCGCTGGATCAGTGTACGGTGCTGCTTGGAAACGCCTTCTCGCCCGCGCGGATCGGAACCTTCAGCCAGTTCTCCGCCGGCGGCAGCGGACAGTCCCATTCAGAGTTGTACGCGCAGCTCGGGTTGTACGCATAGTTGAAGTCGATCACGACCTCGTCGCCGTGCGCGTGCAGCTCGAGATAGCGGCCCGCGCCGTACGTTTCCTTTCCCGACGTCGCGTCGCGAAAGGGCAGGAA
>VBFD01000011.1:0-39828 GCA_005883585.1 Chloroflexota bacterium
GCAGCGTCGGCCGGACGTGCGCTTGGGCTTATGGCGGACTCGCGATCGCGGCCGGGATCCTGGTCACGGTCGTCAGCGTCGGGATTCCGCCCACCGAGCCCGACCTGGCGAGGCACTACGCGTACATCCGTCAGATCTGGCCCGAGCTCTACATCTCGTTCCTCCTGTTCATTGCAGCGATGACCTGCCTATTTCCGATTGGACTGGTCTTGCGCGAGGTCTTTGGGCGCAGCGTCCGAAGCGAGCTGCTTTACGCATCGTTCCTGGCGGCGGCCGTCGTCGGAGTGCTCTGGATGCTGGCCCAGGCGGGCTCGGCCCAAGTGGTTGCGCGCGACAGCGCGGGCCTCAGCTCTCAGGATTTGAGCGTTTTGGGGGCGTCGTCAAGCATCTGGTCGGGCGTCATCAACTGGCTGCAACGCGGTTTTCTGCTGTTTGCGAGCCTCGCCACGTACTGGACTGGACGGCTCGCGCTGCGCCAACGTTCTTTTCCGCGCGGCTTCGGTTGGACGAGCATCGTGCTTGCCGTCTTCTACTGGCTGGGCCTGGCCAACCTCGTTCTGTTCGACGCCGGCGTCTCGTTTGCGAACGAGGTTGGTTCGCTCCTGGTCGCGCTCGGAGCGATGCTTGCTCTGGCCTGGGCAGCCTGGCTGGGCTGGGCGCTTGGCCGCATGCCGGTAGCCGTGGAGGTCCTCCACGCGGAATGAGCGGACAATGGCTTCGCTCGGCAGGTAAGTCAGAGAGGTGAAGACCGATGGTAAGCAGCTACCCGGTGACGTTCGACGTCGACTATCCAGCCCGACCGCTCAACCGGCTCACGACTGCGTTCCGTATATTCCTGGCCATCCCGATTCTCATCGTCCTGAGCCTCCTGCCGAACGAGACTCTCCACAGCAGCGATCGGACGCACATGTACGAGACGGCGGTCGGCGGCGGCTTGGTGTTCCTCTCGCTGGTGCTGATGCTAGTTTTCCGGCAGAAGTACCCGCGCTGGTGGTTCGACTGGAACCTGAACTTCCTTCGATTCTCGTACCGAATCTCGGCGTACGTGTTCTTGCTCGACGACCGCTACCCGTCAACTGACGAGGAGCAGGCCGTCCACCTCGACTTCCCTTATCCGGACGCCCGTCAGCTGAATCGGTGGCTGCCCCTGGTCAAGTGGCTGCTCGCCATCCCGCACTACATCGTGCTGTTCTTTCTGGTCATAGGCGCCATCGCGGCCGCGATCGTCGCCTGGTTCGCGATTCTCTTCACAGGGACCTACCCGCGAGGACTATTCGACTACGTTGTCGGCGTTTTTCGATGGGGCAACCGGGTCACGGGCTACGCCTTCGCGCTGGTGACCGACCAGTACCCGCCGTTCAGCCTCAGCTGAATCGCTACTCGACTACTCTTCGGCCGCCTCGCTTCACGGTCGGTGAGTCGATCGGCGCAGCTTCCATCGCGCCCTTGGCGAGGAGGATCTGCCGGGCCGTCTCGCGTCGCTCGGGCTTTGTGTCCACGCTGACCAGGTACCTTCCGGA
Source organism: Chloroflexota bacterium (assembly GCA_005883585.1). Lineage (GTDB taxonomy): Bacteria > Chloroflexota > Dormibacteria > Dormibacterales > Dormibacteraceae > UBA10449. Next base: position 1,521 of record VBFD01000011.1, read on the forward strand.
CTGCACCTCTTGCTCGTAGAAGAGCGCGCGGTCGCGCGACGCTCCGACACTCAGGAGCAGACCGGCGAGCCCGCCGGTAGCCCCTAGGGCCATCGCGAGCATGAAGGGCACGAACCAACCGCCCTGCACATGGGCGTGCGAACCAGGCACGACCCCGGCCGCCAGCAAGCCCAAGACGGCTCCCAGGATGGTGCCGCCGATCGAGCCGAAGGCGACGCCGCGAGCGGCATTGCCGCCGACGTCGGGCAACTCTGGCTCGCGCGGGCCGCGCATCTCGATTTCCGAGGAGTCGAAGTCGACCGATTTCAGGGCGCGCACCGCGGAATCGGCCTGTTCCTCGTCCTTGAACAGAGCGGCGATCGAATCGGGCATGGAAATGGCCTCCTGAGATAAAACGCCCAGGTCGGCCCGCTCTACCGCCTCGCGATCAGCACTCTCCTGCCGAAGCCGTGTACGCGATCCCACTCTGAGGTTGCGAGTAATGGGTGCAATCGAGATTACGCGCATTCACGATCGGCACCTCCCAGATCGGGCCTGGCCCATCAGGGTCGATCACAGTGGCGCCGCCGGAGCTGATGTAGGCCAGCACCTGCGCCTGGCCCTGGTCCCGGCCGAACAGCCGTGGATCGAGGAGGAACCCGTGTGGATCGCTCCCCGCGGTTGGGGTCTTGTCGTTTCGGTAATAGCTCACGAGGTCGAGGACATGGCCGGCGCGGTATAGCTCGCCCGCGGTCGGGTTGGGGACCGTGTGGTCGCCAAACGCCGATTGCCAGATCACGTGCTTGGCCGGCGCCCCGGCAGGCGGCCGCAGCCGGATCAATGGCGCGAACGCGACCGGGTCGCCCGCGCGTTCCTGCCAGTTGGCGTGGTCGAAGTACTTCTGGATGGTGGTCGCGCCGGGATAGGGGTTGGTCACGGTCGGGTCGAGACGGAGCGGCATCGACTCGGTGAATCCGTTGAGGCCGGGGCCGCCGTTGAGAAGAGTCGGGCGGCTCACGCGAAGCTGATCGGCGAGGAGGTTCCTGAAGCCGGAGAGCCGCGCGATCTCGACAATGGGGCCGCCGCCAACGTTGAGAACGCCGACGCTGAGATGCGTGTCGGTTGCCATGACCATTGTGCCGTAGATGGCGCCGAAGCTCTGCCCGTAATAGGCGAGCACGTGCTTCTGCAGCGTCACCGTGCCGTCGCCGAGCACGTCGACACCGTGCTCAACCATGCGGACCATCGTCATCACGTTGACGGTGGTCTGGATGAGGCCGTCGCGCAATCCCACCGTCGCGAATCTCGACGGCGCGTCGGCGATGACGTTGCCGTTGGCGTCGACTGTCTTGTGGTCGGTCGGACCCACACCCTCGCTGGCGGTGATGTCGCCGTCAGCGTCCAGGTCCGCGCCCTGGCCAAACCCGGAGAAGGTAGCGGCGAGAGCACCCTGGTGGACAACCGCGACGCTTGCTGGGCCATACGAATGGCCGGCGGGGTCCGTGGCCATCGTCGCGATGCCCTTGGCGGCATTCAGGTCAGCGGCAAGGAAGAGGTCGTATTTGCTGCGCGTGAAGCCGGGGCCGAAAATCGCCACCGGCCAGCCCCCGCTTGGTGCTGTGCCGGCGGGGACGATGAGTGTGAAGCCGACCCGCTGAGCGCCAATCGGGCTGGGAGTCTGCGTCGTGGGCACGTGCGGGATAACTGCGTCCGCGTAGGTCTGGTAGCGCGGCACGAGGAAGCTGCCGAATGCGTAGTAACCGACACCGGTTACCGCCGAGTTCGGCACCAGCGAGAACGCCAGAGGTTTGGTGGGATCGGCATAGACCTGGTCGCCGCGCTCGATCTCGGTGACCGTCGCGGCTGGAAACACGTCGCGAACCCCACCTTGCAGGAAGGTCGCGCCGCGATCGGTGATGCCGGCCCTTGCGTAGGCATCGCCGCTATCGAGTGACGCGCGCATCTTCGCCAGCTCTGGAGTCGCGGTCTCGGTAGTGAACGTGCTGCTGCACACACTCGTGCACGCGATGACCGAGCGGCCGCTCGTGTCTTTGATTCCAGATGTGACGACCACCGAGTAATTGGTCGACTCACGCAAGAAGTCGGATGGCGTGCCCGCGAGCACGTTGGTCTTCGGGTCCCATACCAGCTGCGTGATTGGAGTGCTGAAGCCGCCGGGTCCGGTCACGTAGAGGTCGGCCGCCGTCACGGTCGAGACGTCGATGGGTCCAGTGAATGGGACCGTCACGCGCGGCCGGAGGTCGAATCCGTCTTGCAAGTTCAGCAATGTGAGGTCGTCGCACATCGAGCTGTTGGTCGCGTCGCAAACCGGCACCGGCAGGTTGATCCGAATCCCCGTCAGCTGCGAGGAGTCCGCGACGGTAAACGAATTGCTCGGCATGATGCGCATGTCGGGTGTCGAACCGGTGAGCACCTGGACGCGAGCGGCGGCTGAAGCGGTCGTGGGTATCAGTGATGCAAAGAGCAAGGCCACCAGCAGGATTCGAGGCTTCACATCGGCCCTCCTGAAGCAGGCAGGCGCTCACGCCCTGCGCAATTCTTCAGGGAACGCGCAAGCGCGATCGAATACCTTTGCTCCGGAGCTTACTAATGCCCGGTCGCGGGCGTTAGAGGCCGGCCTGCAGACGTGCCTTGCGGCCCATCTTGCGCATCCTGTCGACGCGCTTGCGCAGGTCTTTGCGGCGCCTCTCGCCGAGCTCGGGATCGAAGTAGTAGGTCGCGGCGGCGGCGGCGCCCATCCACACGAGCAGCCGGGTCAGCCTGAATTTCATCATCCCACTAGGAAACGGCCGGATCTGATCTCACTACCCGATTCGGATCGGGTCTTGGGGGCGGGGGTTGGCGTTACCTCACATGGAGGTGACGCATGGACCTGACCACCCTGGTCATCGACGTCGTGATCTTTCTCGTCGTCGTGGCTGTCCTGTTCTCGATTGTGAGAGCGTGGCGCTCGCGCCCGGCTCGAGCCCGCCTCGTCGCGTTGCGCCCAGAGGCGCGTAATCGGTACGCGGACTCCTGGAACCGAATCGAGAGGCATTTCATGGACGCGCCTGAAGAGGCAGTCACGGAGGCCGACTCACTGGTCACCGCGATGCTTGGCGAGCGCGGCCACCCGCTTGGCGCTGGTCGTCTGCCGCGCCGGCTGGGTTCCGCGCGCAGGAAGCTGGCGGAGGGACAGAAGCGCCATCGCACAGAGAATCTGCGGCTGGCGCTGCTCGACTATCGCGCGGTGTTCGCACAGATGATCGGTCCCGAGGTGCGCGAGCCTGTGGCCGAAGGCCGGCGCGAAACCACTTAGGCCGGGCCAGTGCCGTTCTGGAAGGCGACCGCGAGGCGGTAGATGCCCCATACGTACCGCTGCTCGTCAGGAGTGAGATACCGCCACGGCCTCACAGCCCCGCCGCCGGCGTAATAGGCGACGAGGGTGCTGACGAGATCGCCGTGGTACCGATCGAGGTTGTGGCGGATGATCGCGGTGCCCATGTCGATGTTGTCGGCGGCATCGTGCAGGTCGACGGTGCGATGAAGAAGCGCCGGCCCATCCGCGGCGGCAGTTGCGGGCATGACTTGCATGATGCCGACCGCGCCGGCGGAGGAGATGGCGGACTCATTCCATCCGCTTTCCCACCATGCCAGGCCCATCACGAGGGCCGGATTGACGCCATGCTTGAGCGCCGCCTTGTAGAGCATCGCTTTGATCGCTTGGCGGTCGGCAGCCGGGGCGGGTGATGCGGATGGTGACGGCAGCGGCGAGGTGTCGCCTGCGGCGACCGCCTGGTCGAGAGGCGGCGGCGGATAGTCCGGAAACTGGGTGCCGCTCGCATCCCGATAGGCGCAGCCGGCCACGGCCGACAGCGCCAGGCATGCGGCGGCGCAGGCCAGCAGTTGGGCGGCTTGTGTGCGGCCCATATGAACTTCAACGCACAGCTCAGCCTTCGATGAAGGTTTTTGCCGTCTCCTGAATACGACCGGGAGCTCGCGTAGAAAGGTAGATGTAGACGACGACTCCGATCACCAGCCAGGCCAGCACGATCCAGGGCGCGGCGTTGGCCGGGGGCGCCAGTGGGGTGATGCCGAGGCCGGCGAAGTCGATGCCGAAGGCGGCGAGGAGGACCGGAATGAAGATCAAGGTGCCCAGGATCGGAACCGCGACATTGAGGATGGGATTGAGCTCGTCGCGATGCTCGCGCAAGTAAAAGACCAGGTTGCTGAGGTTGGTGAGGATGTAGATGACGACGATGATGAGCGTCGCCACGGTGCCCAGAAGCGCGAAGGCGTTGAGCGGCGAGCTGAGCGCGAAACCCAGGATGAGGGCGACAGCGATTCCGAGCGCGCCCTGGACGTGTACGGCGACGTAGGGAGTCTTGAAACGTGGATGCACTTGCGCCAGGGCAGGCGGGAGGATGCCGACGCGGCCTAGCGCGTAGCCGACCCTGGTCGCTGCATTCGCCCCCGCGTTGGAATTGGCAAACGCGCTGTTGATGATCGCGATCAGAACGAGGATCGAGAATGGACCCCAGACCTTGGATGCGATGCCGTCCCAGGGGTCGCCACCGTTGAAAGCGAAGAAACCGTTCTTGGGATCGGCCGCGACGTTGGGACCGAAGTAAACGATCGCGCCGTAGTAGCAGACGAGATAGAAGAGGCCGATCAGCACGCAGGAGAGGATCACGGCCTTCGGCAACGTGCGGCGAGGATCTTTCGTCTCCTCGGCCAGCGGCACCGAGGCCTCGAAGCCGATGAAAGCCAGGACCGTGTAGACCATGCCGGCGAAAACAGAGCCCAACCCATTGGTGTTGCCGGTGTTGGGGCTGAACACGCTCAGCGTGTTGTTCGATCCGGCGGCGATGATCAAGGTGATGGCGAGGGCTAGGAAGACCACTATCTCGAAGGCGCCGAGGATCACACCCGCTTCAGTGGAGATCCGCACTCCGCGGTAGACGAGGGCCCACACGCCGATTCCAGCCGCCGCCGCAAACGGGGCCCAGAGCCACGTCGGGGTGTTGAAGTGGTTGGTCAGGAAAACGCCGATTACGTTGCCGAAGATCAGGTAGAGGAGCGGTGCGACGAGCGGCTCCGCGAGCATGAAGCCCCAGGCGACGAAAAACCCGGCGGTCGGGTGCAGGCCGCGCGCGCTGTAGGTGTAGAGGCCGCCCGCCGACGGCAGGTGCTTCGCCAGCTGCCCGATGCTGATGGCGACCAGCAGGCACGCGATGAGTGCCATGAGCACGGCCAGCGGTGTGGCGCCGCCGGCATAGGTGACCGCGAAGATGATCGAGAAGGCCACCGCAGCGGCCGGGGCCATGTGGGTGATGGATTGGAAGAGAACTGGAGCGAGCCCGATGGCATCCTTTTGAAGAGTGCCCGCCTGCTGAGAACCACTGGCCATGTGACCCCCCCTTCTGTGGCGGCTGACGAAATTCAGGGAATCGTAAGTGGAGTCTGGCCCGAGTGGCGCGTCAAATAATCTGTCTCAAGTGGTGACGGTGGCCCAGGTGAGGCGGTTTGCGATGACCCTGCCGAGGACGACCGAGGCGCTTGTCCATGGTCGCGTGAAGTTCCGCGTCGGCCAGATCGTCTACGTCTCTTTCTTCCGCGACGAGACGGTCATGGGCTTCGGGTTCCCGAAAGACCAGCGCGATTGGCTCATCGGCGGATCGCCGCACAAGTTCATGCTGCCCGAGAAATCCGACCTTCGCTACCACTGGGTCCTGGTCCGCATGGCCGCGATCGACGAGACGGAGATGCGGGAGCTGGTGCTGGATGCGTGGCGGATGGTCGTGCCGAAGCGCGTCGCCGCCGCGTACGAAGAGAATCCGCAGGGCTAGGGGGTTTGGTGGACCCGAGGGGATTCGAACCCCTGACCTCGTGAGTGCGATTCACGCGCGCTCCCAGCTGCGCCACGGGCCCACATGCTGGGCGAAAGGTCAGTATAGCCGCGGAACAATCGGGCCCCGGCGGGCGATTCCTATACTCGCCACATGTCGTTCCTATTCAAGACCAAGCGTGTGCCGGACGGCGTCGATCCGGCCCGCGTCCCGCCCGGCCAGACCCTCACCGCGCCAGATCGCTGGCCGCTGCTCCACTTCGGCCCGGTGCCCAAGACGGACATCAAAACCTGGGATTTCAAGGTATTCGGCGCCGTCGAAAACCCGCTTACCCTCGACTACGACGAGCTCCACGCGCTGCCTTCCAAGGATGTCGTCGCCGACATCCACTGCGTCACCGGCTGGAGTCGTCTCGGTGACACCTGGACCGGTGTGCCGATCCGCGAAATCCTCGACCGCGTCAAGCCAAAGTCCGAGGCGAAATACGTCATGGCTCATTGCGAATATGGGTACACGACCTCTGTGCCTCTTGACGTTCTCGACGCCGAGCAGAACCTCCTCTGCTACGCCTGGAACGGGCAAGACCTTACGCCCGACCATGGCTGGCCGCTGCGGTTGTTCGTGCCCTCGAAGTATTTCTGGAAATCGGCGAAGTGGTTGCGCGGGCTAGAGTTCATGGAACGCAACCGGCTTGGTTTCTGGGAGCAGCGCGGATACCACGATGAAGCAGATCCCTGGAAGGAGACACGCTACTGGTAGCCGCGGCACAACGGCCGGGCCCCCGCTAGTCACCTTCACGTCCGACTTTGGCTCGGGTTCCCCGCTGGTCGCGGCGATGAAAGCGGTGGTCCTGGCCGGGTGCCCGCACGCGACTCTCGTGGACGTTAGCCACGAGGTTCCGCGGTTCGACGTCTTTGCCGGCGCGTTCATGCTCTTCGCAGGCACCCGGCATTTCGGGGCCGGATCCGTACACCTGGCCGTGGTCGATCCCGGGGTCGGCAGCTCGCGCAGGCGCCTGGCGATTCGAGCCGGCGGTCGCTACTACGTTGGTCCTGACAATGGGCTGTTCGGCATCGTCATCGACGAGGTGGGAATGCAGCAGGCCGTCGAGCTGGCGCCCAACCCTGGCGCGGCGCCCACTTTTGAAGGACGTGACGTTTTCGCCCCGGCCGCCGCGGCGCTTGCGGCTGGGGTGCCGCTCGAGTCGTTGGGACATGCGACCGCGGAGCCGAAGATGCTCGACGACTCCGTTCCGCGCGTGCTCTGGATCGACGGTTTCGGCAATCTGGTCACGAACCTGAAGCCGCCCGTGCGGCCGATGCGAATCCACAACCACTACATCACCGCCTCAGCGACGACCTATGCGGATGCGCGGCCCAACGAGCCATTCGTGTACGTCGGCAGCATGGGCTACCTGGAAGTCGGGATCCGAGAGACGCGCGCTGACCGAGTTCTCGGCGCCCGTGCGGGCATGAAGGTGGATCTCCTCTGAGCTGAGCAAACCTTAACAGGCAAGGTTGGCGTCCCTCAATTCACCGAGTAACTTCGCCCTGCCATGGCGCGATTTGCCTTTCTGCTGCTTGCGGTTTTCCTGTCGGCGTGCTCGGTGACCCCAGCCGCGGCGCCGATCGCGAACGCGGCGCAGATTGCACATGCACCTGGCGTGGGTGGGGCGCCTCTGACCTCGGGGTCGGGGCGCCCCGAACCCGTAACGCTGTGGCAGGACGCATCCATTTTCGGGCTGGTCGGCCGGCTCATTGCCTCAGCCCGCAAGCGTGTGATGGTGGAGATGTACGAGCTCGGGCGCCGGGACGTCACCAGCGCGCTCGGGGCCGCAATGTCTCGTGGCGTGAACGTACGGGTGATCACGGATCCAACAGTCAAGGCCAGCCGCCACTCGGCCGCCCTGCTCGATCGCCTCGGGGTCGCCGAGCGCGTCTATCCGGTCGACGACGTGCGCCATCAGATCGACCATGTGAAGCTCCTGATAGCCGACGGTGAGGCTGCGGTTGGCGGGATGAACTGGGGCGCCCACAGCGACCGCAACCACGACTATGTTCTCGAGACCCGCGTTCCAGCCGAGGTCGGCCGACTCGTCGCCATCTTCGACCAGGACTGGAGCCTGGCCGGCGGTGAACCTGCCCCTCTGAGGCTGGCGCTTTCGGAGATCGCCCAGACATCGCCGCACGAAGAGATCAGGGCCATGCTCGAAGGAGCGCTCGGGCGTGCCCAACGGCGCGTCCTGGCGGAGATCTACACCCTGACGGATGCCGAGGTGATGGCCGGGCTGGCGGCAGCCCATCGCCGCGGTGCACTGGTACGAGTCCTGCTCGACCCGAACCAGGCGTACAACAGGCACGCGTACGCGGTCCTGGCCTCGAGCGGGGTAGACGTGCGGTGGTACCCGATTCCCAAGGGTGCGCTGCTCCACGCCAAGGTCGGAGTGTTTGACAACGAGCTGGTCCTGGGTTCCGCGAACTGGACTCTGTCCGGGCTGGGTGTCAACCACGAGCTCGACATCGAAACGCAGGACCCGCACGCGGTCGCGGCGTACGGGTCCCGATTCGACTCCGATTGGGCGAGGTCTGCCTAGGTGACCGCCTGGAAGTCGTCTTCGAACGATGTCTTGGCGCTGAAGTCCTCCTGCCGGATCTTCTGGAAGTTCAACGAGTCATCCTCCAGCACGTCGGCGCCCGAGGTGTAATGTCTCGCTCCTCCGAAAATGCGCCGGCGACAGGCCGGCCAGCGGCCAATTGTGTAGAAGGAGGCGCGAGTTTCAGCCGCCTTATCGCGCGGCTGCGCTAGCTCTGCGGAGGTGGCCCGGACGAGCCCATCGACGGCGGCCCCGAAGAACCGGCCGCCGGGGGCAGGGAGCCCGGACCTGGAGGACCTCCGGCCTGTGGCATGTTGCCGAAGTTGACCTGCGGCACGGCCCGGTCGCCGTCGTCGGCCTGGAAGAAACCGAACGCCTTGAACCCCAGCGCTCCCGCTATGAGTGATGTGGGGAGGGTCTGCAGCTTGATGTTGTAGTCGCGCACGTTGCCGTTGTAGAAGCGCCGTGAGAACTCGATCTTGTCCTCGGTCGCGGTCAGGGTCTCCTGGAGGTTGGTGAACGCGCTGATCGCCTTCAGGTCGGGGTAGTTCTCCGACACGGCGAACAGGCTGCGCAGGCTCTGGCTGAGCATGTTCTCGGCCTGCCCGATCTTGGCCGTGTCGCCCGTGGCCCCGGCCGCGACTGCGGCCGCCCGGGCGTTGGTCACCGCCTCCAGCGTCCCGCGCTCATGGCCCATGTAGCCCTGCACCGTGTTGACCAGGTTGGGAATCAGGTCGTGGCGCCGCTTCAGCTCGACATCGATCTCCGACCACGCTTCCTGCGTGCGGTTGCGGGCCGAAATCAGGCCGTTGTATGTGAAGACTAGCCAAAGGCCCACGAGGACGACGATCCCGAGGACGATCCACCAGCCCATCTAGCGGGTCATCCTACGCGTGGGCGCGCCGAGCCCATCGTGTCTTCTTGAGCATCTTCTTGTGCTTGTGCTTGCGCATCTTCTTGCGCCGCTTCTTGATTACGGAGCCCAATCCATCTCCCAGGCACGCGTGATTTCCCGAAGGGGATCCAGGCGGCGAATCATACCGTAAGCAGCCGCCTCGACGTTCCGGCCTAAACTCACCCCGATGTACTTCACGGATGCCCACGATGAGCTCCGCCTCCACATCCGAAAGTTCCTCGCCACCGAGGTCCAGCCGCACCTCGAAGAGTGGGAGGAGACGACCTTTCCCGACTCCATCTTCAAGCGATTCGGCGAGCTCGGCTTCCTCGGCCTGCGCTACCCGCCCGAGTACGGCGGCCAGGGCGGCGACTACTTCTCGGCGGTCGTCCTCTCCGAGGAGATGGCGAAGGCCGGCCTCGGCGGGCTGGGCATGGCGGTCGACGTCCAGACCGAGATGGCGACCCCACCCGTCTTCAAGTTCGGGACCGAGGAGCAGAAGCGCAAATGGGTGGTCCCGGCCATCCGCGGGGAGCACATCGCGGCGCTCGCGATCACCGAGCCCGACGCCGGCTCCGACGTGGCGGGAATCACGACCACGGCGAGGCGCGAGGGCGACGATTTCATAGTCAACGGACGCAAGATCTTCATCACCAGCGGCGCCCGCTGCCACTGGGCGCTCGTCGTCACGAAGACGGACCGCGACCGCGGCCACAAGGGCTACAACCTGCTCGTCATCGAGAAGGGCACGCCGGGTTTCCAGGTCACACGCACCCTGAAGAAGCTGGGCATGCACTCATCGGACACGGCCGAGCTTCTTTTCGAGAACTGCCGCGTCCCAGTCGCCAACCTGATCGGCGAGGAAGGCGAGGGCTTCAAGAACCTCATGTGGGAGCTGCAGGGCGAGCGGATGATCGCCGCGGCCGGGGCGATCGCCGGGGCGACGCGAATTTTCGAATACACAATGGACTACGCGCAGAACCGTCAGGCCTTCGGCCAGGCGATCTCGCAGTTCCAGGTCATCAAGCATCGCCTCGTCGACATGGGCACGAAGATTGCCGCTGTGCAGGCATTCGTTTACCAGACGGCCGCGCAATGGGACCGCGGCGAGTACCCGGTCCGGGAGATCTCCCAGGCCAAGCTGCTCGCGACTCAGGTCGCCTGCGAGGTCGCCGACGACGCGATCCAGATCCTCGGCGGGCACGGGTACATGCACGAGTTCCCCGTCGAGAGGGCGTGGCGCAACGCGCGGCTGGGTCGGATCGGCGCCGGCTCGGACGAGATCATGAAGGAGATCATCGCCAAGACTTATGGCCTGTGAAGACGGGCGCCGTCCTGTTCACGGGCTGCATCCCCGAGGTGGCCGCCGGGCCTGACGGACGGGTTCTCGCGGTCGGCGCCAGGGCGCGGGCCGCGGCCGGTCGCAACGCCGAGGTGGTCCGCCTGCGCGGAAAAGCGTGGCCCGGCCTCATCGACTCGCACATCCACCTCGAGGGACTGGCGGACCGCAACCTCAGCCTCGACCTGACAGGCACCCGCAGCCTCGAGGTCGCCCTGGAGCGAATTCGCCGGTGGGCCGGGCGGGTGGCGAAAGACGGCTGGGTGGTCGGTTCCGGCTGGTACAACGACGCGTGGCCCGACCCGGCGTTCCCATCACGGCAACGGCTGGACGAGGTCTCGGGCGGTCGTCCCGCGTTCCTGCGTCGCAAGGACGGCCACTCGGCCTGGGCCTCTTCGGCGGCGCTGAAGCTCGCGGGCATCGACGACAGCACCGAAGACCCGGCGGGCGGCGTCATCGATCGAGACCGCGCGGGCAAGCCGTCGGGAATCCTCCGCGAAACGGCTATGCAGCTTGTGAGCGTCAAGGTCCCGGCCCCGAACGACGCAGACCTCGACCGGGCGATGGATCGCGCACTGGCCGCGCTGTCGCGATTCGGGCTCGCCTCCGTCCACTCGATGGACTCCTCGCGCGGTTTCGGCTCGCTCCAGCGCTTGCACGCCCGAGGCCGCCTGCCGCTGCGGGTTACCTACAATCTTCCGCTCGCCGACCTCCACCACGCTGAACGCATCGGAGTACGGTCGGGATGGGGCGATTCGTGGCTGCGCATGTGGGGCGTGAAAGCGTTCCTCGACGGCTCGCTCGGAAGTCGCACCGCCGAAATGCTCGACGGGTCGGGCACCGCGCGACTGACCGAGGCGGACCTCGCCGACATGATCGGCCGATGCGCGCGCGCAGAGCTGAACGTGTGCCTGCACGCCATCGGTGACGGCGCGGTGCGAAGGGCTCTCGACGCGCTCGAGCCGCACCGCCGCGCGTGGCTTTTCTGGCGGCCGCGAATCGAGCACGTGCAGTGCGTCGACCCAACGGACATGAAGCGATTCGCGCGCATCGGCGTCATCGCCTCGATGCAGCCGATCCACGCTGTGGCCGATCGCGACCTCGCGGATCGGTACTGGGCCAAGGTCACCGACCGCGCGTACGCCTGGGGAGCGCTCGAACGTGCCGGTGGGCGGCTGGCGTTCGGATCCGATGCGCCGGTCGAGACCGCCGACCCGCTGCTCGGCATCGATGCCGCGACCTCGTGGCGGCGTCGAGCGCGCTGGCATCCAGACCTCGCTGTGAACCGCGCCTCAGCCCTGAACGCCTATACCGCGAGCGCTGCTTTCGCGGTCGGGATGGAGGACGACCTTGGCGCGATACGTCCAGGAATGCTTTGCGACCTCACCGTCGTCGACGGCGGCCATGTCGCAGCGACAGTCGTTGGAGGACGTGTCAGCTGGAGGCGAAAGCCTTCCGCAGCTTCTCGGCGGTGACGAGGAGGTGCTCGTTGACGATCTTGACCTCGGCCAACACCGGCATGAAGTTCGTATCGCCGTTCCAGCGTGGCACGACGTGAAAATGCAGGTGGTCGGGGATGCCGGCGCCCGCGGCACGGTCGATGTTCGCGCCGACGTTGAACCCCTCGGGTTTGAGAGCGGAACGCAAGACGCCGACCGTGTGCTGAAGGGCGCGCATGAGGTCTGCCGCCTGCGCCTCGTCGAGCGCGTCGAGCTCGCCTTGATGAGCTGCCGGCGCGACCATGACGTGCCCCGAGTTGTACGGGAACTTGTTGAGCAGGACGATCGCGCCTTGCGGTCGCCACACGACCAGCTCGGAGGCCGGGTCGTCGGGATCAGCCAGGACACGGCAGAACAGGCACCCGGGCGGCTGCTCCGAGCCGATGTACTCCATGCGCCACGGCGCCCACAGTCGCTCCATTGATCTACGTCTTCTTTCTGTTGATGGTGACGGCGGTCTGGGGTTGGACGTTCGTACTTGTCAAGGACGCGATCACACAGTACCCGACCCTGCCTTTCCTCCAGCTCCGCTTCATCCTCGCGTTCCTGGTCATGGCGGTCATCGTCCATCGATTGCCCGCCCGACGCGAGGTCCGGGTGGGCGTCATCGCGGGAGCCGTTCTCGCGGCCGGGTATCTGACCCAGACCGTCGGGCTGACGATGACCAGCCCTGGCAACTCAGGCCTGATCACGGGCTTGTTCGTCGTGTTCACGCCGCTTATCGATCGACTCTTCGGCGTGGCGTTGCGCTGGTGGACTCTGGTCGCGGTGGCGACCGCCCCCGCGGGCACGGTGCTGCTAGTGGGCGGCCCCGCCGGAATCGGTCTGGGCGACATCCTCACGATCGCTTGCGCCGCTCTCTTCGCGCTGCACATCGTCTTGCTTAGTCACTGGTCGCCGGGACTGCGCTCGGCGCCGCTGGCGATGGTGCAGATGGGCGCGAGCGCATTGATCTTCAGCGCCGGCGGATCGTGGTCGCTTCGCATCCCGAGCCAGGACGTATTGATCGCGATCCTGATCACCGGGGTCTTCGCGTCCGCGCTTGCCTTCTACATCCAGACGTGGGCCCAGCAGCACCTCAGTGCCAGCCGGACCGCCCTGATCCTGACCACAGAGCCGGCCTGGGCGGTGGCGGCGGCGATCGTGCTGGCCGGGCAGCGTTTCGGTCCGCTGCAAGCGGCAGGCGCCGCGCTGGTTCTGGCCGCGATCGTGGGTCATGAACTCGCGCATCTAAAATTCAAAGTCCATGGAGACGAAGCCAAGGCGTAGCACCTACGTGCCCCAGGAGATCGAGCCGAAGTGGCAGAAGACCTGGGTCGACCGTGGGGTGATGAAGGCGTCGGACAAATCGCCGAAACCCAAGTACTACGACCTGGTCATGTATCCGTACCCGTCGGGCGACATGACCGTCGGTCACGCGCGCAACTACGTGATGGGCGACGTCCTTGCGCGCATGAAGCGCATGCAGGGCTTCGAGGTGCTGCACCCGTTCGGTTGGGACGCGTTCGGCCTGCCGGCCGAGAACGCGGCCATGAAGCGCGGAGGCGTGCATCCGAAGCAGTGGACGCTCGACAACATCGTGAAGTTCAAGAGCGAGCTGAAGATGCTGGGCATCCTCTACGACTGGGACCGCGAGGTCACCAGCTGCCTGCCGGACTACTACCGGTGGACGGAGTGGCTCTTCCTCCTTTTCTATGAGCGCGGCCTCGCCTACCGGGCGATGGCGCCGGTGAACTGGTGCCCGGTCGACAAGACCGTGCTCGCGAACGAGCAGGTCATCAACGGCCGCTGCTGGCGGCATCCCGACGTCGAGGTCGAGAAGCGCGACCTCGAGCAGTGGTTCTTCAAGATCACCGACTACGCCGAGCGCCTGCTCAACGACCTGGAGCGGCTCGACAAGTGGCCGCACAAGGTGCGCGTGATGCAGACCAACTGGATCGGGCGCAGCGAAGGTGCCGAGGTCGACTTTCCGGTCGTCGGGCACGAGGGCGAGTCGATTCGAATCTACACGACTCGGCCGGACACGCTGTTCGGCGCCACGTTCATGGTGCTGGCGCCCGAGCATCCGCTCGTGGAGAAGGTCACGACCGACGAGCACCGTGCCGCTCTGCGCGGATACGTCGCCACCGCGCGCAAGGAGAGCGAGATCGACCGCCTGTCGACCGAGCGTGAGAAGACCGGGGTCGCTACCGGCGGATTCGCGGTCAATCCGGTCAACGGCGAGAAGATCCCGATCTGGGTCGCCGACTACGTGCTCGTGACGTACGGCACGGGGGCGATCATGGCCGTGCCCGCGCATGACGAGCGCGACTTCGCGTTCGCGAAGAGGTACGGGCTGCCCATCCAGGAGGTGATCGCGCCTGAAGGTGCCGAACGTGGCGAATTGCGCGAGGCGTACGTCGGGCCCGGCGTGATGGTCAACAGCGGCCAGTTCGACGGTCTCGACAGCACCACGGGGTTCGAGCGCGTCGTCACGTGGCTCGAGGCGAAGGGTTTGGGCAAGCGGTCGGTGAAGTACCGGCTGCGCGATTGGCTGATCTCCCGCCAGCGCTACTGGGGCTGCCCCATCCCGATCGTGTACTGCGAGATCGACGGCATCGTGCCCGTGCCGCTCGATCAGCTGCCCGTGGTGCTGCCCGAGGAATACAAGCCGCTGGCGGACAACCCCGATTTCTGGCGCACGACCTGTCCCAAGTGCGGACGAGAGGCGCGCCGCGAGACGGACACGATGGACACCTTCATCGACTCGTCCTGGTACTTCCTGCGCTACGCGAGCCCCCACGGGGCATGCTCGACGTCGATGAGCCGTTCATGCGGCTTTTCAACCAGGGCATGGTCAAACGCTTTGGCCAGGTCATGTCGAAGTCGGCCGGCAACGGCGTGTCACCGGACGAGCTCGTCAACAAGCAGGGCGCCGACGCGGGGCGCATCTACGAGATGTTCATCGGGCCGCCTGAGGAGGACGTCGAGTGGATAGAGTCGGGCTTGAACGGGGTCGTGAAGTTCCTGCACAGGGTGTGGCGCCTGGTGTTGGAACCGGATTCGATCGAGACTTCGGGCGGCTCGCGGGCAGCTTCGGATCCCGCGCTGCTGCGGCGCAAGGTTGCGCAGACAATCAGGAACGTCACCGACGATTACGACGGGCTTCGCTTCAACACGGCTGTGGCCTATTTGATGGAGCTCGCCAACGCGATGCAGGATTACCTGCAAGCCGGCGGAGCGCGCAATGAGGAATGGACCGCGTCGGTGCACGCCCTGGTGAAGCTGCTGAACCCGATCGGCCCTCATATCGCTGAAGAGATGTGGGAGCGGTTGGGGGAGCACGATCTGTTGGCCGACGCGACATGGCCGGAGTTCGATGCCGCGGCCGCGGCCGAGCCGCAGGTGACGCTGGTGGTTCAGGTCAGCGGGAAGGTGAGGGATCGGCTGACGGTGGCCGCGGGATTGTCCGAGGACCAGGCGCTCGCGCTGGCGCTGGCGAGCGAGCGCGTGCGCTCGGCGCTCAACGGCACCAAGCCGTCGAAAGTCGTCTACGTGCCGAACCGGCTGATCAACCTTGTCCCGTGACTGGAACTCGAATCCCCGAGTCGACGACATAGTTCGCGACCACATGCGAGCCGGCCGTCACCGTCACGACCGGCGGGCCGCTGATGATCCGCATGAAGCTCTTCAGCCTCACGTTCACCTTCCACGTTCCCTCGGCCAGGGTGACTGAGTAAAAGCCCTTCGCGTCGGTCTGCGTGCCCACAGTGGTCCCGTTGCCGCTGAAGTCGATCTCCACCCCGGCGACGGCCCGGGCGCAAGGCGGTTGGTTGGCCTGTTCGACGGGGAAGCATGGAACGGCGGTCACCTGGCCGCTCACCGTCCCGGTTCCTGGGGTGGTTTCGCCCGGAAAACGGTAGGCGCCGCACGCCGCGGTGGCGACCAGAAGCAGTGAAATAAGGAGGGCTCTCACTCGAGTACGGAACGCCGCCGGGCCGCGAGAGGTCACGTGACCAGCCGAAAATAGCCAGGCACCTTTCCGGGGTGGCCAAGAGGTAAGGCAGAGGACTTTGGATCCTCGACCGAAGGTTCGAATCCTTCCCCCGGAACCAGCCGTCTGCGCTGGAGGCCCTTAACAGCCTGGGTTTTCACCGGCGCTTTCGCGTCTTAGCCTCGCCCGCGATGCGAAGCCACCTCAGCCTCATCCCCGGCTGGAAGCCGCTGCTTGCCGTCACCATGCCGGTTCTCCTCGGGATCGGCGCCGTCGCCGGCGCCTACCTCTTCACGTCGGCGACCACCAGGACCGGCGAGACGACGACGGCGGCGGCCGTGGCCGCGGCGGCCAATGCCGACGTGCCCGCGCCGGCCGGTCTCCTGGTCCACGTGGTCGGCGCGGTCGAGCATCCCGGCCTGTACCGCATGAAGCGCGGCGATCGCGTCTACGACGCCATCGGCGCCGCGGGCGGGCTCTCGGTGGAAGCCGACATCACGCGCCTCCCCAACCTGGCCGGGCGCCTCAAGGACGGCGAGCAGATCAAAGTTCCGTACGCCAAGGGCGCTTCGGGCGCGACCGTCGTCACCCGCACCAACGTCAACCTCGCCACCGTCGAAGAGCTGGAGGTCGTTCCCGGTTTCACGAGCGCGTTCGCGCAGGACGTGATCGACTACCGCACGAACTTCGGCGGATTCCAGAACACCCGCGAGCTCGTCGACATCCTGGGCATGAGCGAGGCCGATTACGTGATCGCCCGCCGCTATCTGACGTTGTGAACCTGAGGGCGCTCGCGCAAGTCCCAGGCCTGGTGGTCGCGGTTGCGTTTTCGATCGCGCTCGCGGCCGCGGTGGTGATGCTGCCGTCGCAGCCATCGATCGGGGCCGCCGCCATCGCGCTTGCCGTTCCGTGCCTGGCCCTCGCCATCGCGATGCGACCTGCCGTGCTCGCCCTTGCCCTGATGGCGGCCCTCCTCGGCGTCGGCCGTGCCGAGCTGCCGCCTTCGGATCCCAGCGCGGCTACCAGGGCGTTGTCGCTGGCGGGCCAGACCGCGACCGTCACCGGACGGGTTGCCGATGACAGCCGGCCGGCGGCGGGCGGATCGGAGGTCCTGGTCGAGCCTGGTCTGATCGTTGTCGGCGGCTCGTCCATTGCCAACGTCGGCAACCTGGTCGTGCGGTGGCGCGCGCCGGCCGAAGCGGGCTTCGGCGATCAGGTGAACACAACCGGAAAGCTCGTGTTGCCGCGAGACCTTCCCTCGTTCGACCGCCGGGCATATCTCGCGCAGCGCCATGCATACCTCGAGTTGGACGCAACCGGGATCAATGTCACCACTCCGGCCGCAGGCTTTTTAGCACTGCCCACCTGGCTGCGCACCCGATACGTCGCGGCCCTCGACGCCGCGCTGCCCCCGCCGCACGCAGCCGTGCTCCTCGGCGTGGTCCTCGGTATCCGGCAGGGGATCCCGGCGGAGCTCCAGCAAGCGCTCATCGCCACCGGCCTCGTCCACCTGTTGGTCCTGAGCGGACTGAAGGTCGCCATCTTCGCCCGGATCGTTCAGGGCGCTCTTCGGCCGATCCTCCAGCGCTTTGCCATGTGGCCCGCTCTGTGTCTCATCGGTCTCTACGCACTCGCCGGCGGCGCCACTCCCGCCGCGATCCGCGCCGCCGCGATGGGAGGGCTGGCCATCGCCGCGGCGAACCTCGGCCGCCCGAGCCATGTCTGGACGTCACTCGCGATTACAGCGGCGTCGATGCTGGCCTGGCGACCGGAGCTCGCCTGGGACGTGGGTTTCCAGCTCTCGTTCGCCGGCACGGCGGCGATCATCGTGCTGACGCCGTCGATCGAACGCCGCCTGCGCTGGCTTCCGCATTTCCTGAGGGAGCCGTTCGCTGTCACGTGCGCCGCACAGGTCGGAACTCTGCCGATGATGGCCACCGATTTCCATCTGCTCTCACCGGTCGGGCCCATAGCCAACGCTCTTGTACTGCCGATCCTCCCGGCGATCGTCGTCGCCGGCATCGCCCTCGGTCCGCTGTCGTTGTTACCAGGCATCGCGCACGTCGCCGCGATTCCGCTCGCCGGTCTCCTCGCGTACGTCGAGCAGGTCGCGTACGTTTTGGCGCGGCTGCCGGCGGCAGCGTTCCCGGTGGTGCGATTCCCACCCTGGGCAGGCCTTGCGTATTACGCCAGCCTCGGCGCGGTCGTCGCCGCGGGCCACGTGAAACCCAAGGGTCGCGCATTGGCGATGGCGGGCGCCATCCTGGCGCCGGCCACGATCGCGGCCGTCGCCCTCGGCATGTGGGCGGTTGCGCCGCCATCGGTCCACGTGCTCGCAGTCGGCAACGGGCAGGCACTGCTGTTCCGGAGCACGCAGGGCGTGATCCTCGTCGACGGCGGGCCCAGCCCCGCGCGGCTGAAGGACGAGCTGGGACAGATCCTGCCCCCATGGCAGACCAGCATGAATGCGGTGGTGATCACGGCTCCGGGCCTCGGCCATGTCGGCGGGTTCGCGGCCGGCCTGGATCGGCCCGCGAGGTCGCTGGTCATCCCCGACGTCCAGCTCAGCGGCTCCGCCTGGAGGACGGCGGCCTTCGAGGCGGTGGCTCGGGGCGCCAGCGTCGTGCGCACGCACGCCGGGCAGGAAATCGATGCGGCCGGCTTCCGGCTCGAGGTTCTCGCCCCCGAGCCCGGCGCGCCCGGAAGCGAGGTCGGCGCCGCCTATCTCGGGCTGCGGGTCGTCGCACCATCCGGCATGAGCTTCTGCGACCTCAGCGATCTCGACCTCGACGCCCAGACCGTAGCCGCTGCCCGCCTGCAGGGATCGTGCACATACCTGTTGCTGCCAGCGGGCGGTCGCAGCCTCCTGTCACCCGAGCTCGGGCACGCCACGGCACGCGCGCAGCTGGTCGCGTCGCTCGCGTCCGGACGTATCGCGCGCGGCCTCCCCAAGACCGTTCTGCGCACGGACCAGGAGGGCACGATTACGCTGCCTATGTGACGCGCGAGAAGAGCCGCGCTCCCATCCTCCTGCTCCACGGCGAGGAGCGGTTCCTGGTCGACGAAAGGGCAAAAGCCACGCTCGACGCCTGGAAGTCGGAGCTCGTGTCCGACTTCGGCTTCGACCGGCTCGAAGGCCAGGGCCTGAATGCTTCACGCCTCCAGGATTCGGTGCTCCAGGCGCCCTTCCTCGACCCTTATCGAGTCGTCGCGGTGAACATGGTCCCGGTTGCGCGGGCCGAAGGCCTGGTCGCCGCGCTGGCGGAGATCCCAGCCACGACCCGGCTCCTCATCACGATCGCCGGCCGCCTGGGCGGCGGCAACCGGCTCGCAAAAGCGGTGACGGCCGCCGGCGGAACGGTCGAGGAGATGCTGCATCTCAAGGGCCGCGCGCTCTCCGAGTGGACCGCCAAGCGTGCGACCGATCACGGTTTGACCCCCGCAATCGCCGCCCAGGTCGTGCGCGTCACTCCGCCCGACCTCACGGTCATCGACTCGGAGCTCAGCAAGCTTGCCGCCTACAAGGCTTCCGGATCGAAGCTGACGGCCGAGGTCATAACCGAGCTTCTCGCGGGGGGACGCGAGGACGAGATATTCAAGCTGACCGACAACCTGCTCCCGCACCCGACGCCCGAGGCGCTCAAGATCGCGCGCGGCCTTTCGCGCGGCGGCATGCAGCCGACGTCGGTCGCGTGGCGGATGGCCCGGCACGTTGCGCTCGTCCTCGAGGTGCGCGCCCGCCAGGACCGCGGCGAGTCGCTGTCCGACGTCAAGTCACAGATGGGCGAGCACCCTTTCGTCGTCCAGAAGGCGTTCGAGACCGCCCGCGATTCGGATCCAGACCGGCTGGAGGCGGCGCTGCGCGCCATCCGCGACTACGAGTGGGAGGTGAAGTCGGGACAGATCGACCCCGAGCTGGGACTCGACGTCCTGCTGACCCGCCTCTAGAAGTAATTCGCCTCCCCACCCGGTGGGGGGCTACTACTTCTTCTTCGCCGCCGCCTTCTTGTCCGGTGCTTTGGCCGCCGGTGCAGGTGCGGCGCCGCGCTTGCCGGAAGCTTTCCCAGCCGCCGCGGGCATCCCACCCAGCTTCACGAGCTGCCGTGTGAGTCGAGCCTTGCGGCGAGCCGCGTTGTTCCGATGCAGGATGCCTTTGGACGCGGCGCGATCGAGCGCGCGCACTGCCTCGAGCGCGATGGCGTAGCGCTCCGACTCCGCGACAGGTGCTTCGGTCAGCGACCTGCGCGCCTTGACGATCTTCGTCTTGACCTCCGAACGCACGGCGCGGTTGCGGATGGAACGGCGCACGCTCGCGCGCGCCTGCTTCTTGGCGGAGGCGGTTCGCTTAGCCACGTTTCGATTCCAGGTGGGAGAAGAGCACGAAGCTAGGATTATAGAGGCCAGTGGAGTTCGAGCTCAGCGGGAAGCGCCCGAGGGTGCATCCCGACGCGTACATCGCACCGACAGCGGTCCTCATCGGTGACGTCGAGGTCGGCGCCGGTGCCAGCGTGTGGTTTGGCGCGGTGCTACGGGGCGACGAGGCATTGATCCAGGTCGGCGATGGCGCCAACATCCAGGACAACGCCGTGATCCATTGCGCCACCGATCTGCCGACGCTCATCGAGCGCAATGCGAGCGTCGGCCATTCCGCACAGCTGGAAGGCTGCGTCGTCGAGCAAGGGGCGGTGGTGGGCACGGGCGCGACCATGCTGCAGCGCAGCCGTCTGGGCGCTGGTTCCATGCTTGCTGCCGGCGCGGTGCTGGGTGAGGGCAAGTCGGTTCCCGCCGGTCACATGGCGGCGGGTGTGCCGGCAACGGTTCGCAAGCCGCTCGACGGCTCGGCGCACAACTGGGTCGGGACCACCGCCAAGCACTACCAGGACCGCGCCGTCAGGTACCGAGCGAACCTTCGACCTGGCGGCAGTTGAGAATCGCGCTGCCCGCGCGCGCCAAGCTGAACCTCGACCTCGAAGTCATCAAGCGGCGCGCCGACGGATTTCACGAGATCCGGACGCACATGCACTCGATCGCGCTGCACGACCTCATCGAAGCGGCGCCGGCGGAGCGCACTTCGCTCGTTGCCGACGGGCTGCCCGTTCCCGCAAATAGCGACAACATCGTCTTGAAAGCGCTGGCCGCGCTCGAGGCCGCCGCCGGCCGCGAGCTTCCCACCGAATTCCAACTTCACAAGCGCATCCCGCCGGGGGCGGGTCTTGGAGGAGCCAGCTCAGACGCAGCCACGGCGCTGCGAGCCGCGAAAACGATTCATGCGGTGAATGTGGACCTCGCCAAGATCGCGCCCGGCATCGGCGCCGACGTTCCCTTCTTCATCGCAGGCGGAAGCGCGCTCGCGGAGGGGACGGGCGATCACCTCACCGCGCAGCCCACCGAGCCCGCCTGGTTTGCGATCGCGTGGCCGGGTATCGAACTCTCGACCGCCAGCGTTTACGGTGCGTGGGACGAAACGAGGGGCCAGCCGCCCAACGCGCTGCGGCGCGCGGCCGAGCGAGCCGACGCCAGGATCAAGGAATTCGCGGACGGGCTGGGCGGTGAGTGGCAGATGACCGGCAGCGGGTCGGCTTTCTTCAGGCGCTGCGCCACCAAGGCAGACGGTTTGAAAGCGGTCGCTTCGCTCGACTGCTGGACCACCGTCACCCACAGCGTCGGAGCGTGGGCTTGATGCGGCGCGCGGCGGCGGTGTGGGCCGGCAAAGCCACGGGAGCACTGTCCAGGATCAGCCGCCTTGGAGGCGGCACCACCCTGCCCGGTGATGTTGCGCGAGCCATCGACCCCGACGTCCTGCGCAAGCTTTCGCGCGACCTCGCGCACGGCGCCATCGTGATCACGGGAACGAACGGCAAGACCACGACCGCGCGCCTCATCGGCTGGCTTCTCGAGGGCGCAGGCCACAGTGTCGTGTCCAATCGGGCCGGCGCCAACCTCATCTTCGGAGCCACTGCAGCTGCTCTCGACCGCGCCGGCGCCAACGGCCGCCTGCAGGCAGACTGGGGCGTCTTCGAGATCGACGAGGCAAGCCTCGAACGCGCCGTCGATGAGATCCAACCGCGCGCGACGATCGTCCTCAACTTGTTCCGCGACCAGCTCGACCGATACGGCGAGCTGGAAACGATCGCGAAGAAGATCGAGAGTGCGCTCGCACGGCTTCCAGGCGAGAGTCGAGCTTTGCTCAATGCCGACGACCCGCGCGTCGCAGAGATCGGCCTGAACCTCAAGAGCAAGCCGCTCTGGTTTGGGCTCGATGACGAGTCTGTCGCCGTGCACGAGCTGCCGCACGCAGCCGATGCGCGGACCTGTCCGCGCTGCGGCGCGAGCTTGCTGTTCGACGCGGTTTACGTCGGCCACGACGGGGTGTACCGCTGTCCGAATGGAGATTTCGCCCGACCTGCGCCCGAGCTCGCCGCGACCAACATCGAGCTCAACGGATTCGACAGCCTCGGCATGGATGTAAACGGCGTGCGCATTGAGCTTCCGTTAGGCGGCCTGTACAACGCTTACAACGCGCTTGCCGCCTTTGCGACCGGCAAAGCCCTCGGTCTCGACTCAACTTTCATCGCCGACCGCTTCCGCACGTTTCGCGCCGCATTCGGGCGGCAGGAACGCCTCGAAGCGAAAGGACGCCGGCTCAACCTCGTGCTTTCCAAAAACCCCGCGGGGTTCAACGAGACCCTTCGCACGGCGATCGACCTCGCCGGCGGCCATTTCTTCCTCATCGGCTTGAACGACCGGCGGGCCGATGGCACCGACGTGTCCTGGATCTGGGATGTCGATTTCGAGCATCTGCGCGGCCACGCCAGGGTTGTGGTGCCGGGAGGCAATCGAGCCGCCGACCTGGCCGTCCGGCTCAAGTACGCCGGCGTGGAGTCGGCGCCTGCTGAATCGGATCCGGGGCGCGCTCTGGACGCGCTCATCGAGGCCACGCCCGAGGGCGAGACGGCCCATTTGCTGTGCACATACACGGCGATGCTCGAACTGCGTGCCGAGCTCGTCCGGCGCGGCTGGGCCAAACCCTACTGGGAGACATGAAGGGAATGAAATTCACCGTCGGTTGGCTCTACCCCGACCTCATGAACATCTATGGCGACCGAGGCAACATCATCACCCTCCTCAAGCGCGCCGAGTGGCGCGGTTACGACGCGCGCCTCATAGAGCTCGGCCGCGGCACTACCAACGGAATGGCTGAGGTCGACCTCTTCTTCTTTGGCGGCGGGCAGGACCGCGAGCAGGCGCTCGTGTACGAAGACCTGCTCGAGGACAAGCAAGCACCGCTCGAGCGCGCGGTCGCAGCCGGCGCAGGCGTGCTCGCGGTGTGCGGGGGCTACCAGCTCCTCGGCCACTACTACCAGACGGGCGAGGGCGAAAGGTTTCCCGGCATCGGCCTCATCGACGTCCGCACGGAGGCGGGCAAGCGCCGCTTCATCGGCGACGTCGTCGTCGACACCGACCTCGCCGACATCAAGCCCGCGACCCTGGTCGGATTCGAGAACCACAGCGGCCGCACCTTCCTGGGGCCAAAGGCCAAGCCTCTCGGACGTGTGCGCATGGGCTTCGGCAACAACGGCGAGGACCACATGGAAGGATGCCTGCAGGGAGGCGTCCTCGGGACCTACCTGCATGGCTCGCTGCTTCCGAAAAATCCACACCTCGCCGACCACCTGATCAAGAACGCCCTCAGACGTCGCGCGATCACTGACCTCGCGCCTCTCGACGACGCCACCGAGCTGGCCGCCCACGAAAAAATCCTGGCCCGCGCGCAGAGGTGATCGGCGGAGCCAGGGCGAGCTCCGCGCGTATGGCCGAAAGCACAAAGTCGATGCGGCCCCGGATATCGTCGGGCGCAAAACGCATGACGCGGAATCCGCGAGTCTCGAGCCACTCCGCGCGGGCCGCATCACTCGGTGGTGATCGGTCGTACATCTCGCCGCCGATCTCCACGACCAAGCGCGAAGACAGGCACGCGAAATCGACGATGTAGGGTCCGATCAAGGCTTTCCGGCGAAACTTGAAACCCTCGAGCCGCCGGGCACGGAGACACGCCCAAAGATCCCACTCGACGCCGCCCATGGTGCGGCGCAGGTATCTCGCGAGCTCAACACGGGACATCGGCATTGCTCGCAGCAGCATCGGCGAGCAGATCGAATAGTAAAACCCTGGCTGTTAAGAGCCCTGAGCGCGCTTGGGAGCTTTGACCGCCCGGCGCACTGTCCGCCCGCGTGCGGCGGCTCTGCCGGCTCCGTTCGATTTCGCGAGCGCCGGGGCCGCTGGACGCGACGCGGCCGCGCCCTTGCCAACCGCCGGCGCCAACGCCTCTCGTAGCACCTGGTCGATCGACTCCACCAGCACCAGCTGCATCTCCTTGCGCAGGTCCGCGGGGATGTCGTCGAGGTCCGCCTCGTTGTGCGCGGGCAGCAGCACCCGGCGGATCCCCGCGCGGTGCGCCCCGAGCACCTTCTCCTTCACCCCGCCGATCGGCAGCACCTTCCCGCGCAGCGTGATCTCGCCGGTCATCGCCACGTCGTCGCGCGCCGGCCGGCCGGTGAGGATCGACGCCATCGCCGTCAAAACCGTCACTCCCGCGGACGGTCCTTCCTTCGGCTGCGCGCCCGCGGGCACGTGCACGTGGATGTCGTTCTTCTCGAACAGCGAGGGATCGATACCCAGCACGGAAGCGCGGTCCTTCAGATACGACAGCGCTGCCGACGCCGACTCCTTCATCACGTCGCCGAGCTGACCGGTCAACCGCAGCTCGCCTTTGCCCGGCGTCAAAGCAGCTTCCACGAACACGATCTCGCCTCCGGTTGGAGTCCAGACCAGACCAGTGGCCACCCCCGGTCGGTCGATCCGCTCTGCCACCTCGTCATGGAACCGGCGCTTGCCCAACGCGGCGCGCACCCGCTTCACGTCGACTGACTGACGCAGCCGCTTCCCCACCGCCATCTCCGCCACCGCGCGTCTCATCACTGACGCGATCTCACGCTCAAGGTTGCGCACGCCCGCTTCGCGCGTGTACTGGCGGATGATCAGCCGCACCGCGTCCTCGGCCACGCCGACCTCACCAACACGCAAGCCGTGCGCCGCGAGCTGCTTCGGGACCAGGAACCGCTCAGCGATCTGAACCTTCTCCTCTTCCGTGTAGCCGGACAGATTCAAAACCTCCATCCGGTCTCGCAGGGCCGCGGGAATCGTTTCCAGCGAGTTGGCTGTTGTGATGAACATGACCTTCGAGAGATCGAAGGGCACGTCGAGGTAGTTGTCGCGAAAGTCCTTGTTCTGCTCGGGGTCGAGAACCTCGAGCAAAGCGGACGACGGATCGCCCCGCCAGTCGGAGCCGATCTTGTCGACCTCGTCCAGCATGAACACGGGGTCGTTCGACTCCGCGCGGCGGATGGCCTGCAGGATGCGCCCCGGCATCGCCCCGATGTAGGTGCGCCGGTGGCCGCGTATCTCGGCCTCGTCGTGGACGCCGCCCAATGAGGCACGCGCGAACTTGCGTCCCATCGCGCGCGCGATCGAGTGACCCAGCGACGTCTTGCCAACTCCGGGCGGGCCGACGAAGCACAGGATCGGCTCCCGCCCGCGCTCGGTCAGACCGCGCTGCTGCTTAAGACGCCGCACCGCGAGGTGCTCGACGATTCGCTGCTTCACCTTGTCGAGGTCGTAGTGATCGGCGTCGAGGATCTTGCGAGCCGCCGCGACGTCCACCTCGCCGCCGGTCGAGGTGTTCCACGGCAAAGAGACGATCAATTCCAAATAAGTGCGGATCACCGACGACTCCGGTGACGCGGACGGAATCCGCTCCAGGCGCGCCAGCTCGCGATCGGCTTCGCGCTTCGCCTCGGCCGGCAGCCCTGCCTTGTCGATCCGCTCGCGCAGCTCCGCGAGCTCGCCGTGCTCGCTGTCCAGCTCGCCCAGCTCCCGCTGGATCGCCTTCAGCTGCTCGCGCAGGAAATACTCGCGCTGCGCCTTGCCCATCTGTTCTTCGGCTTGCGTCTGGATCTTTCGACCCAGCTCAAGCACCTCGAGCTCGTGCGCGAGGTTTCCCAGCAGGCGCTCGAGCTTCTCCTTTGCGGAATTCATCTCGAGGATCTCCTGGCGCTGCTCGGTCGTGAGCCGGATGTGGTTGGCGATGTAGTACGCGAGGTGCAGCGGGTCGTCGATCGCTCCCGCGGCGCTGGCGAGCTCGGCGGGCAGGTGCGGCGCCAGGGTGACGAGCTGTTGAAATGACGAGATCGCTCGCCGCAGCAACGCTTCGCGCTCGATCGGGGTCAGCGAGTCAGGAGTTTCCGGCAGCATCTCCACTCGGCAGCTGAGGTATGGCTCCTCGGCCATCGCCGACAGGAGCTTGATGCGGCGCAGGCCCAGCACCGCGAGCTGGACGGTGCCGTCGGGCAGCTTGAGCATGTGCTGCACGCGCACCATCGCGCCCACGTGGTGGATGTCGTTGAAGCCCACCTCCTCCGCGCTTTCGTCGAGCTGCGTGGCCACCGCTATGTGGCGCTCCGCGCCAGGGAGGTCGTCGAGCAGTCGCAATGAGCGCTGCCGCCCCACCGAGAGGGGGATGAAGATCCGCGGGAAGACGACCGTGGACTTGAGCGGGAGCACGGCCAGGTGCGAAGGCACGATCCCTTCCAGGTTCACCGCCGGCATCTCGCTCACAGCAACACAGTATTCCCCAGCGCCCGCCTCCTCACGCCGCCAACGAGCTCAGGAAGCGGGCCAGAACTCCCCGTGGCGGCTGCCGACGCGAGGGAAGAGGGCGAGGGCGAATGGGCTGCCGCCGACCCAGACGCACCGCAGCCGCTCAGGAAGACGATCGAAGCCGGCATGCAACCAATCCACCGCACGTCTGGAAGGCTAACGATCCGCGTCGGAGCCTCGTTACTGCGACCCGATGATCCGAAAGCGAAGGCGCTTCGTATGTCAGCTAGAAGGCGCGCTCGCAGAACCATCAACCGCAACCAGAAAGGAGGTTGAACCATGGCCGACCATTTGGATTCACCGGGCCCGATTGCCATCAACGTCGGTGACGACACGGCCAACGTGGGGTCGCCAAACGGCGACCCGCGAACCGACATCACCGACGTCTTTGCGTTCCTGAAGCCCGGCGACCCGAGCAAATCGATCCTCATCCTCGACGTCAACCCGCTCGCGCCCCTGCTCGCGGGAGCATTCAACAGCCAGGCTGTCTACGAGATCAACGTCGACACGAACGGCGACGCCGTAGCCGACCTCTCGTTCCGGATCCGGTTCTCAGATGTCGAGGCGGGCTCGCAGACGGCGACCGTTCACCTCGCCTCCGGCGGCCTCGCGGCAGGCCTCAACGATGGCGGCCACGCGGTCATCGCCGGGGCACCGGTTTCGTTCGGGCAGGAGCCGATCATCACCGCTCGTGGTGACTACAGGTTCTTCGCCGGGCTGCGCAGCGACCCATTCTTCTTCGACCTGCTCGGCTTCATCGACGACTTCAACTTCACGCACGGCGACTTTTTCGCGGACAAGAACGTCTTCGGAATCGTCCTCGAGGTTCCGAACAGCGCGTTGGGCACGACCGCCCAGACCACCAGCCTTTGGGGTCGCACCCTCCTCGACCAGAACGGCGGCTTGGTGCGAGATGACCGCATGGCGCGAGCGGCCATCAACACAGTCTTCAACCACGGTCAGGACAAGAACGTCTTCAACAACATCGACCCCAGCGACGACCTGACAGCGGCCACGACAGAGGGCATCACGTTCGTCACGAGCTTCGCGAACACGCTGAAGGCCCTTGGCGGTGACCCTGGGTTGGCAACCGTGCTGCTGCCTGACGTCCTGAACTACAACTTTTCCAAACCCACCAGCTACGCGGCGCTCAACGGCCGCCGGCTTCAAGACGATGTGATCGACATCTCTCTGGGCCTGATCACAGGCGGCGGCTTGAAGACCGACAACGTCGGACCGCACAGCGATTACCTGCCCGAATTCCCATACCTCGGCACACCGCACTAGGAGGAAGAGCCATGAAAACACTTGCACGGCGTGACTTCTTGAAGATGGCCGGCGCCGGTGCCGCGACTGTCATTGCCGGGGCGGCGGTGCCGGTCAGCGGCTACTTCGCCTGGATGGGCAAGAACGCTTTGCGCTTTCGCGCTGTGGCGGGAATGCCCAGGGCGCCATGGCCCGCCTACGCGTCGTACGTCATCGAGGGCAAGGTCGACATGCAGCGGCGCAGCGGCAGCCTGGTCAAGAGCATCTACGCCGGCGCGCCCGATGCGATGAGCGGGATCGCCTTCCCTGGGACTGTTCGGTCCGTTCGGGTCACCTCGGTAAAGGAATCGGGCGATACCGTGACCATCGGCGGCGAGATCGCCGAAACCGCGGCGCTTCTGAAGGGCGAGACTCCGACGTTCAGCATCGTTTTGGACCGCTCGGCCGGATTGGCGCACGCCGACTTCCTCGGCCACAACGTCGTGATGAAGCTCGACTGAAGACCTCCAACAGCCCCCGCTCTGCGGAGCGGGGGCATTTCCGTCCCTACGTATAATTCGCTGAGCCCCCGCAAGGGCGAAAATTTGAGCTCATCGCTAACGGCCGTCATCCTGGCCGCCGGTCACGGCACTCGCATGCGGTCGCGGACTCCCAAAGTCCTGCACATGGTGTGCGGCCGCCCCATGATCGATTGGGTCATCGACGCGGTCGGCGAGGCGGGCGCTGACTCCATCACCGTGGTCGTCAACCCTCACCACGCCGAGCTGGCGGCGCATCTATCGGAGAAGGACCCAACCATCGAGGTCGTCTACCAGCGCGAGCCAAAAGGCACCGCCCATGCGCTGCAGCAGGTCGAAGGCCTCAAGGGTGACGTGCTCGTCGTCAATGGCGATTCGCCCCTGCTGACATCGAGCACCATCAAGCGCGTCGTGGCCGCACACCGCGGAGCGAAACGCCCTGCCACGCTCGCCGGCGTCGTCGACCCGACCCGGGACGACGGTCGCATCGTGCGCGGCAGCGACGGAGAGTTCGAGAAGATCGTCGAGCGGAAGGACGCCGACGACGAGCTGCGCCAGACGGTCCACGAGTTCAACGTCGGCATCTACTGCTTCGACGGCGGCCCGCTCAAAGAAGCGCTGGCGAAGATCTCGAACGCCAACAAAGCCGGCGAGTACTACCTCACGGACGTCTTCAGTCACATCCGCCCCGTCAACATCGTCACGCTGGCGGATCCGAACGAGGCGATGGGCGTGAAGGATCGCGCCCGCGTTGCGGCCGCGACGGAAATCATGCAGAGGCGAATCCTCGAGCGCCTCATGGAAGACGGCGTCACCATCGTCGACCCGCACTCGACGTTCATCGATGCGGACGTCTCGATCGGCCAGGACACGGTCGTCGAGCCGTTCTCGATCATCAAGGGCAAGACGTCCACATCGGCAGCTTCGCCGAGCTCGTGAGGACGAAGGTGGGGAAGAACAGCAGGGTGCCGCACGTCTCCTATCTGGGCGACACCGACCTCGGCGAGGACGCCAACATAGGCGCGGGCACGATCACCGCGAACTTCGACGGCGCGAACAAGAACCGCACCGAGATCGGAGACGGCGCTTTCGTCGGGGTGGACACGATGCTGGTCGCTCCCGTCAAACTTGGCAAAGGGGCTCGCACGGGGGCGGGCTCGGTGGTGACGAAGGACGTCCCCGACGGCGCGACAGCGGTCGGAGTTCCAGCTAGGGTGGTACGCAAGAAATCGTGATCGGTAGATTGACGACCGCGGTCGAGTTCACGGGAGAGGAAGCCTCGCCATGGGGCGCCCTCAAGCTGATCGCGGGCAGCGCCAACCCCGAGCTCGCCCAGCGCATCTCGGACAAGCTCGGCGTCCCGCTCACCGATCCGCGCCTGCGCCATTTCCCCGACGGCGAGATCAACGTCAAGATCGAAGACTCCATGCGCGGGCATGACGTGTTCGTCATCCAGCCGACCTCGCCGCCGGTAAACGAGCACCTGATGGAGCTCTTCATCATCCTGGACGCCTTGCGCCGCGCCTCGGCCGGCCGGGTGACGGCGGTCATCCCCTACTACGGCTACGCGAGAAAGGAGCGCAAGACCCAGCCGCGTGAGCCGATCTCGGCCAAGCTGGTCGCCAACTTCATCACGCTGGCCGGCGCCGACCGGCTGCTCTTGCTCGACCTCCATGCCGAGGCCATCGAAGGCTTCTTCGACGTACCGACCGACCACCTGTCGCCGCATCGCATCATCGCCGAGCACCTGCACACGCTGAACCTGCAGCACCTGACCATCGTCGCGCCGGATGCGGGCGGTGGAAGGCGAGCCGAGGCTGTCGCCAATCAGCTCACTGCACCCATCGCCTTCGGTTACAAGCGTCGAACGGGCGACGACGAGGTGGAGGTGATCGCGGTCTCAGGTGATGTGAAAGGGCGCGACTGCGTGGTCGTCGAGGACATCATCACCACCGGGGGCACGATCTCGAAGCTCGCGCAGGCGCTGCACAACCAGGGCGCCCGTCGAGTGCTGATAGCGGCCACCCACCCGGTCCTCACCGGTGACGCGGTCGAGCGGCTGAAGAGGGCCGACATCGAGCAGGTGATCGTGACCGATTCGGTGCCGATCTCCCCCGACAAGCTCGGCCCAGATTCGCCGATCAGAGTCCTTTCGGTAGCGCCCTTGCTCGCCGAGGCGATCATCCGGGTACACGAGAACCGGAGCGTCAGCGAGCTCTTCAGATAGCCCGGCCGTCATGAACGCTCAGGAATGGGTCGAAGTCATCGTCTTGGTGGTCTGCTTTCTCGCGGCCGCCCTCGCCGCAGGGACCGAGACGGCGCTCACATCGGTCGGACGGTTGCGCGTCCGCTTCCTCGCCGAACAGGGGAGCAAATCCGCCGCGATCCTGCAGAAGCTGCGAGCCGACCCAAATCGGTACCTCTCCACGGTGCTGTTCACGAACACGCTGGCGCTGATCGTCGCGTCGACGTCGACCACCCTGCTCACGGATGCTCTCTTCACGACCTGGGGCGTGCCGAGCGGCTGGCGGCTGTGGCTTGCGCTGGGGGTGTCGTTCGTGCTCTCGGTGGTGCTGCTTATCGCTGCCGAGGTCACGCCCAAGACGCTGGCGATCCGGTATGCGGAGCGCGTGGCGCTGTGGGCGGCGGGTCCGGTCGACCGGCTGGCGACGGCCCTGAGCCCGATCCTGTGGGCGGTCACGATCATCTCGCGGACACTCACCGGCGGCCGAGCGGCGCGCGCCCCGTTCCTCACCGAAGAGGAGCTGCTGACACTCCTTCACGTCTCCGAGGAGGCGGGCGTGATCGAGGAGCAGGAGCACCAGATGATCCATGGGATCATCGAAATCGGCGACAAGACGGTGCGCGAGATCATGATCCCGCGCACCGACATCGTTGCCATCGAACGCACGGCGCCGCTGAGGGAGATCGTCAAGGTTTTCAAAGAGCACCGGCACACGCGGACGCCGGTCTACGAGGAGGATCTCGACCACATCGTCGGCCTGGTTCACGCCAAAGACCTGCTGCTGTACTACACGCTCAGCAGCACACAGAAGTTCGACATCGACAAGATCCTGCGCCCGATCAAGTTCACCCCCGAGCAGAAGAAGGTCGACGAGCTGCTCCTGGAGATGCGAACCGAGAAGGTCCACATGATGATCGTGGTCGACGAGTACGGCGGCACAGCCGGCATGGTGACGATGGAAGACCTGCTCGAGGAGATCGTCGGCGAGATCCGCGACGAGTACGACAGCGCCGAGGAGGACCTGCTGGTCATCCTCAACGACCGCGAGGCGCGGGTCGACGCCGGCTTTCCGCTCGAGGAGCTCAACTCACGACTCGGGTTGGCAATCGAGGAGTCCGGCGACTACGACTCGGTCGGCGGGTATGTGCACGCGATGCTCGGCAAGATCGCTGCGGCGGGCGATTCGTTCCGAAGCGGGAAGGCGCTGTGGACGGTCGAGAAGGTCAAAGGCCGCCGCATCGAAACCGTGCGATTGAAATCCGACCAGACCTGGCCGGAGGAAGCGCTCGTCGCGGCGGGCCTGGCGCATCCTTCCCAGGACGGCCGCACGAGCGCGCACGATACGAAAGAGATGGAGGAACCGACTGGCCACATATCGTGACCGGGCGGTCGTGCTGCGCAAGCTCGACTATGGCGAGGCTGACCGCATCTTCACCCTGCTGACGCGCACCCACGGGAAGGTGGGGGCGATCGCGAAGGGCGTGCGGAGGCCGCAGAGCAAGCTCGGCCCGTCGCTGGAGCTGTACGGACATGTGGACGTGCTGCTCGCCAAGGGTCGGGGCGAGCTCGACGTCGTCGCTCAGGTGCAGCGCATGCCCGGGGAACGCATCGCCGGCGACGTGGAGCGAATGTCGCACGCGGCGTTGATCGCGGAGCTGGCCGAGCGCGTATGCGAGGACCGGCATCCGGTCGATGGGGTGTACGAGCTGACGGTGATGGCGCTGGATGAGCTGGCGCGCGAAACCGATCCCCGCCGAGCGTCCGCCTACTTCCTGATGTCCGCGCTCGACCTGCTCGGTTACGCGCCCCAGCTGATGGAGTGCGCGTCGTGCGCGAAGGCGCTGGCGGCGAGGCCGGCGGCGTTCAGCGCGTCGGCGGGTGGATTCCTTTGCGATGACTGCGCGCTGCCCAACATGCCGCTGGTTCCTTTGGCCGCGATCAAGGTGTTGCGGTTGATGGCCAGCGGAGATATTCAGACGTATCGCCGTTTGAAACTGGACGGCGAGCTGATCGAAGCGATCGAGGGAGTGCTGACGACCCAGCTGGAGCACCACCTGGACCGCCGCCTGAAGTCGCTAGCATTCCTGCACCAGATGAGGATTCGTCCCTGACAGTCGCGCGCGAACAACTGATGGAAAAGGTCGTAGCGCTCACGAAGCGGCGCGGCTTCATCTTCCCTTCGAGCGAGATATACGGCGGGGTGTCGGGCTTCTACGACTACGGTCCGTACGGGGTCGCGATGAAGCGGGCGATCCGGGACCTGTGGTGGCGGCACATGGTCGAGCTGCGCGATGACGTTGTCGGCCTCGAGTCGACGCTGATCATGCCGTCATCGGTTTGGGCGGCCTCAGGCCACCTGACCAACTTTGTCGACCCGCTGCGCCAGTGCCTGGGCACCTGCAAGAAGCGCTGGCGCGCGGACCACGTTCAAGGCGACCGCTGCCCCGAGTGCGGCGGCCCGCTGGACGAGCCGCGCATGTTCAACCTGATGTTCAAGACCTATGTGGGCCCGATGGAGGACACGTCGTCAGAGGTCTACCTGCGGCCGGAGACGGCGCAGGGCATGTTCGTCGACTTCAAGAACGTCATCAACTCGACGCGGGTGCGCGTCCCGTTTGGAATCGCGCAGCAGGGCAAAGCGTTCCGCAACGAGATCACTCCAGGCAACTTCGTCTTCCGCGTGCGGGAGTTCGAGCTGATGGAGATGGAGTACTTCGTCAAGCCGAACGAGGATGACGAGTGGTTCAACTACTGGCGGGCCGAGCGGCTGCGCTGGTACGTGGACGAGCTCGGCATCACGGCAGACCGGCTGCGGTATTACGACCACCCGAAGGAATCGCTGTCGCATTACTCGAAGCAGACGACCGACATCGAGTACGACTTCCCCTTCGGTTGGGGAGAGCTGGAGGGGGTGGCCGACCGCACCGACTTCGACCTGCGCGTCCACCAGGAGCACTCGAAGATCGACCTGACCTACCTGGACCCCGAGACGAACGAGCGCTACCTGCCGTGGGTGATCGAGCCGGCGGTGAGCGTGGAGCGGATCTTCATCACGCTGCTGATCGATGCGTACGACGAAGACGTGGTCAACGACGAACCGCGAACGCTCCTGCGACTGCACCCGAACGTGGCGCCGGTGCAGGTGGCCGTGGTGCCCCTGTCGAAGAAAGAGGACCTGATCAGGGTCGCGAGGGAAGGGCAGTCACAGCTGCAGGGTCATTTCCGGGTCGAGTACGACCAGACCGGCGGGCACATCGGCCGGCGCTACCGGCGACAGGACAAGATCGGCACTCCGTTCTGTGTGACGGTTGACTTCGACACCCTGAACGACAGAGCGGTCACGATCCGTTACCGCGACTCGACCGAGCAGGAGCGCTCTCCGATCGCAATGCTCCGCTCGAGGCTCGACGAGCTTGCGCGCGCTGAGAGCGTCAGCCCGAGCTCAGCCCAAAGCTCAGGCTGAATCTCCTCACAGAATCAGTTCGGCGAGGTCAGCTGCACAGCAGCTCGGCGGCGCGCAGGTACACCGCGACGCATCTTTCCACCGACGCCACGTTGACCCATTCCACGTCGGCGTGCGCTCCTTCGCCCGCCGGGCCGAAGGCGACGGTCGGGATGCCGGCCGCGTTCGTCAAGGCCATGTCCATCCAGTAGGCGACCCAACACGCACTCTCGCCGCGCTTCGATATCAACGGGCTCTCAACTTCCTGCGGTCCATACGCCTTGAGATACGCCGCCAGGTAGGGCGCATCGAAGCCCATCTCATTCTTCGAATCGGTGCGACGTTTAAGCTCCTCGTTGGCCGAGGTCGCAGCCGCGGATGTGGATATTGCCTGCTGTTCGAGCTCTTGGACTTGAACGTCTGCTGCGACAGCTTGGCCACGAATTGGATCGATTTCTGGCAGTGATATCTGAGAGCTCAAACGGCCGATCTGTGCCCAGAGGGGGCGAAGCTGTGACTGCAGGTTCTCGCGGTCGCCTGAAATTTTCCGACTTTCGTTCCAACCACCGAGCTTGCTTGCCAGGCCACCGATGCCGCTGTGTTCTCTGCCGTGTATCGATTCGAGCTCAGAGTCATCCGCGGCAATCTTCTCGCTCAAAGAAATTGCTTGTTGGGTCATTTCGGCGAGCTCAGGCGAATCTGACCAATCGACGCGCTGGCTTATCAGAGTCTTGCCGACCTGGGCCCACAAATCTGCGGCCAGAACTCGCATTGACTTGGCATCTTGGGTGGCTTTATCTGCTTCCTGTACGAGGGCTTCTGCGCGATTCTGCAAGGCGGCCAAATCTAGAAGGGTGACCCGACCGCCGTCCGTCGCAACTACGCCCGGGGCGAAGTTCGTATTTGTAGGCAACGAAGCCAAGTCAAGCGGCACCGTCAAGGTGAATAGAGCGGACGCATCTCGCCACCGTGATATGAGCACGCTCCTTGCCGGCCGCCTGAGTGGCTATACATCCCGTCATTGCATTCGTCGACGTATCCAAGCGTGCTTTTCCAGAAGCTTGGTATGCAATTGAAGTAGTTACAGAAGGTGCCTGGCGGGCTGTAGATGAGGTTGCCACCGCAGAAGTTATATCCCCACGGATTCGAAGGCGCCCCGCAGGTGCTTGGCGGTGGAGGCGGAGGAGGCGGCGGCGGAGGCGGTGGAGGAGGAGGTGGGGGAGCAGGCGGGACAGGAGTCGGCGACACTGCAGCGGGTGAGGGGGCGTGGCTCGCGACTGGCGACGGCTTTGGCGACGGAGTCGGCTGGGCCGTGGCGGCAACCGATGCTGGGGGCGGGCTGCTTTTCTTCGTTGGCGTTGGCGTTGGCGCCGTTGCCACCGCTTGAGCCACCGGGCTGGGCCCGTTGTGCGACGAGGGCGGAACCTCGCCGGCGGCTGCGGCTATGACGGCGAGGATCGTGAGGCCGGCCAGCCAGGCAGCGCCGACGTAGCCGACCAAGGCTAGGGCTACCTTCCAACGATTGCCGGATCTGAAGCCCGGAAGCTTTCTAATGAACCCGAAGTCTGAGGTGCGGCCACCTCCGGCAGCTACCTTGCCAGTGGTCAGCCACCTCTGGCCGTCCCAAAACCACCGTCCGTCTGGCGAAATCTGACCTTTTTGTTCCACGGTCCCCTTTAAATCGAAGTCCGGTCGCCCAAGCGTTCGGTGCTGCCCTACTATGCGTTAAGCAAAGCCCTCCTGCTGACTTAACTTTTGGTCTTTTTGGGAGCATTTTCGAAATTCTCTTGCCTAAAGCCGCGTGCCGTTGAGCACCGGGCAAATACGTTTGGACGACACACGTGCTCGGGCCTGGACCCACGGGCGGCTTAGCGCATTTGTTAAGCGGCACGCACTTGCTTGGGAGTTGGTTACTGCGGGACTGACGCTTGTCTACGTCGTCCTTGCATTTCTCCAGGACCAGGGATCCTCGCGCCTGGTCACAGCTGGGGTCGCAGCGCTGGCGGTCGTCTTCGTTGTCGAGTTCGGCCTCCGCTTGTACGACTCACCTTCCCGTTTTGGCTATTTCCGTACGCACTGGCTCGACATCGTCACATGCGTACCGGTTGTGGGGCCGTTTCGTGCCCTGAGGTTGGTCCGCCTAGTTGGCGTAATAAGACTTGCCGCGACCGTCAGAGCGTATGGAGTAGGCGCCGCTGCGAGCGATCGGCTACCGGGTGGCGTTGCTATGTGGGTTCTCACTCCGATCTTGATCACGGTGTGGCTAGCGGCCTCCTACGGTTATTACGAACTTGAAGCAGGCGTCAATCCGCACGTCAAGACTTTCGCCGACGCGCTTCTCTACTCGTTCACTACCGCAAGCACGCTCGGATACGGCACGGTTAGTCCCGTTACCCCAGAGGGCAAAGTCCTAACCGGAGCCCTTATTTTCCTGAGTATCGGCCTGCTTGGCTTCGCGTCAGCTCAGTTGACCGCGAAACTT
This sequence comes from Chloroflexota bacterium, assembly GCA_005883585.1. GTDB lineage: Bacteria > Chloroflexota > Dormibacteria > Dormibacterales > Dormibacteraceae > UBA10449. Next base: position 38,317 of record VBFD01000011.1, read on the forward strand.
CTGCCCCGGAGCGACGAATTGGCCGACCTCAAGGCGAATGTTTATCGACAGAACCAGCTACTTCAAGAGGTCAACTCTCGACTTGAGTCCGTGACTGGAATGTTGGAGCAGAGATCCGATATGGCTTTACCTCGAAAAGAGGCAGCAGACGAGATTATTCAGCTCGTCTAGCCCTGGCACTCTAGGGCGCTAATCTCTCATCCCATGCCCATGACCGAAGACGGCGTCCGCTACGAAGACGGCGAGCTGAAGCTCCGCGATGGCCGCACCCTCGCCTGGCGGTGGTGGGGCGAACCGGACGGGATCCCGATCCTGCGCCTGCAGGGGACGCCGGGATGCAGGCTCTATCGGCACCCAGATCCGGCGGTACAACGCGATCTCGGCGTGCGCTATCTGCTCGCCGACCGGCCCGGGTACGGTGGCTCGACCCGCCTACCGGGCCGAGGAATTGCCGAAATCGCGGACGATCTCGCTGCCCTCCTCGACCATCACAAGCTCGATCGCGTGCCGGTCATGGGGACGAGCGGCGGCGGTCCTCACGCACTGGCCGTGGCCGCGAAGGATCCGGAACGAATCACCGCCGTGGCCGTGATCGTGGGCTCATCGCCGCTCGAGCCTGACGAGGTCAGCAGGTTGGTCGGTGTGAACGCTGCTGGCTACGCCGCGGCCGAGCGCGGATGGGATTCGCTGCACGATCTGCTGTTGCAGGTACGCATCCGCATCCTCGGGGACGAAGGTATGGCAGGCGTGCTCGCGGACGCGCCGCCCGAGGACCGCGCCATCATGGCCAACCCAACCTGGCAGAAGATCTCCCGAGCCGTCATGGCGGAAGCGCTGCGGCAGGGCGCGGAGGGATGGGCCGATGAATCGATGGCCTTGCACAACGGTTGGGATTTCGACCCGGACGAAGTCCACGCAACGGTCACATGGTGGGCCGGCGACGACGACAAGAACGTGCCCCTATCCGCGGCCAAGCGAGCTGCGGCGCGCTTGCCGAAAGTGGACCTTCGGGTGTGGCACAACGAGGGCCACTTCGCGTCCCTGACACATGAGACCGAGATCGTCCGGGAGCTGCTCAGCCGCTCGGCCTAGTCAGCAGACGTTCGATTTCGTCCTTCAATTCGGGCAATCGGCGACGAAACTGGTCGAGGCGTCCGTGAGCTGCTGAGTCTGGGCGGTATTCGAACTTGACGTGGCCGTAAGCATCGTCACGCGCAATGTCACGCAGCCTTTCGGAAGGGACCAGTAAGCAGTCGTCGAGGAAGCGACCCTCGTCTCGCTGCCATGCCAGGACCACGAAGTAGGTGGACGGGGCGGTCTGCAGGCTGGATGCTCGCGCGGTGACAGTCGCGGCAGGGTGCGTTGCGTCTATTCCTACGGTCTTGATCTGAAGGCCGACGACCTGACGGCTCATCTGATGTAGTGCGAGCAGCTCCGCCGTCTCCGAATCAGGGAATGGACGGAACAGGTTCACGTCGTCAGATTCGGCCAGCCTGCGCGTTAACTCTGACT
>VBFD01000012.1:0-37286 GCA_005883585.1 Chloroflexota bacterium
CTCTATTTAGGAGGAGGCAGCGACCGCCGCAGGAACTCGATCCAGTTCTCGCCCATGATGCCGTCGACCTGAGCCGCGGTGAAGTGCTGGCGCAGCATGCCCCGCAAATCCTTGAGCTCCGTCAGGTCCTTCATCGGCCCAAATCTGTTGTCGATGCCGCCGTCGAGATCGGTGCCGATTCCCACGTGCTCTGATCCTCCTGTCGAACGGGCGGGGCGCACCGCATGGCGGACGACGTCGGCCAGGCTCGTCTTTCCTTTCGCGCGAAGGTGGCTCGGATAGAAGCTGATGCCGACGATGCCTCCGCGGCGTGCGACCTCCGCGGCGGTGGCGTCAGTGATCTGGCGGTCGCCGGGAACCAGTGCGCGCGCGTTGCTGTGCGAGGCGATGATCGGACCGCGCCAAAGCTCGAACGCATCGGCCACCGCCTGGTCGGCCATATGGCTGATGTCCAGGATCACTCGCTTCCGGCGCATCGCCTTCAGCAGCTGGACGCCGAGCTTGGTGATGCCGCCGGGCGCGCGGGTGCCGCCGCTGTAGCGGGTCCGGCTCCACGCCGGCCCGATGATGCGGAGGCCCATGTCGGTCCATGCCCCGAGCTGGCTTGGTGTTTCGATCGGGTCGGCGCCTTCCATCAGCAGCACGGCCGCTATCTGCCCCCGCCTCCAGCCCCGGATGTAGCGCTCGAGCTCTCGTGAATCCCGGATCAGCTGCAGCTCGCAGGCGCGGTAGTAGTTGACCTGGGAGCGCGCCATGAGGTGCGCTTCGTGCGCGTTCTCGTACACATATCGCGTCTGCATCGCCCGCCTGGCTTGGGCCGGCGCCGTGTACAGGGTCGCGAACACAAGACCGACCCCTGCACCGGTCAGGGCCGACCGGCTGATCAAATAGTGTGGCGCGGGAGGGCCCAGGAAGCCGCGACCGTCCGCAAGGGCATTCCAGCCGATGTCGAGGTGGCCGTCGACGATCATCGCGCGGCCACCAGCACCGCGCGGCCGGCCGCCTCGACCGGCGCCTCTCCTTCGAAGAAGGCGACGCAGAACGCAGCCGTAAGAGCGTCGCGGTCCTGTTCGGCCCCGGCTCCAAGCGCGCGGCGGCCGTGGACGGTACAACCGCCGGAATCGAGCATCGTCACGGGCACCGACGCGAGGCCCTCCAGCGGAACTCCGAGCTCCGCCGACGACGCTTCAGTGGCGAACAGGATGTCGGGGCGGATCGTGGCCAGCCCGTACGCAGCATGAGGGCCCCCATGCTCCTTGATCCAGCCTGCATCCCCCAGGTCAAGCGCCAGCAGCGCACCGTTCCGCCTGGCCCCCTCGACCGTAGCCCGGAACTCAGCCTTTCGCGGACCGAAGAGGTGCTTTGCCTGGATGTACACCAGCCCGGCGCCGGACCAGCCGCCATGCCTCGTAGGGGCCGCGAGGGTCGCCTCGCCGCCCAGACGGACTACCCACTCGCAGAAGGCGGTTTGTTCTCCCAGGACGGCAAACATTGCCCGCCGAGAATAACTTGGCCCGAATCCCTGTATTAGGGGATAATGAAGTCCTTCACTATGAACCAGAACACCATGAATCAGTCCACTTTGCCCCACGAGCTGGCAACCGACGAGTCAGGCCGGCTTTACAGCGTCCACATGAGGGAGCTGCTGGAGCCCCTGAAGGTGGATATCACCGCGGTGGAGGCCCTGGCCGCGCTCAAGATCGCGGGCCGCTTCCTGCACCTTCTGCAAGAGCGATGGGCGGAAGCGCATGGCCTGACCGAAGGCCGGATGGGCGTGTTGTTCCGCCTCTATCGATGTGGCGATACGCCGCTGGGTGATCTGGCGGAGAACCTCGAGTCCACACCTCGAAACATCACCGGGCTGGTCGACCACCTCGAGCGCGACGGCCTGGTCGAACGGGTTCCCGACGTCGAAGACCGGCGTTCGGTCCGGGCTCGGCTCACCGAAGCCGGCAAGACTCGGATCGAGGCCATCTGGCAAGAAGGAATTGAGCACCAGTTCGAGGTGGTACAAGCATTCAGCAAGGAGGACCTGGCTCAGCTTCGGCATCTATGCCTGAAGCTGGTCGAGAGCGCCAGGAAGGAGTTGGGGAAGTGATCACGCAAGGACTGTCGCGCAACCGGACGATCCTCGCCACCGCGGGCACGATGCTCGCGTTGCTGCTGGCCGCCCTCGACCAGACCATCGTCGGCACCGCCATCCCGCGCATCGTGGCCGACCTGAACGGGCTGGACCGCCTGGCGTGGGTCACGACCGCATACCTGGTCACCTCGACCACCATGACCCCGATCGCCGGCAAGCTCGGCGACCTGTTCGGGCGCAAGCCATTCCTGCTGGCAGGGATGATCGGCTTCGTCGTGGCCTCAGCTTTTTGCGGGCTGTCTCAGGACATGACGCAGCTGATCGTGTTCCGCGGCATCCAGGGCGTCTTCGGCGGTGTGCTGTTCGCCACGGTCTTCACCGTCATCGGCGACCTCTTCCCGCCCGAGAACCGCGGCCGCGTGCAGGGCCTTTTCGGCGCTGTTTTCGGCCTGAGCTCGATCGTCGGCCCGACTGCCGGCGGGTTCATCACCGACCACTGGAGCTGGAGATGGGTCTTCGAGGTCAACATCCCTGTCGGCATCGTCGCCGTGGCGGTGGTGCTCGCAGGCCTTCCTTACGTTCGCTCGAAGGCTTCGTGGCGCGACATCGACTTCTGGGGCGCGCTGACCCTGGCCGCCGGAGTGGTGCCCCTCCTCATCGCTCTTTCCATCACCCGCGACCACGCATGGACCTCGCCTCAGGTGGTCGGCCTGCTCGCCTTTGCAGCGGCAATGCTGGCCACGTTCGTTTTCGTCGAGGGCCGGGTCGCGCAGCCGATCGTGCCCCTCGAGCTATTCAAGAACCCAACCTTCACGGTGTCGATGATCGTCGGCTTCCTGACCGCGTTCGGCATGTTCGGCTCGATCCTCTTCACGCCGCTCGTCTTCCAGGGCGTGCTCGGTATCAGCGCCACGAACTCCGGCGCGCTGATCACTCCGATGATGTTCGGCCTGCTGGGCGCCAGCACGCTGACCGGGTTCGTGATGCGCAGGATCAAGTACTACAGATACCTCGGCACCCTCGGCGTCGTGATCATGATCGGAGGCATGTACCTCCTCTCGTTGATCGCACCGGGCATGGCCGAATGGCGCGTCGTCGCCGCGCTCATCGTGGTTGGGCTTGGACTCGGCGTCACGTTCCCGCTGTACCTGACCGCAGTTCAGGTCGCATTGCCACGCAAGCACATGGGCGTCGCATCGAGCCAGATCCAGTTCTGGCGCAACCTGGGCGGCACTGTCGGCAGCTCGATCCTGGGCGCGGTCCTTGCCAACCGCCTGCCGGACTACCTCAACACGAGAGTTGCGGCGCTGCACCTCCCGCCCCAGGTACTGAGTCACCTGCCCTCTGGCGGAGCCAACTCGATCCTGCAGCCTGGCGCACTCGCTCAGCTGCCGGCATCGGTGGCGAACGCCATCCGCTTCGCCCTGGCTGACACCCTGCACGACATCTACCTGTTCGCGGGACTGGTCCTGATCGTGGCCCTGGTCTCGACCGTTTTCCTGAAAGAGGTACCCCTCAGCAGCGCCCCCAGCCGTACCGGCTTCGCCGATCCGGTGCCCGAGGATGACGCGGCGGAGTCGCGCGAGGCCGTGCCCGTCTAAAAAAGCGCCACCTCCACTTTTTTGCCAAGCGCGTTAAAATCGCCCCCGCAACGCTAGAGGGGGTAGACCGGTCAACTTCGTCCGGGCCTCTGAGCGACTTTCATGGGGAGGCCAGACGGTGAGTTTCTCGGACAGGACGTTGCAATGCCGTGACTGTGGGCGCGATTTCATCTTCACGGCCGGGGAGCAGGAGTTCTATCAGTCGCGGGGGCTGCAGAACGAGCCACGGCGGTGTCCGGAGTGCCGGGCGGCTCGCCGCTCGTCAGAGGGCAACGGGCGCGCGCGCGTGATGCACGACGTGATCTGCTCCAACTGCGGGAAGCAGACGCAGGTGCCGTTCGTGCCCACCGGGGCGCGACCGGTTTATTGCCTGGACTGCTTCCAGACGGTGGGTCGCCGCTAGCCCGAAACCGGATTCCGCACGTTTGGATCCAAACGTGCGCATGAAGACCAGTAATTCCGCACGTTTGGGGCAAGAAGCGCGAAATGCGCTAGCGGGCTAGGCCAGCGCGATCGGGCGCACGGGAGATCCCGTGGCGCCCCGCATCTTCAGCGGCAGGCACACGAACGCGAACTCGTACACCCGCGCCGCCGCCAGCTCCTCGAGGTTGAGGTTCTCGATGATCGGGATCCCCGCCCGGACGAGAAGCAGCATGTGTCCGGGGAGCGTTACCCCGAGCTCTGGGTCCGGCGGCCCGATGACGTCCCAGGCCATGTTGTCGGCGCCGACGGCGCGCACAGCTCGATCCGTCAGCCAGCGCGAACCACCGGCGCTGACGCCGGCCGCGTGCAAGTACTGGGGAGCGTCATCCCAAAGGGCGCCGTAGCCGGTGCGGACCAGGACGACATCCCCGGCGCGCACCTCCACCCCGCTCACGCTGGCGGCCTGCTCGAGCTCTTGTCGTGTGATCGAGTGGTCGGGCGGCAAGCGCTGGTCGCGACCGACGTCGAGCAGAACGCCGCGACCGACCAGCGGTTCGAGTGTGTCGATGCCATGGATTCGAAAGCCGACCGATGTCTGGACTCCCGAGTCGACGTGGACTCCGCCGTGCAGGAGCATGTTCTCGGCCTGGTGAGCGAGGGCGTCGATGTGAGTGCCCGAGTGCTCGGGCATGACTACTAGACCCGAAGCGCTCGTCCTCGCCTCGGGTGCGCCGCGCGCGTGGTGGCGGTGCAGGAAGTAGTTGAAGCCTGGAGCGTGAGCCGGGTGCGTTGGCGCGCCGGCGAACCTTGGCTGTTCGAGATCGAAGACCCGGGCGGCGCCTAAAGCGTCGAGGAGGCCTTGCACCTCTTTATTCGCGGTAGCGGTAAACGATCCGGCCGCGCGTGAGGTCGTAAGGCGACAGCTCGACGCGGATCCGATCTCCCGGTGTAATGCGGATGAAGTAGCGGCGCATCCGACCCGCCGCATATGCGATCAGCTTGTGTCCGTTTTCGAGCTCGACCTCGAACATCGCATTCGGCAATGCCTGCGAGACCACCGCGTCCATCACGACCGCCTGTTCTTTCTGGTCACCGTCGTCGCGATCCGGTTTGCGCACTTTCTCCGGGCGGCGCGGACCGCGGCGCTGACTCTTGTTCTTGCCCAAGTCGCGTGAAAGTCTACTTGGAGCCGACTGTAGCGGCGAGTCGCGCCTCTATGGCCTTGGCGAGATCGGCCGGCACTCTGTCCACCATGGCCAGCCGTCGCAGCGTCTCGACCCAGCGTTCGCCCTTGTCGCGCACGACGCCGGCCATCAGATCGCAGCCACGATCGAGGTCGCCGTTGATCGCCATCTCGAGCCCGGTCCAGAACCGGATCTCGACCAGCTCGGGCGCCATCCTGATCGCCTCTTCAGCCTTCGCGTTGGCGGCGGCCTTGTCACCGGAGTCCGATATGCGGTCCGCGTCCGACATGGCCATGTACGCGCGCTTGATGCGGAGCAGGCGGCGCAGCTCGGGCAGCGGCTCGGGGGCGTCTTCGACCCGCAGGTCGATGAGCCGATCCACCCAGGGGCGACCGGTTCCGGTTGCGGCGACCACCACCATCGCCGCGGATTGCTTGCCTCGGATGTCGCCGCCCTCAGCCTCGGCGGCCTCGAGCGCGGCCATCATCCGCTCGGCGAGCGGAGCATCGGTGGAGAGGTAGGCGTCGGCCATCGCATCCCACACCGTGTCCTTCTCCATCAGGTTGGCCTGGCAGCTGAACCCGTCGCCGGCTCGGTGCCCGGCTGCGGGTATGCACTTGGTGCCGGTATGGGCGGCCGCAAGGCCTGCCGCATCGACGATGGCGCACTGCCGCACGTCGGCTTGTGGATCGCCGGAGGTGAGCGCCTTCAGGGCCTGCTCCGCGGTGTAGCCCGCCTGCAGCAGCTCGAGGCCAAGGGGTCCGTAGCTGATGTTGACCTGCGATTGCGTCGCCACCGCACCAACGCCGGCCAGTGCCCATGGCACTGCGGGGCTGACCTGGAAATAGTGCGACTGCACGGCGACGCCGAACTCACCGGTCTGCTTGTCGCGCGCGACGATGGAGTAAGTCACTGCGCCCTATCGTAATTGGTGACCATGGCCTACTACCGCAAGCCCGGCTGGTTCACCAGCACCATCTTCAACCCCGCCGTTGCGGCGATGACTCGAGCCGGGATCAGCGTGTGGGGCTCGCGCGTGCTGCGCGTGCGTGGGCGGAAATCCGGCGAATGGCGTAGCGCGCCGGTCAACCTCTTGACGTACGAGGGGCAGAAATATCTTGTCGCGCCGCGCGGCCTCACGCAGTGGGTGCGCAACTTGCGCGAGGCCGGCGGGGGTGAGCTCATGCTGGGAAGCCGGATCGAGCGCTTTTGCGCCCACGAGATCCCGGACGATCAGAAGATCCCGATCCTCCGCGCCTATCTCAAGAGATGGAAGGCGGAGGTTGGCATCTTCTTCGGCGGGGTGAGCGCCGACTCGCCCGAGGCGGACCTGAAGGGGATCGCGCACGACCATCCAGCGTTCAGGATCGAGCTGGTTCCCTAGCCTGTCTCATTCCTGATACGCGGGCTCTCGCGGCGCCAGCGCTCGCCAGCGCTCGATCCAACCGCCCTGGATCTCAGGCTGTCTGGGTTCGGCGGCCAGCGCCCGGACCGCCTTCTCCACCCGAGCGGTGAACTCTCGCGAGCCTTCCTTTGGCTCCGGGGACATCGGCTTTCCAATTCTCACCCGCGCAGGACTGGGCAGCGGCAGCTTCTGGCCCCTCGGCATGATCTGGTAGGCCCCGCGAATGTGCATGGGGACGACAGGGGTCCCGGTTTCGTTGGCGAGGTGGCCCACGCCGGGCTTGAACTCCTGGATGCGGCCGTCGGGGGATCGGCTGCCCTCAGGAAACAGAACCAGGTTCCATCCCGATTTGAGCAGCCGGCTCGAGGCGTTGAGCTGAGCTTGGGCGCCGCCGGTGCGGGAGAACGGAAACGTGTTCAGGAACAGGCTCACGATGTTGCCTAGCAGGGGGCGCTTGAACCAGTAATCCGCGGCGGCCGCGACCACGGTGCGGTCCCGCGCGCGGTCCGAAAGCGCATGAAGGATGAGCGAGGTGTCCGCGTGGCTCGAGTGGTTGGCCGCGAAGATCACCGGTCGTTCTAGCTCCCGCACCCACTCGCGTCCCTCGACTTTGGGATGGGCCATGACCTCCGTGAAGGGGAGCAACAGGCCGTGCTGGATGAGCCAGCGCAGGGTGCGCACCGGCTCCTGCCGCGCCCAGCCGAGGTCGCTCGGTGGCGCGGGCACGACGGCGCCTTGCTCGGGCCAGCTGTGCGGGCGGGGCGTGTCCCAGTGCCAACCGCGCCGCATACGCGTCACGTCCTCGGTGATACGTCCGACGGTTCCGAGCAGCCCGCTGAGCCCACCCTCTCCCGAGTACCAGGTCACAAGTTCATCCTCTGGTTCACTCTGTGGGTCGCACCTTCCGCGACGGCAGATGGCATGTCGTAAGCGATGAAAAACGAATCGACAACCTTCTTCTGCCAGAAGGCGAAGTAGTACGTGGCGCCGCTCACGTAGCCGCTGCCGACCACCGATTCCGGACCGAGGCCGGTGCCGGAGCCAGTCATCACGCTGCCACCGACCAGCTGTATGAACGTGATGTCCTTGGGGCCGAAGCCGAGCAGCGTGGAGTCGGCGCGGTAGGTTCGCGCGGCGATTGCCTGGTCTTTGAACTTGACGACCAATCCGGCGATCAGACCGCCCGTAGGTGCGCCGGTTCCGATTGTGGACAGCGCGTCACAGTCAGTCGCTGTCTGTCCGTATGCGGCGTAGTACGCCTCGGTCGCGCCCTGGGTCCTCCACTGCTCCCATTCGGCGGCATATTGGGAAGCCGCGACCTGGTCGCTTGACTTCGCTCGGCCGATCACGGTCTGGATGTCGCCGCTTCCGGCGCATTTCACCAGTCCGGACACGTCACCGGGCTGAAGCGCGATGCTCTGGGCGCTGGCGCCCTTCGAATGAGCCGCTGTCGTGCAGCCCACGAGGGTCAGTACGACCAACAAACCCAGGACGTTGCGGCTCATTCGACGTCGGCGAGAAGGATCGGCGGCATACGCATATGCGTAACGCTCGGGTGGCGCCCGACGGTCTGCTCGGCCATCTCAAAAGCGTCCTCGAGCGTGGTCGCGCATTTGAAGCCCAGGCGATGGACGACGTCACGCTCACCACCGACGACGATGATGTCCCCCGCGTGCTCCATCGCGTGCGCCGCCCAATACCACGCATAAAAGGGATGCGCCCCGTGGTACGCGTGTGATTTGCGATAGAGCTGCCGGAACCACGGGTCCTCCGCGAACCGCAGCTCGTACTTGGCCTCGATCTCCAGTGGCTTCGTCGTGTCGGCCAGAACCTCGTCGTAGAAGTCGATGTAGCTGGGGTGCTGCACCGCATCGAACTCGTACCGACACGGGTGCGTGAGGATGAGCACGCCACCCTTCCTCAGGACCGGCTTGTTGCGATAGAAGTTGAACAGGTAGCCGACGCCCATGCAGACGACCAGCACCGGGTTCATCGGCGAGTTGACGTTGTATGGACCGAGGTACGGCACTCCTATGGTCACGATGTCGGTCTGCCCTTCCACCCGCACGCTGAGCTGGTTCCGCACCGCTTCGAGAGTCTTGTCGTGGACCGCGTCGACCTGGCCCGCGTTGACGCCGGTCAGCCCGTAGGGGGCCCGCATCGCATGAAAGAAGTTGCGCTTGACGGCCGGCGGTGCGAAATCGGTCAGCTGCTTTGTGGCGAGGAACATCGCCTGGTCCCGTGCGGTCCAGTCGGTCTCGCGCTTTTGCATGAAGTTCGCGATCGCCGGAAAGGCGTGGTTGTTGACCGTGGTCTCGATGTGAAACACGCGCACGGTGTCTTCGATGAGCTGGCCCTGCCGGATGCATGAGTGATGCAGCGCGGAGTCGGGCGGGTTCATGTACGAGCGCGAGCCGAGGAGGGTCTTCACGTTGTGATGAGCGCGGATGCCGCGATACGTCGCCAGGCCGGTGGCCATCGATTTGTGGCCGCCGTCCATCGGCACGAGCGTGAGGTTCACGTAGACGACGAGGTCTGACTCGGCCGCGCGCTTGTGCAGCGTCACCTCTTCGCCCTGGGCGGTCTTGCCGATGTAAACGTTGGCCTCCGGGTCCTCGCCATCGTGCTGGTAGAGGCGGTCGGGCCAGAACGTGGTGAAGATACGATCGCCGACGATGTGGCGGATCTCGTCCGCTGTCATGCGGCGATGCAGGCCGAGCGCCGCGATGAGGTGGATGTCCTCGACTCCGGCCACGGCGGCCATGTCGATGACCTCCTCCATCACCAGCTGACGCACGTCCGGCGCGGCCATCGGTGGCAGCGGCAGCGACAGGTCGTCGAAGGCGATGGTGAGCTTCATGCCACGGCGGAGCAGCGACTTGAGCGGGTCGTCCTCGAGCGGCTTGCCGAGCGCTCGCTTGATGGCACGCTCTGGATGGGCGATCGGCTCCAGCGGGTCGGGCGGATACACGATCCGGGAACCGAGGGGCAGCTTCTCGAGGCGCACGCCCTCACCGAACTGAAACAGCACCGGCGGAGTGTTGCGATCGACCTCGATGACTGCTCCTGGGCGCGGCATCAGATCCTCAATGGTCGCAGGTCAAACGCGACCTTCACCGCGCCCAGCCGCCCCGCGCTCATCGCATACGCGATCGCGTCGCGATATTCGCCGAGGCCGAAAAGCGGACCGGTGAGCTTTTCCAGATGCAGGTCAGGCGCCGCTTCCATTGCCAGCTCGAACGTGCGCTTGCCCTTTCGCTTCGGCTCCGCGCCGTACGCGTAGGCGCCCATCACCGTCAGCTCCCGCTGCCATATGGCGGCCCAATCGACCTTCTCCTCACCGGGCATCCCGACGGCGACGACAGTGCCCCCCTCGCGCGTGAATCGAACGGCGTCGCTCAGGCTGCCGGCACGACCCACGCACTCGAAGGTGACATCCGCGCCACCCAGCAGCAGCGAGCGGTCGACGCCGTCGAGACGGCGCGCGCGGGTCGCGAAACGGATCCGCTGGTAAACGTCGCCCGGGTCGATCACCTGGTCGGCTCCGAGGTCCTTCGCAAGATCGCGCTGGGTTGGATGCTTGGCGACCGCGATGAGCCGCTTAGGTGGCGTGAACAACTTGATCGCGGCAACCGTCAGCAGTCCGATCGTGCCCGCGCCCAGGACGACGACGATGTCGTCCTTGGTGGCCGCACCGCGGAGCGCGGCGTGGACGCAGCACGCAAATGGTTCGATGAGCACCGCAGCTTCGTCGGAGAGGGTCTGCGGGACCGCATGCAGCTGGCTCGGGTGCGCGACCAGCACCTCACCCCACCCTCCTCCGGTGTCGGCGCAGTAGCCCGTCTGGAGCCCAACCTCGATCGGGCCCTCGGTCACGTTGTAACAAAGGCCAGGCCGGCCCTCGGCACAGCGCGTGCAGGGCGGATCGATGCCGCGCACCTTGCATCCGAGCGCGGGCTCGATGACGACCCGGCTGCCGTCGTCGAGGGTACCCACCACCTCGTGACCGGGCACGAACGGATAGCTGGTCAGCGGATCGAGATAAAGTGAGGCGTGGCCGCCGATCGCGGAGAGGTCGGAGCCGCAGATTCCCGAAAGCGTGGGCGACACGCGCACCCAGTTCGCAGCGGGCAGCTCGGGTTCGGCCACGTCGCCGAGGTGGAGCATCGAGAGCGCGCTCGTGGCCACCTCCGGCCGGCCACCCGCTGCCCTGACGATGGCGTAGGACGGAATACTTCTTACGTACTGGAGAGCTAGCGTCTGACCGCCTCCCGATACTCCGGCGAGCGCGGATCGGGCATAGGCAGGCGCCAGTTGCCCGGAGCCATCCGCCAGCGCTCCACCCGCCATCCGCGCTGCCCCGCCACCTGCGAAAGGCGCGCGTCCGGGTTGACCGCGACCGGGCTTCCCACCAGCTCGAGCATGGGCAGGTCGGAGAGCGAGTCCGCGTACGCGAAGCTGTCGGCCAGCACCAACGAATTGCGAGAGGCGTACTCCTCGAGCAGGACGCCGCGCGCCTCACCTGCCGGCGGCGGCGATTCGAGGTCGCCGGTCAAGCGCCCGTCCCGAACCAGCAGCCGGGCACAGTCGACCTCGACCTCCAACAGCTCGGCGAGAGGCTCGACGACCACGTCGAGCGCCCCGGTCAGCAGCAGCACTCGGTGTCCGGCGCGCTTGTGCTCCCGGATCCGGCGCATGCCCTCCGGATAGATGCGCCGCAACGTCACCGAGTTGAGCGCTTCGCGACCGAGACGTTTCATGACCTCGTAGTCCAGGCCGTCGTACTCGCGATAGAAGCTGCGCTGGAACTCGGCCCGCGAGCGCCGCTCCAGATAGAGCCAACGCGGCGCCTCGCGCGCCATCTGCGCCATGAAGGCCGGCCACTCGTCCACGGGCTGGGCGCGCAGGCGCATCCAGAGGAAGTATTCGACGACGTTGGTCTCGACCAGAGTTCCGTCGACGTCGAAAACAGCGAGCACGTCCCCGCGGCCGGTGCGCTTGTCGATCGCCGCTCGCACAGAGCTCGTCTCAGGCTTGGGCGCGGTGCTGCCGCTCGGCTGGCGCCCCTTGCGGGCAACCGTTTCCGCACGCGACATGCGCACCACGGTTGGGAAATGAACGTCCTGAAAGTAGTGCTCCCACTTGTACAGCGCGGCATCGAATGGGAAGGTCTTGCGCTCGGCTGCCGGAACGCGCTCCCAGACCGACATCAGGTTGCGCGTGTCGAAAATGCAATCGACCTCGGTGTAGACGCCATAGAGCTGGATTAGGTTGAGGCCGCGCTCGAGTCGTTCGCGCTCTTCATTGAGATCGTCCGACAGGCTCGCGACGCTCGCCCCCAATGGAAGTCGCTCGACCGCCCACTGCGCCGCGCTCACGAACCGCAGAGCGGCCTCACCCTTGGCGGCCAGCTCGCCGCGCGTCGGATACGTCCACGTGGGCGTGCCGATCGCCTGCCCGTAACGGTCGCGCAGCGGGTGCTTCGTGTAATAGCGAGTCGCCTCTTCTGCCATCTCGCGAAAGCGCAGCGGGTTGCGGCTCCCCGACGCCGCGTGATAGATCCGCGGCTTCGAGTCGGGCGGCGGGTTGGAAGCTACCGCGAGCACCGTGTTGACGACGAAGTCCGCAGGAATGATGTCGAGCAGCGAATCGGGAAGGCCGGAGAAGTCGCGCAAGATGCCGCGGCCGAAGGCGAGGATCAGTGGCTCCGCCATGCGGAACCCTTCAAGCCATCCGGGGAACGGTTCATCGAGCGCGCTCTCGATGATCGACGGCCTGACGATCGAAAGCGGGATGTCGCCGTGCAGCTCGACCACCGCGTGCTCGGCCATCGCCTTCGTGAAGGAGTAGATGTCGGCGAACCCCATCGAGTTCGCGTGCACCCGACCGCGTTCGATCAGGCGGTCTTTGACCCACCGCTCGCGCAAGCGCTCGGTTGCCCGCGCCACCGCCGGCGTCCCTGCGGGCCCCATGCGTGATGTCGCCTCGCGTCGCAGCTTCTTCAAGACCTCCGGCCGCCTCGACTCCTCCTCGACCGGACCTCGCAGGGTGGTCAGCACCGCCGCCTCGTGTCGCCAGTTGAGCCCTGGGTCGAGGGGTGGCTCCTCGCGCACGAGACCGCGGAGCATCCCGCCCACGTAGGCGGTTGAGATGTGCACGAGGTGCGGGTGGGCGCCGTAGGTCTTCAGCGCTTCGACCAGGCGAGCCGCACCGAGAAGGTTGGTCTGCGCAGACAGGTCAGCCGGGTTGTCGAATTCGACCGCGGCCGCGGAGTGGATGACGATGTCGCATGAGTGCAGCTGCTCGCGTCCGTGATCGGTCAGCGCGAGCCCATCGCGACCGAGGTCGATCTCCAGCACCGCGAGCTTTTCTTTGGCGAGCTTCGCGAATCGCGCCTCGCCCAATTCCTCCTTGAGTCGCTTGAATGCCGGGCTCGACAGCACCTCGCGCTCTAGCCGCTCGGACGCCGGCCGGCGCGCGCTGGAACGGATGGCGAGGTTGATGCGGCCGACGTCGGGAATCGAACGCAGGCATTTCTCGACGATCGACTTGCCCAGGAAACCGGTGCTGCCGGTGACCAGAATGGTCTTGCCTTTGAAGGCCTCAGCTATCAAGACCGACTGATTCTAGAGTCGGCGGTGGGGCGCCCTGCTATACAGCCTGTCCATGGTTCAGGCGTGGCGTTTGGACGGACGTCGAGCCTCCCGCGTCAGTCCATCCGAGGTCCGTCGTGACCGAGGCCCAGAACCAGTAGGACTCGTCGGCGCGTCCCTTGAAGACCGCAGAGCCCGCGCCCACGCCCCCCAACCACGGCTTCATCCGGCCGTCCTGCATGACCACATCGACCTGGAAGTGCGTTCCGCCGCCTGGGCTCGACCATGACACGTCGATCGAGTTGGGATCGCTCGCATCCTGCGTCGCCGTGACGGTGACCGCCGGCAGCGCCACATCGGCGTATCGCGGCGAACCTGTGAGCCAGAGGTCGCCGAGGTCCCACGGCCACGGGTCTGGGGACGACCCAGACCAGCCATAGGGATCGACCGGCGTCTGGCTGCGGTGGACGTAGTACACCCCGAAATGCAGGTGCGGGCCGGTGGCGGTACCGGTCATTCCGGAAATGCCGATCACCTGTCCACGACGGACGTACTGGCCCTTGGCGACGTCGATGCGAGAGAGGTGGCCGTAAAACGTGAGCAGCCCGTTGCCGTGGTTGATCTCGATCGTCATGCCGCTCAAGCACTCGTGGCAGTTGGGGTCGAGCCAGTTCGCGTACATGACGGTCCCGGGGGCGGCGGCGGCGACCGGCTCGTAGGTCAGCCCGTAGTCGTAGCCGTCATGGCCGTCGTAGTAGAGGTAGTCGTGGCCGCCCGGCGTCTGTGCGTACCCCTCGCTGAAGCTTGGGTCGGGCCCGCCCACCTGGCTCGTCGCCTCTACGCCGTCGTAGCGGCAGACGCGGCCGTTGGTCCCGTAGTCCGGGAAGCAGTGGTCGAACAGCGATGTGACGATGTGAGGCCCCATGAACGGCAGCGTGAGAAAGGCGCCCGATGCCGGCTTCGAGCTCGTGTTGCCGGCTCCATCCTCGAACGGTCCGTAAGCCGTCTGGCTGGGATAGAACCAGCGCACGTAGCGATCGTGCTTCTGTCCAGGCGGCAGCGCCTGCGACGCCTGGGCCGGTGCGCTCTGCAACAGCAGGAACGCCACGGCGGCGAATGGGATCAGATGGCGGATGCGCATCAGGTTCAAGACTGGGTCCGCGCGCCATACAACGGGCCGCGGATTGGTTAAGTTTCGCAAATCGTGGCCCACGAGTCTGTCGATGTGAGCGTCCTGAGCCAGGGCAAGGTGGCCGTGTACGAGGAACCAACCGGACCCTCGGGGGTCAGGGTCCGAGAAAGACCTCGAACTCACCCAAGGCCAGGGTCCGTCGCCGTAGAGATCCGCGCGGCATCGCTCAACCACCTGGATCTGTGGCTCGCGCACGGTGCGCAGCGCATCCCGCCGCCACGAGTGATCGCCGGGGATGGTGCCGGCGTCGTGCACGAATCGGGCGACCCCGCCTGGAAACCGGGGGACGAGGTCGTCCTCTTCCCGACCTTGTGTGACTGGGAATGCGAATGGTGCCGCGCCGGCGAGAACGTGCGCTGCCCGCATTTCGGCGTGCTTGGCGAGCACTCGGACGGCGCGGCGTGCGAGCTCATCCACATCGATGCACGCAATGTCTTTCGCAAGCCGGCGGCGCTCACCTGGGAGGAAGCCGCCGCCTTTCCGCTGACCTTCCTCACGGCGTGGCGGATGCTGACAACGCGTGCCCAGCTGCGGGCCGACGAGACCGTCCTCGTGATCGGAGCAGGCGCGGGCGTCGCCGTGGCAGCGATTCAGATCGCGAAACACATCGGCGCGCGAGTCCTGGCAACCAGCCGCTCAGAAGCCAAGAGGAAGCGCGCGTTGGAGCTCGGCGCCGACCTGGCTTTCGACTCCGGGGGTTTCAGCAAGGCGGTTCGCGAGGCGACCGGCGACGGCGTCGACGTCGTGTTCGAGCACGTCGGTCCGGCGACGCTCGAGGAATCGATGCGTTCGCTCGCGATGGGCGGGCGCATCGTCACGTGCGGGTCGACGTCGGGCGTGAAGGCTGAGATCACCATGCCGCGCCTGTTCTTCCGGCATGCCGGCCTGCTGGGGTCGACGATGGGAAATGCATCGGAGTTCGAGGCTCTGCTGAAGGCGATCGATCGCGGGCTGCGCCCGGTGGTCGACTCGGTCTATCCGCTCGATGAGGTGCAGGAGGCGCTCACGCGGCTCGACGCCGCCGAGCAATTCGGGAAAGTCGTCCTATCGGTGTCCTCCTGAGGCAGGCCGGTCTAATTTCCGCGCGTTTGGTGCCAAACGAGCGCAATGGAGGCGTCGCACACGCACCGTTGGCGGCAAAGATGCAATATCCCGTGATTGATTGAGCCGTCAGGCTGGCATCACCCACAGCTTGGCGGCGGTGTCGTGGCTGAGCGTCACCTCCCGCTTCCCGGCCCGGATGCGGATGGTGCGACCGATCTCGTCGACTTCGACAACATCGACCGCCCGGCCCGGGATGAGGCCGCGCTCCAGCAGGTAGGCCAGGAGCAGCGGAGCCTCTCGCTCGGCGACCTCCGACACGCGCGAGATCGAGGCACGGGATCCGGCTCCGAGGGTCGCGAGCCGCCGCTCCTTAGGTGACGACTTCGTGTGGCCGGGGATCGGGTTGCCGTGAGGGCAAGTACGGCCTCACGATCGACTCGGCCGTCTTGCGGCCGGCGGCTGTCAGCTCGATATCCTTGCGGCCGTTCATGCGCACCATCCCGTCGCGTGTCATCCGCCGCAACGCCACCGTCACCGTCGGCCGGCTGACCCCCAGCCAATCGGCGAGACGCGCGCTCCGTGGCGGTTCGCCCTCCGACCACATGTAGTAGATCGCTTCCAGGTAGCGGGAGATGACCTCGGACGGCTCGCCGTTAGACTTATCTAATTGCGACTTTTGCACGTACTAACCATATGAACCAATCATGAGCCAGGGCACCGCCGTCGCGCTCGGAGCCGTCGCCGGGATCACCATCTTCCTCGGCCTCCCGGTCGCCCGCATGCGCGGGCTGTCCAAGGGCATACAGGGCTTCCTCAACGCGTTCGCGACCGGGATTCTGATCTTCATCCTCTGGGACATCCTCAGCCACGCGAGCGGTCCCGTGGAGACAGCATTGGTTGGTGTTCGCACGCACGCGGGGGTGGAGCCATTCGTTGCCATGGCGCTGATCTTCGCCTTAGGCATCGGCGCCGGGCTGCTCGGCCTCGTCTACTTCAACCGCGCCATCTTTGGCCGGCTCAAGCACGCGGATCACACTCCCAGCCCGCGGAGTCTCTCGCTGGCGATCGCCACTGGGCTCGGCCTTCACAACCTGTCCGAAGGGCTCGCCATCGGTCAGTCCGCGCGCGCGGGAGCGATCGCGTTCGTCGGCGTTCTGGTCGCGGGCTTCGCGCTGCACAACATCACCGAGGGTTTCGGCATCGCGGCGCCGATGACCATGGAGCCCAAGCCCGCGTCGTGGGGCTTTCTCGGCCTGGCGGGCCTGATCGGCGGTGGCCCGACCTTCATAGGTACCTGGATCGGGTACCTCGCGTCGTCGAACTACTTCTACGTCGCTTTCCTGGCCGTCGCCGCGGGCGCGCTGCTCTACGTCGTCAACGAGCTGTTCCACGTCGGCCGCAGGCTGAGCACCCCAATCTCATTCGCATGGGGACTCTTGTTCGGCTTCCTTACCGCCTACGCGACCGACCTCGTATTAACGCTAGCGTCTTAACTGGCGTAGTCGAAGTCGTCGGGCTCGGTGTCGTCCCAATCCGGGTAGCGCCAGCGGAACAGCCGCTCCTGCACCTCGAAAAGGCTGTCGAGCGTGTCCTGGACGTGACCCGAGTCCTTCAGCGGCTCGCGGACGTGGTCAGGCATGAGCTCGATCGCCTCTCGCAGCTCGGAGCGAACGGGCGCCGGCACGGTCTTGACGCCGTCCCGGTTCATCTCTTCAAGCTGCCAGAGGACGCGGTCCGTCGCCTCCAGCATCCGTTGAAACGCGTAGCGACGCCGGTTCTGCCGGCGGAGCGCCGTCTCCTGCTGTTCGATTCGTGTACTTGTGTGATCGATCATTTCCTTACCTTGACTCAGCTATCTTTCCTAGCTTACCGGCTTCCGCCGAGTTCACCAAGAGGCGGTTTTGGCTGACTTCCTCACCCGCCTCGAACGCCTGTTCCATCCGATCGACGGTTGGGGCGACTTTCGAAGAGGCGCCCGCAAGGCCGCGGTCGTGTTCGTGCTCTTCCGCGTGAACGGCCGCTGGATGGTCCCTTTCGTTCGCCGGCGCGCCGATCTTCGCGACCACCCGGGTCAGGTCGCCCTTCCGGGAGGTGGCGTCCAGCAGGGCGAATCGGCGTGGGCAGCCGCCCAGCGCGAGGTGGAAGAAGAGATCGGCGTGCCGGTCGGCCGGCTCGTGCCGTTGGGCGCCGGCGATCCGATCTACGCGGCAGTCTCGAACTTCTCAGTCGTGCCATTCGTGGCTTACCTCCCCGACCCGGTGCCACCTTTCGTGCACGACGAGCGCGAGCTCGAAGGAGTGCTCGAGATCCCGCTCGACCGGCTGCTCGACGACAGCGCCTGGCTGCAGTCAGGCGATCCGTGGCATTTCCGGTACCTCGCGCACGAGGAAAGCGTCGTATGGGGCCTGACAGAGCGAATCTTCGCCGGCCTGGCCCCGAAGCTCACGGCAGCGCTCGCCGAAGGTCAAACGCCGGATCCGCCAGCTGCTGAGCGGTGATTTTCGCGCGCGCCTCGATCAAATGTCTCGCACGCGCGACGGTGTGATGGTCGTTGACCCCACACACCGCGATCAGTGATTTCTGTCGCAGATAAAAGAGGCTGAACGGCGGCCGCCCGAACGCGCCGCGCGTCACCGTTTCGTCCCATGCGAGCCCCGCGCCCGCGTACTGGATGTTCAAGTCGTACTGGTCGGACCAGAACCATGGCGCTTCGGCAAATGGCGCTTCGGCGCCGCCCATCGCCCGGCCGGCGGCAAAACCCTGGCGCTGCGCGGTCTGGAAGTGCTCGACTCGGACGCGCTCTTCGAACAGCGGGCTCTGGAATCGCGTTGCGTCGCCCGCGGCGTAGACATCTGGTGCGGACGTGCGGCCCAGCTCGTCGACCAGGATGCCGCCGTCGACCGCTATGCCCGCTGCGGCCGCGAGCTGTGTCCGCGGCGAGGAGCCGACTCCGACGACCGCCGGCCGCTCGAGGTCCGACGACGGCGCCGTCTGCGTTCGCAGATCGACACCATGCTGTCGGTGGACTTCGGCCAGAAATGCACCCAGCTCCGCACCGAGCACCCGTTGCAGCGGCTGAGCGAGCGCCTCGAACATCGTGACCGCGCATCGTCGCAGCCGAGCTGCCGCCGCCACCTCGCAACCGATGAACCCGGCTCCAACCACGTTGAGATGCTCACAGCGCTCCAGCAGCAACAGGAGGCGCTCGGCGTCGGGCAGCTCACGCAAATAGATCGCGTCGTCGAATCCATCGAGACGGCGGGCAGTCGACCCGGTCGCGATGCAGAGCAGGTCCCAGGCGATGCGCCGACCCGTCTCGAGGACGACGCCTCGACGCTCGAGGTCGAGCTCGGCGACGCGCTCACCCAGCACCAGCTCGACCGCAAGCTCGCTGTACTGCTCGCGTGGACGCAGACCCAACCGGTCTCTCGGCACCGTTCCCCACAGGAAACCCTTGGACAGGTGCGGCCTCTCATACGGCGGCTCGGGCTCGGCACCCACGAGCATGACCTCGCCTTGAAAACCCGCGTCGCGCAGGCCCGCGGCCGCGGCGTCACCGGCGGGACCGCCGCCGACGATTACTGCTTTCGGTTTAATGGGGCCCCCGCGAACTCGCGGCTTTAGCCTCCGAGTTCGTGGGGTTTGGACAGTTCTCGTACCCGCAGCAGCGACCAGGCCAGGTAGCCGCCAAGGACGGCGATCGCGAGACCGTACGCCGCGATGAGGTAGATCACCGAGCGGTCCCCACCTCGCCATGTGCCACGACCTGCGCCGGCACCACCCGCTCTGCAGCCTGATCGGTGAGGAGCTCGATGCGATAACGGATCGCGATCATCACCGCCGCGAGGAACAGCGTGCAGGCCATCGTGATGAAGAACGCGACGAGCATCTGCGACGGCAGCGCGTCGTTGATCACGACCGGCCCCGGATGCTGCGTCCGCCACCAGGTCACGCTGAAGTGGACTACCGGCACGTCGATGAAACCGAAGATGCCGACCACGGCGGCAAAACGTGCGGCCTGGCGGCCGGGCTCGGCGAGCCTGCGAACCATCAGGTAGCCCGCATAGATGATCCAGAGCACGAGGGTCGATGTGAGGCGCGCGTCCCAGGTCCAGAACGTGCCCCAGATCGGTTTCGCCCAGATCATCCCCATCACCAACGTCACCGTCGTGAAAACAAGGCCCACCACCGCCCCGGCACGTGCGAGTCGATCGGCGGTGGCGTTTTCCTTCCACAAGTAGACGATGCCCCCGAGCAGCACGACGGCAAAGCAGCCGTAGGCCGCGATCGCGGAGCTGACGTGAAGATAGAAGATCCGTTGCACCGGTCCCTGCAGCGCGTCGGTCGGTGCGTAGAGAAAGATGAAGCCCGCCGCCACCAGCATCAGGGCGACCGCCCCGACGGCGGCGGTCTCCAATCGCTTGTCAGTCATCGAGCACGAACCTGGCGGTGAGCGACGTCAGCACGACGAACAGTATGTCCAAGTCGATGAGCAGGCCGGTCGCCTGGCTCGCACCGCCGCCGCCGCCGCCCATCGCGGCCTGCACCGCTTGGCCGCCGACGACGATGAACGGGATCCAGAGCGGAAGCGTCAGCAGCGGCAGAAGCAGCTCGCGCGCGCGCACCCTGGCCACCATGGCCGCGAACAGGCATCCGAGAACGGCCATGCCCACCGTCGCGAGGAGCACTGCCGACACTACCTCGAGTGACAGAGGCACGCTGAAGAAAAGCGCGAGGGCAGGCAGCAGCACGGCTTCGCACACGACCAGCAGCAGACCAGCCGCCACCGCCTTGCCTGCGAAGATCGCGGCAGGCGAGGCGGGCGTCAAGAGCATCGCATCGAGAGAGCTCTGCTCACGCTCGGCGGCAAACGCGCGGCCGAAGGCCACCAGGCCGGCAAAGACCAGCGCCATCCACAAAACCCCGGGCGCGATCGCGGGGGCGTTGCGCGAGTCGAACTGGAAACCAAAGTTGGCGATCACCAGGGCCAGCACGACGAACTGGGCCAGGGCCGGCACGAGCTCGCGAGTGCGCCACTCGGACATCAGGTCCTTGCGCGCAACCGCCAGCGCGATAGTCGCGAACGTCATCAGTGGACCACGCGGAGGCGCGTCGGGATGCCCACCACACGGCCCCGGCGCAGCTCGACGGTGCGCTGGCACAATCGGCTGGCTAGCGCATGGTCGTGCGTGGCGATCACGGCGGTGCGGCCGCGCATGATGTGCGCGAGCAATTCCGCGCCACCCGAGTCGAGGCTCGCGTCCGGCTCGTCGAGCACCAGGAGCTTGGGATCATGCAGCACCGCCCGGCCGATCGCAAGGCGCTGCTGCGCGCCGCGCGAGAGCTTGCCTGCGGGGCGGCCGGCGAACTCGGCGAGGCCGACCAGGTCGAGCACCTCGGCCACCCGCCCGCGGTCGGCGCCCTGGAGCGTGCAGAAGAAGGCGAGATTCTCCGCCGCCGATAGCGCCGGATACAGGCCGGGCGCATGAGCGACGAAACCGATGCGCGCGCGAAGCCTTCGCCGTTCGACCAGCGCGTCCAGCCCGAATATCTCGAGCGTGCCCGACGTTGGGCGGGCGGCCGTGGCCAGGATGCGCAGAAGAGTCGTCTTGCCGGCTCCGTTCTCTCCCAGCACCGCCAGGTGCTCACCGGCGTCGACGGCGAGGTCGACAGCATCGAGCACCATCTCGGACCCGAACCGCTGCGTGAGCGATGTGGCGACGACGGCGCTCATGCGGTGTTGCCTTCGTGATTGTCGTCCGGCGTCCTGATCAACGGCCACAGAACGAACGGACCGGCGGCGAACAGCAGGAGCGTGGCAACTAGCAGCGTCATGACGCGCCGACCGCGCTCGGCACACGCGCCGCCACCGGGACGAATGCGGCCCGGCGCGCTCCCACGTTGCCGAGGACCACGCCCAGGATGATGATCGCGCCGCCCGCCCAGATCCAGGTCACGAGCGGGTTGACGAACACGCGAAACGACGCCGAGCCGTCGCTGTTCGTGCCCGCGAGGACCACATAGACGTCAGCGACCAGGGTGCTGCTGATGGCGACGTGGGTGAGCGACTGGCCGCCGAGTCCGGCGTAGGTCGCGCGAGCCGGCTCGAGCGTCAGATCGCCAAGCTTCATCGCCGCGACGAGCTCGGTGTGGTCGGCGAGCTCCCGATTCTGGACGCCGGTGTAGGTCAGCGTGTAGCCGGCCACCGCAACCTGCTGACCGGGCTGGAGCGTGACATCCTTCTCCTGCTGCCAGAAGTGCGACGCAGCCAGGCCGACGACGAGAACCGCGAGGCCGAGGTGGGCGAGGTACGCTCCATAACGCCGGCGCCGCTTGGCTATGAGAGCCAACGCCCGCGACCAGCCGCCGCCCGCGAGGCGCCATCGTCCGGCGGCGCGCGCGTACTCGTACAGCACGGTGCCGGCAACCGCGAACGCCGACGGGATCGCGAGCAGCGCAGGCAGCGAGCGCACACCGGCGGCAAGCAGCCCTATCAGCACCACCGCGAAAGACGCCGCCGGCCAGCGCAGCGACCGCCACAAGGGCGCGCCGGCGTGGCGCCAGGGGATGAGAGGGCCCGCCGCCATGAGCAGGAGGGCCACCGCAAACAGCGGACCAGTGGCCCGTTCGTAATAGGCGGCGCCGACGACACGCTCCTGTCCAGCCAGTCCGGACACAAGGGGCAGCATGGTGCCCCAGAACACCACGGCGATGACGCCGATGAGCAGCAGGTTCTGCAAGGCGAATGCTCCCTCGCGCGACACGGCCGGCGCCGGCTCCGCGTTCGACTTGAGGCCGTTCGACCTGAATGCGAGGAGGCCGACTGAGAAGACGAGGCAGGCGCCGAGGAAGCCCAGGAACCATGGCCCGATCGCGCTGATCGCGAAAGTGTGCACAGACGGAACGATCCCGCTGCGCACGATGAAAGTGCCGAACACGACGAGCAGGAAGGCGAGCATGACGAGCCCGAAGTTCCAGGCACGCAGCCGCCCGCGGCGTTCCTGAACCTGCGATGAGTGAAGGTATGCCGTGGTCGCGAGCCATGGCATCAAGGCGACGTTCTCGACCGGGTCCCAGCCCCAGTAGCCGCCCCAGCCCAGGACGTGATACGCCCACCACATGCCCAGCACCAGGCCGGTGCTCTGCAGCCCCCACGCCACGAGTGCGAATCGGCGCGTATGCGCAATCCACGCCGCGTCGGTGCGGCCCGCCAGCAGCGCGGCCGCCGCGAAGCTGAAGGGAACCGCGAAGGACGCGAAGCCGGCGAGCACGACCGGCGGGTGGATGAGCATCCCGCCATCGCGCAAGACCGGGTTGAGGCCGAGCCCATCCGGGGGCGTGATCTGCAGCACGTCGAACGGGCTCGCCACCAAGACGAGCACGAGCAGGAAGAACGTGAGGATGGCCGCCATCATCCCGGCGGCGTACGCGGCCAGTCGTGGTCCGAGCGCCGCGCTTGCCACCAGGGAGGCGCTACCGAGGATGCCGAGGATGAGCGCCCAGTAGAGGAGCGACCCCTCCTGGCCGCCATAGAACGCGGCCGCGACGAGCGCGATCGGGGTCGCGAGATCGCTGTGCTCGGTGACGTAGGCGAGTGAGAAGTCGTGCGTGAGCAGCGCCGCCTCCAGAACGATCGCGGCGGCGGAGAGCATGGCCGCGGTCGCGTAAAAGGCGCGGCGGCCGACCTGGATCATGACGCCGTTCTCGGTCCAACCGGCCCAGAACGAAAGCAGCGCCGAGAACGCTGCCAGGACGAGGCCGGCGAGCAGGGCACCCGCGCCGAGGTAGGCCAGAGTCACGACGCCGAGGTCCGCCGCATATTTCGCGGCATCGACGGCCGGAGCCAAGGAGACGACGAGCACGCGAGGGAGCGCATCGCGTAGATGCGCGACCGAGCGCGCGCAGGAGCCGACGCAGGCTTCAGCGCCTCTCTCGGGGTCCCCGCGGAATCACACGATTCCGCGGGGTGAGACGGCGCCCGGCCGTCTAGGACGCGAAGATGCAAGGAGCTTCGGCGGCGTGGCTCTGCAGTCACTGGGTGTAAGGCGTGGTGGAGAAGCGCGACGGGCATTTCGCGAGCACCGCGCGCGCGTGGAAGACCCCATCCGCCCCCAGCCTGCCGTCGGCCACCACCGTGATCCCCGGCTTGAAGATGTCCGGCAGCGTCCCTGTGTAGTCGATCGGAACCGATGCGGTCCCGTCCTTCTCCGTGAAGCGCACGTGAAGGCCTCCATCGCTGCGCTGGACGTCGTTCTGCACGACGCCGGCCACGCGCACGTCTCCGGTCGCCGGCTGACGAGAGCGCAGCTCGGACACGGTCAGGTAGTACTCCGACGCCGCGCCGGAGGCCGAATACACGAGGTAGCCCACGCACGCAGCCACGACCGCGATCACCAGGCCCCAGCGGATCATGCGGCGATCAGCCTCAAGTAGTGATCGAGGGTGGTGGCATCGAGCGGGCCGGCGAAGGACGCGGCCACCACGCCGTCCGCAGTGATGAAGATCGTGACGGGCGGCCCGACCACGCCGTACGCGCCATAGCTGCCCGAAACAATCGGGCCCGCGGGATATGAGTGCGGGTGCTGGTCCTCGAACGAACGGACTCCAGTCGTCGTGTCCTGCATGGCGGCGCCGACGAATGCCACCTGGGGGTGGGTCGCCGCTGCGTCGGCCAGAACGGGCAGCTCCTGCACGCACGGGCCGCACCATGACGCCCAGAAGTTGACGACCACGGGCTTACCGCGCAGGTCACGCACGCCAACCTCGCGCCCGTCAAGCTGCTGGATGGCGAGGTCGGGGGCCGTGTGACCGAGCAGGTGAGGACTCGTCAGGGCCGCGTGCTGCAAGCCCCAAGCGAGCGACACCATGAGGGCGATTCCGAGGACAAGGGCGCCGGCCGAGATCAAACCGGACCTGACGTTCAACGGGCTGAGTTTAGTGTTAGTCGGGGAGTGCGTTCGCCGCTGCTATGCGGCCGTAAAGCTTGCCGCTCGGCTTGATCGTTCGCTCCAGCGACTTGCGGTCGACCTCGATCAATCCGAAGCGCGTCGAGTAGCCGCGTGCCCACTCGAAGTTGTCGGTGTTCGTCCAGTGGAAATAGCCGCGAACGTCGACGCCGTCGCCGATGGCGAGCAGTACGTTGGCCAATGTCTCGGTGATGTAGCGAGCGCGCCACTCGTCGTCGCCGGTTGCAAGGCCATTCTCGGTGATGTACACGGGCTTCCCCAGCTCGCGCAACTCATTCAACACCGTGCGCATCCAGGTCGGGTCTGCGCTCAGTCCCATGTCGGTCACGGGCCGGCCGGGAACGTTGAAGCGCCGGATAAACTGTTCGCGCGGTCTTTTGGGATCGAACGCGCACATCTGGCCCCAGTAGTGAGCGATGCCGACGAAATCGCTGGTGGCCTCGACGATCCGGCGCAGCTGCCCGGGGGCCACGGGCCATCGATCGAGAGCCATCTGCGACGTCTGGGCAGCCCACCGATCGCGGCGCTTGTCGGAGGCAGGCAGGAACAACAATTTGTGATGAGAGAGGCCGACTTTCGCGTCGGGCCACCTGCGTTTGATCGCTCCGTACGCGAGCTCGTGCGCCTTGCGCATGTTGCTGGTGACGCGATAGAGCCCGATGACGTCTCCCTTACGGCCCGGGGGAAATTCGCCGAAGACCCAGCCGTTGGCGGCATAGATCGTCGGCTCGTTGATGGTGCACCAGAGCCCGACGAGGTCACCGAGCTGGTCGACGACCCGATGCACGAACGGCAGAAAACCATGAGCGGCGTCCGGGGCCGACCAGCCACCCTTGCTCGCAAACCAGGTCGGGCTCGTGAAATGGTGCAGCGTCACCATCGGCTCGATGCCTTGCTCGCGCAGGTCGCCGAGGACGTCGCGGTAGTGGCGGATCTGCCGGGCATCGAACTCGCCGGGCGAAGTCTCGATCCGGGACCACTCGATGGAGAGCCGGTGCGCGTTCTGGTTCAGCTCACGCAGCAGCGCGAAATCTTCGCGGTAGCGGTGGTAGTGGTCGTTCGCAATCGCCGACGTGCCTCCGTTGGCGATCCGGCCTGGCTGCTGCTCGAACTCCCACCAATCGCAGTTGCGGTTGTCTCCCTCGACCTGGTGAGCGGCGCTGGCGGTGCCCCAAAGGAAGCCCTCGGGGAAACGCGACGTCACGCGACAGTTGCCTGCTTTTCGACCTTGGGCGGAGGCACGTACTCCCAGCGCAAGGGTTTATCCCCATCCATCTCCAGGACGAGCATCCCCGCTTTGTCCACGACCTTCCGATACATCTCGCGCTCGTTGTGCGCCCGCCCATCGAGCACGATCCAAGCCGCCTGCAGAGGGTCGGCGTGGCTGACGACCGCCATCGTCTCACCGGGATGTTCATGCACGATCCGGCGCACGACGTCGAGAATTCTGCCGCCCATCCGATCGACCGACTCGTCGCCGGGGACCAGCCCGCGCCTCGCCTTGTGCACGTACCAGAGTGGGCGCCGCAGCGGGATGTGCCAGTACGGGAGCCCCTGCAGGTAGCGGCTGAACTCCGCCTCGCGCAGCTCGGGGTCCGCTTCGAGGATCGCGGGTGGATCGAGTCTGGCGTTGATGAGCTCCGCCGTCTCGACAGCACGAGCCAGAGGGCTGTGGACGATGCGCTTCACGTTTTCGCCCCGCAGCCTGTCTCCGACCGCGGTTGCCTGCGCGCGGCCGAGCGCGCTCAGCTGGAAACCGTCGAGATGCCCATACAGGAGACGGCGCGGGTTCTCGACGTCGGCATGCCGGATCAGGTAGACACGCGTGGACGCCAAATCGGTATCGATCCTACGGAAGCGCTAGGAGCGGAAAGCGCCGACCGAGGTGCGGTTGGTGCCGGACGAGCGCCCTGACTCCAGCGCGTGATAGGCCTCGCGGACCAGGTTTCCCGTGTACTCGCGCCGATTCATGAGCCCCGCCTCGTCGTCGGAGGACCGCATCTGGCTGATCGTGGCTGCGCCGCAGCTGACCGTGATCCGCTTCCAGTTGCCGGCAGTCGCGAAATCGTGCGAGGCGATGGAGCGCCGGATCTTGTCGGCGGCCAGGGTGGCTCCCTGCTCGTCGGTCTCGGGCAAGACGATGGCGAAATGCGGCGGTCCCTCGGCGTCCAGAAAAGCCACTGTGTCGGTGTCGCGGATGGCCTGGCCCAGACGCTCCGAGATCTCGCGCAGCAGCCCTTCGAGCTGGATGTGGCCGAGCTCCTTGTGAACGTGCTCGGCGTGGTCGAGCTCGACGACCAGGACCGAGAGCGGGCGGTGGTAGCGGACCGCTCGGTTGGCCTCCTGGCCGACCAGTGCGTTGATGAACTGCGAGTTCCAGATCCCGGTTACCGGATCGACGACCCCGAACAGCGGGCTGGAGGTTTTGTCGGACTGGCTGTGCCCGCAGTTGGGGCAGTACATGGCTCCCTCCGGGAGCTCGGAATTGCAGTACCAGCAGGCGGTCACGGGGGGATTCTACAGACAGGGTCCAGAATCTCAGTTATGACCGACCAGGGCGAGCTGTTCGAGGCTCCAGCCGTATCCGAACCGAACGCGCCTCTCGCTACGCGGCTGCGGCCCCGCAGCTTCGACCAGCTGGTCGGCCAGAGGCGGGTGGTGGAGGTTCTCAGGGGCCTCACCGGTTCGGGTCACCTGCCCAGCATCGTGCTCTGGGGACCTCCTGGAAGCGGCAAGACCACGCTCGCCGGCCTCCTGGCGGCGGAGACCAAGGCCCGGCTGGTCGCGATGTCAGCCGTGACCGCGGGCGTCGCCGACCTGCGCAAAGTGGTAGCGGAGGCGCGCGTTCACCGGCGGGCGGGGCTCCGCACGGTTCTGTTCATCGACGAGATCCACCGCTTCAACAAGGCCCAGCAGGACGCGATCCTGCCGCACGTCGAAGACGGCACCGTGACCCTCATCGGCGCCACCACCGAGAACCCGTCGTTCGAGGTGATTGCGCCCCTGCTGTCGCGCAGCCGCGTATTCCGGCTGGAGGCGCTCGAGCGCGAGGACTTGAGGAAGATCGTGGAGCGTGGGGCGAGCGAGCTCGGAGCAGCGATCAGCGCTGACGGCATGGACGCCCTGCTGGAGGGCGCCCGCGGCGACGCTCGGGTGGCGCTGAACGGGCTCGAGACCGCCGCTGCACTCGCCGCCGGGCAGGAGATCACGCTCAACCACGTGGAGCGCGCCCTCCAGGAAGGCCACCTCCTCTACGACCGGGCCGGCGACCAGCACTACGACATCGTGTCGGCGCTGATCAAGAGCGTTCGGGGCAGCGACCCTGACGCCGCGGTTTACTGGCTCGCGCGCATGCTCGAAGCGGGAGAGGATCCGCTGTTCGTCGCGCGGCGCCTCGTCATCTCCGCCGCCGAGGACATCGGGCTCGCCGATCCGCAAGCGCTGCAGGTGGCGATGGCCGCCCAGCAGGCGGCGCATTTCGTGGGCATGCCGGAGGCGGTGCTGCCGCTCACCGAGGCGGCTCTCTACCTCGCACTGGCTCCAAAGTCCAACTCAGCCCTCACCTCGTACGGAGCCGCGCGAGAGCTCATCGCCCAGACCGGCAACGAGCCCGTGCCGCTGCACCTCCGGAACGCCGTCACGGGCTTGATGCGATCGATGGGTTACGGCCGCAACTATCAGTACGCGCATGACTACGAAGGTGGGGTCGCGAAGAGTCAGGTGCACATGCCGGAGAAGCTGAAGGGCCGAAAGGTGTACACGCCGGGCCCGCGGGACCGGAAAACCTAGATCAGTTCTTGACGCAGGCCCACGTGCTGGCCGTGTACCAGACCACCGCGTGACTGCCCGCCGGACAGGCCGAGGAGCGCTGCTGCTGGACAGGGGCGGCGCCAGGGCTTAGCGCCTTGACGGCGTAGCCGCTCGCGCTTCCAAGGACGAAGGCCGCCAACAGCGCAATAATCGCCGCCAACCTGGTAATGGAGAACGTGGGTCTCCGAAGGGCAAATGTCGTCTGCATTTCTTTCTCCTTGATTCCGCCGTCCAACTCGCGTTGGACTGGTCATGCTGCAGATACGCGGCCAGATGCGGCCAGAGTTCCGGCGAATTTCCGGGAACTTTTCGGCTGGGTAACCGCGTAAGAGGTGCAAACGGATGCCATCAACGGCCGGCGCCGACCTCATCAACAGGGCAAAGCAGGGCGATCGGTCGGCGTTCGACCAGCTGATCGGGCCCCTTGTGGACCAGGGGTTTCGGCTTGCCTATGGAATGCTCCACGACCGAGAGTCGGCCGAGGACGCTGTGCAGGAAGCAGCTGTGCGCTCCTGGCGGAAATTGGGCAATCTGAGGCAGGGAACTGAAATGCGGCCGTGGTTTCTTGCCATTGTCGCGAACCAGTGCCGAACGACTGCGCGAACGCGTTGGTGGTCTGTCTTGCGACTCGAGCCGGCGATGGGATCGGCTGCCGCCGGCTTCGAAGACCAGTTCGTGCGTGGCGCTGATGTGCGCGCCGCCCTTCGTAAGCTGGCGCCCGAGCACCGCGAGGTGCTGGTGCTGCACTACTACCTCGACCTTCCGCTGGACGAGGTGGCAACGATCGCGCGACCCGCGCCACTCGGCCTGCGTTCGCGCGTTATCGCGTCTGTCCCAATGGATGAAAGACGTGCCCGGCGTCAGCGGGGGCGACCCTTCCAATGGGCCGCGCAGGGGGCGCCAGGCTTGGTGGCGATCGTCCTTGCGATCGCGGTCATCGCCGGCCTCGTCTACGTCCGCGGCGCAGTCATCTCTTCGAGTCGCCACGCTGTGCCTCGCACTGCACAAATCGCGCGGGTGCTCGCTCCGGATGGCGTAATGGTCACCTCGGACGGCACTGTGTACTTCTCGGACTTCCTGAGTGGATATGTGTTCCGCGTGATGCCGAACGGCAGTCTCCTGATCGTCGCCGGAAGAGCGCAGGCAGCGATGATCAGCGAGGGCAGCGCCGGGGACCATGGGCCGGCAACCGGGGCCTATCTCTTTGGACCGGCCGGGCTGGCTGCCGATCGCTTCGGCAACCTCTATGTCGCCGATGCTGTTGGCGAGCGCGTGCGGCGAATCGATTCACGCGGTGTGATCACGACGTTTGCCGGGAGTGGCCGCGCTGATACGCCATCTCCAAACTTGTCTGGTGACGGTGGTCCGGCGACGGCCGCCACTCTCAACGGCCCTAGCGGACTCGCCTTCGACAGTGTCGGTTCCCTTTATATCGCCGACACCGGCAACCACAGAATCAGACGCGTCGACGCCAACGGAACCATAGCCAGTCTCGACCTGTCGTCATGGCCGAGAGCTGACATTTGGGGTCCGTCAGGGCTGGCGTTCGATCAGGCGGGCAATCTGTACGTCGCGGACTGGTCCGGGTGCCAGATCGTGCGCATGACCCCTCCTATCAATGGAGCGAGCCTCGTCTCAGTCGTGGCCGGAACCGGCACTTGCGGATACAGCGGCGACAGTAGCCGTGCCACATCAGCGCAACTCGATGGACCTAGCGGCATCGCCATGGATTCGGTGGGCAATCTCTACATCGCTGACACCAACAATCACAGAGTCCGGCGCGTCGATAAAGGAGGGATCATGACCACAATCGCCGGAACCGGCGCCGCCGATTACAACGGAGACGGCGGACCCGCCACATCGGCCGCGACCGGATACCCGTTCGACCTCGGCATTTCGCAGTCGGGCGCGCTGTACATCGCTGAAGGCACCAGCTCCAGTCCAGCTCCTCATCCGTCGGGGCGACTGCGGATGGTTCAGCTGTCGAGCGGAATCATCACGACGGTGGCTTACAGCGGATCCCGGGTGAGTTGGTGACCCGCGGGAACCGTTTGTCCGCGCGCGGAGGACGCACTCTAATAACCTGAGCTTGTGGCCGACGCGCTCGTCATCCTCAAGCCTGACACCGCCTACCGGCTTGCCGCGCGCGCCGGCATCTGGGGCTGGCTCGTCTCCGAACGCGAGTGGAAAGTCGAGTCGCTCACGTGGTTCCAACCGCCGGCCGCGCTCATCGAGAGCCACTACGACTTTTTGAAAGGCAGGCCGTTCTTCGGCTGGCTGGTCGACTTCATGACCGCGCTCCCGATGCCCGTCGGGCGAGTGAGCGCATCCGCTGACGCGCTCGAGCGCATGCGCCACGACCTCGGCGAGACGCGAATCCAGCAATCGCGTCCGGGCTCGCTGCGAGAGAGATACGGAATCTTTGGCGGCGTCAACTGCCTGCACCTTTCGGATGCGCCGGAGACCGGAGCATCCGAGGTGTCGAGATGGGCGAAGTTCGTTCAGCTTGACAAGATCGACGCCGACCTCGAGGTCGAGACCGACAAGCCGGACCACACCTTCCACTTGCGGTCGCTCGCCACACAGGTGGCGGCGGGCATCCATGTCGACCTGGCGACGCAAACGCTTCGCGAGCTGGTGGCCGAGGAGTCGGATATCGAGGGCCAGCAGCTCGAGGCCCTCTGGCGGATCATTCTGGGAGCGTTGGCTTAGTCTCAGCGGCTCGCTCGACCGCGCGCACGTGCACAGTCACGGCCTTGTTGAACAGCTCCGAATTGGGCACCACGACGAGGTCGCCCGCGTCGGTTTTCAGCAACGTCACCCTCAGTCTCACATCGGTCACCGTGCCTGAGCCGGCCCCCTCGAGCGTGATGCGATCGCCGACTCTGAGGTGGCGCTCGAGCAGGACGTAGTAGCCCGACACGTAGTCCTTGAGCAGATCCTGCACACCGAAGCTCGCGACGATGGTGGCCAGCAGGATGCCGGCGAGCGTCAGGTTCTGGCTCTGAAACGCGAAGCCGATCGCGAAGAAAAGCCCGAGGCCGATCAGGAAGAAGGTGACGACGCGCCCTCCGACCTGGACCATGTCCGCGCGGATGTTTCGGCGCTTCAGCGCCGCGACGACAACCGTCGAGACGACACGCGAGCCAACGACGAAAACGAGGAAGACGATTACCGCAACGACTATGTATTCGAGGTTCGTGTCGGTCAGACCGGGAACCACCGCCAGCGGCGGCGGGGTCACTTCTTTTTCTCGGCTGCTTCCTCTGCGGCGGGAGACTCGCCTTCGGCGGCGGCTTCGCCCTCGGCAGCGGCCTCGCCCTCGGCAGGAACGACGGCCTCGGCGGCCGGCACCTCCTCCTCGACCTTGAGCTCGCGCTTGTGGACGATCTTGACAAGCAGCTCCTCGGGGTCGACGAGCACGGTCACGCCCTTGGGCACGCTGACGTCGGACACGCGGAGCTCGGAGTCGATTTCCTCGAGCGGGGTGAGGTCGACCTCGAAAGCCTCCGGGATGTCGGTCGGAAGGCACTCCACGCGCAGCGCGTGGATCGGCTGGAGGATGTCGGCGTCGCCACGCTTGACCGCGGCGGACTCGCCCGTCAGGTGGACCGGAACCTCGACGGTGATCTTCTCCTCGAGGTTTACGACGTAAAAGTCGACGTGGATCGGTCCCAGACGGCGGGGGTGGGTCTGAATCTCGCGGACCAGCACCTTCTCGGCTCGATCGGTGTCGACGACGAGGTCCACGAGGTGGGTCCGGCCCGACTTGACGAAAACCTTCTGGAACTCGAGCCGGTCGAGCACGAGCGCCGTCGGCTTGCTGTTGTGGCCGTACACGACGGCGGCCAGCTTTCCCTGGCGGTGTAGCCGCCGGGTTCGCTTGCCGAGGAGGTCGCGGGTGGATGCGTTCAGCTGCATGGTGGCGCCTCAGATGGAGAGGCGGTGGCTATGATACCGCGCAGAGCGATACCAACGGACGCCGGCAGCAACCAGTTGGAGGGAACCAGGTATGCAAAGCCCACCGCCTCCCCCACCGCCCTCCGGCGGCATGATGCCACCCCCGCCACCGCCAGGAGGCGGTTACATGCAGCCCCCGATGGGCGGCGGCGGCGCAATGGCCGCCGGCAACCTCGCCTCACCAGGCCTGCGCATCGTCGGGGGCCTCATCGACGTGGTCATCCTGATCGTCATCAACGCCATCATCGGCGCGATCCTCAAGGACGTTCGCGGCCTGGCCGGCATCATCGATCTCGTTGTCGATGTCGCGTACTTCGGGTACTTCTGGAGCAGTCGCGGGCAGTCGATCGGGATGATGCCGTTCGGGTTCAAGGTCCGCGACATAGCGACCGGGCAGTTCCCCAGCATGGGCAAGGCCGCCCTCCGGGGACTGATATGGACGCTCGAGGTCGGATTCACGATCTGCATCATCGGTGCGGTCGGCTGGCTCTGGCAGCTGTGGGACCCGCAGAAGCAGGCCATCCACGACAAGGTCGCCGGCACGATCGTCACCGTCTCCTAAAGCACTAACCAACCGTGGAGAATCCGCCACCGCCGCCGGCGGGCTACATGCCGCCTCCGCCGAACTACGCGCCCGCGCCGATGCAGACATATGCCGGCCAGACGACTTACGCCGGGTTCTGGATCCGGGTCGTAGCCAGGCTCGTCGACGGGCTCCTGCTCGGCATCCCGTTCAGCATCCTTTTTGGCATTTTCGCCGCCGCCGGCGGTTTGTTTGCATCCACCAGCAACTCCAACAGCCAGAGCTCGAACGGCGCCGCCGCGGCGCTGTTCGGGGGCGCGTTCGTCCTCTTCTATCTCCTTGCTCTGGCGGTCACATTCGGCTACTGGATCTATTTCTGGGGCTCGTCCGGCGAGACCATCGGGATGCGGTTGCTGCACTTACGCATCATCGACGCGAACACTGGAGCACGGATCGGATACGGCCGCGCGACCATCCGGCTCCTGATGACGTTCATCAACACCTGGGCCTGCTACATCGGCTGGATCTGGGTGGCGTTCGATCCACGCAAGCAGGGCTGGCACGACAAAGTCGCCAATTCAGTCGTAGTTCATTACTGACCCACGGGCGCCGGTTTTCTTAGCGGGCGCCCTCGGGGAACCGTTTGCGCAGCCAATCGACGATCCCCTGGAGTGGAGTTCCGGGTGTAAAGAGCTCGGCGACGCCCTTCTGCTTGAGAGTCGCGATGTCGTCGTCGGGAATGATGCCGCCGCCGAAGACGACGATGTCGGTCGCCTTGCGCCGCTTCAGCTCCTGAACCACAGCCGGGAAAAGGGTCATGTGCGCGCCTGAGTGGATGGAAAGGCCGATGACTTGCGCGTCTTCCTGCAGGGCCGCGTCGACCACCATCTCCGGCGTCTGACGCAGCCCGGTGTAGATCACCTCGTAGCCCGCGTCACGCAGTGCCCGGGCCACCACTTTGACGCCTCGATCGTGCCCGTCGAGTCCGACCTTGGCGAGAACGATCCGCACCGGCCTCACTGGCGCTTTCGTCGCCATCAGATGACGGCCTTTTCCGTATACAGCCCGAACACTTCGACCATCGCGTTCATGATCTCGCCCTCGGTCGCGTACGCGCGGACGGCTTCGAGGATGTACGGCATAAGGTTGTCGGTGCCGGCCGCGGCCTTTCGCAATCGCGCCAGGGCGGTTGAACAACGCGCCTGGTCGCGCTTCGCCCGTACCTTGCGGACCCGCGCCACCTGCTCGCTTTCGAGCTTCGGGTCGATGCGGAGGATCTCGATCGGCTCCTCTTCGTCGACGGTGAACTCGTTGACGCCGACGATCACTCGTCGCTTCTGCTCGAGCTCCTGCTGGTATCGAAACGCGGCGTCGGCGATCTCCTTCTGGAAGAAGCCCACCTCGATGGCCGGGATGACCCCGCCAAGCTCCTCGATGCGCTTGAAATACGCCTCGGCCTGGCGCTCGATCTCGTCTGTGAGCGCCTCGACGAAGTAGCTGCCGCCGAGGGGATCGATCGTGTTTGCGACACCGGTCTCGTACGCGAGCAGCTGCTGGGTGCGCAGAGCGAGGCGCGCAGCCTTGTCGGTAGGAAGCGCGAAGACCTCATCCATCGCGTTGGTGTGAAGCGACTGCGTGCCGCCGAGCACCGCGGCCAGTGCCTCGATGGCCGTGCGGGCGATGTTGAGCTCCGGTTGCTGTGCGGTCAGCGAAACGCCCGCCGTCTGCGTGTGGAACCTCAGCTTCCACGAGCGCTCGTCCTGCGCGCCATAGCGTTCGCGCATCCATCGCGCCCAGATTCGGCGCGCGGCGCGGAATTTCGCGATCTCCTCGAAGAAATCGATGTGTGCATCGAAGAAGAACGAGAGACGGGAGGCGAAATCATCGACGCGCATGCCGCGTTCGATGCACGCATCGACGTACGCCATGCCGTCAGCCAGGGTGAAGGCGAGCTCCTGGGCGGCGGTCGAACCGGCCTCGCGGATGTGGTAACCGGAGATGGAGATCGTGTTCCACTTCGGCACCTCTTTCGCGCAGTACTCGATCGAGTCGACGACCAGACGCATCGACGGGGCCGGCGGAAAGATGAACTCCTTCTGGGCGATGAACTCTTTGAGGATGTCGTTCTGCAGCGTGCCGCCAAGCTTGGCCGCGGGCACCCCTTGCTTCTCCGCGACAGCGATATACATACAAAGAAGAATCGCCGCCGGCGAGTTGATCGTCATCGAGGTAGTGATGTCGGCCAGGGGTATGCCCGCGAACAGCGTCTCCATGTCCGCGAGCGAGTCGATCGCCACCCCGCAGTGTCCGATCTCGCCGCGGCTGGTCGGGGCATCCGAGTCCTGTCCCATCAGCGTGGGCATGTCGAAGGCGACGGACAGCCCTGTCTGGCCGTTCGCAAGCAAGTACTTGTAACGGCGGTTGGTCTCCTCGGCGGTCGCGAAGCCGGAGAACTGACGCATGGTCCACATGCGGCCGCGGTAGCCGCTGGGGTGGATTCCCCGCGTGTACGGGAACTGGCCGGGAACCTCCTCCTCGCGCTTTGGTAGGTCGCTGGAGGTGTACAGCGGCTGCAGGGGGATTCCGGAGATGGTCGAAGTCTCGAGCCCGTCGTCACGGGCGGTTGACGACTCGAAGTCCTCCTTCCACACCTGCTTGGGGTCGCGCGCTCGAACTTTCAAGTGATCCTCGATCCATTATCGCGTTCGGTCGAGGATCTCTTCCGCCGTTGCGAAGGGGGTGCCTTCAGCGAGCAGACGGTCGGACAGCGCCCGGTTCTCGGCCAGCGCGTGCCGCACGCGGTCGCGGGCGATTTCAGCCGCCACCTCCACGGTCTCGTCCTCCAGCCGTTTCCGAGCCAGCTCATCCGCCCGGCCGCTCGATTCGAGGTGGCGGCGGTGGGCCAGAATCGCATCCCAGAGCTGATCGATACCTTCCTGCTTCGTGGCCGAGGTCGCGATGATCGGCGGTTTCCACTGCTTCGGAGCGCCGGCAAAATTGGACAGGCTCAGCATCGAGCGCAGCTCGGTGACCGCACGGTGGTGGCCTTCAAGGTCCGCCTTGTTGACGACGAAGATGTCCGCGATCTCCAGGATGCCGGCCTTGATCATCTGCACGCCGTCGCCGAGATTCGGCGTCAAAACAACCACCGTGGTGTCGGCGACCGCGGCCACCTCCAGCTCCGACTGGCCGACCCCGACCGTTTCGAGGATCACCGGGTCGAAGCCGAACGCGCCAAGCAACCGAATGCTCTCGCGAGCGGCCAAGGAAAGACCGCCGAGGTGGCCGCGCGCTCCCATGCTGCGGATGAAGACCTTGGGGTCGAGCGCGTGGCGCTGCATGCGGATGCGGTCGCCGAGGATCGCGCCACCGGTGAACGGTGAGTTGGGATCTGTGGCGATCACGGCCACCGCGCGATCGAGCTTCCTTAACAGGGTGACGAGCGCGTCGACCAGCGTCGACTTTCCCGTTCCGGGAGCTCCAGTGAATCCGACCACGTAAGCGTTGGCCCCGTCCTTCAGCTGGGCCTCGATGGCCCTGACGGCGGGATCACGCTTTTCGACGAGGCTGATCGCGCGGGCGAGGGCGCGGATGTCCCCCGAGCGGAGTCGCCCGACTAGGTCAGGCTCGCTCAGCTCACTGGCCCAGCCAGTGCCGCGCGAAGTCGTGCCCGATCACCACCACCAGACCATAAGTCTGCTGGCCGCGGGCCGGCGCGGGGTTGGCGGCGGTCGCGGGGACGACCGTGGCACCGAAGAAACCCGCAAGCCACTTGGAGGTGAGGGGAAACTGGCCGTTCGAGTAGTCAAGAATCTGTGTCTGCGGAATCGCGCCGTGCCCGACCGGGTCAGCGAGCTGCAAGCCGGTGGGGTCGAACATCGTGGTGACACGGCCATCCAGTCCGGGGTAATTGTTTGCCCCATTGGCGAACTGGATCGGCGCCTTCTCGCCGAGCACCGCGGGGTCGATCAGAAGCGAGGCGATGTAACGGTGGATCATGCCGAAGCTCGGATCGTCGGCGCAGAGCTGGGACACCGCGGGACCCATGCCGCAGTTGTAGGAGTCGAGCAGGTTCCCGTCCGCTGCACCCGACGGTGCCGTGAGCGCGGCTCGGATGATCGAGGCGTCGGGGAGGTTCTTGCCCCAGTCGTAGATCGCACGCATGTCGGACAGCGACATGTCGGTGTTGATGTTCTTCTGGAGCGCGCCCAAGAGCTGCGGTGCTTTCGAGAATCCGTTGACCGTCGTGGCCTTCTTCTTTATCGCCTGCATGATGTCCTGCTGGCGGCGCGCGCGACCGAAGTCGCTCGACTGATCAGGCTGGATCGCATGGCGTGAACGAGCGATCTCGAGGGCTTGCTCGCCATTCAGATGCTGACAGCCGGCCTTGAAATGGAGCGATACGTAGCCGTTGTGGTAGTCGGGGTATTCGTTGTCGTCGAGGTTCGTAGCCAGGCACACATCAACGCCGCCGAGGGCGTTGACCATGTCCCGGAAGGCGA
>VBFD01000013.1:0-30241 GCA_005883585.1 Chloroflexota bacterium
ACAAGTGATCCGAAGAACCAGGATCGTTTGCACGATCGGCCCTTCGAGCTCGTCGCCCGCCATCCTGCGCACGATGGTGCAGTCGGGCATGGACGTCGCGCGCCTGAACTTCTCCCACGGCGACCACCCCACGCATCGCCAGGCCGCGGAGGACGTCCGCGCGGCGGCTGAGGCGGTGGGCCGGCCGGTCGCGCTCCTGGGCGACCTGCAGGGACCGAAGATTCGCACCGGTCCTCTCGACACGGCATTCATGCGCCTCGCGCGTGGACGCCGCGTGGTGCTCGTGGGCGGGCCGCGCGGCGCCGCCGACGAGATCGAGGTCAGCCACCCGGAGCTGGTCGATGCGCTTCGCGTCGGTGACCGGGTGCTCATCGACGACGGCCGTATCGAGCTCGCGGTCCGCGCCACGTCGAAGGGACGAGCTGAATGCACGGTCATACGCGGTGGCCTTCTTGGCGAGCGCAAGGGGGTCAGTGTGCCCGGGCGCCCGCTGCCATTGCCGGCGCTGACAGAGAAAGACCTGGTCGATCTGAAGTTCGCGGTCGAGCTCGGCGTCGACTACATCGCACTGTCTTTCGTGCGCCAGGCCGAGGATCTGTTGCTTTGCCAGAAACACCTCACGGGGCTCGGCTGCAGCACACCTGTGATCGCCAAGCTCGAGAAGCTCGAGGCGATCCGCAACCTCGGCAAGATCCTCGAGGTCGCCGATGCCGTGATGGTGGCGCGCGGCGACCTCGGCGTGGAGCTGAAGCTCGGCGAGCTGCCCGCGGTCCAAAAGGAGGTCATCGACCGCGCCAATCGCGCCGGCGTGCCGGTCATCACCGCCACCGAGATGCTCGAGTCTATGGTGACGTCGAACCGTCCGACGCGCGCCGAGACCTCGGACGTCGCCAACGCGATCTGGGACGGCACCGACGCCGTGATGCTGTCGCAGGAAACTTCGGTGGGTGCCCATCCGGTGGAGGCGCTTCGCGCGATGGCGCGCATCTGCTTGTCGACGCAGCGTCATCCTTCGTTCGGGCGCGAGCGGCAGATGTGGCGCGAGCCCGGGGAGGTCGGGAGCGCCATCGCGCATGCGGCCGCGACCACCGCTGACGAGCTGGGCGCGCGGGTGATCATCGCCTTCACCGAGTCCGGCACCACGGCCTTGCGATGCAGCAAGGCCAGGCCCAGGGTGCCGGTCGTCGCTGCCAGTCCGCATGAGGACGTCCTCCGCAAGACCGCGCTGTATGCCGGCGTCATTCCGCTTCTTGTCAGCCCGGGTCGGGACACCGACCAGATGGTCTCCAATGCGACCGAGGCGGCGGCGCGGAGTGGGCTTGTGCGGTCGGGCGACCGGGTCGTGGTGGTGGCCGGCGTGCCGGTGGGGCGACCCGGCCAGACGAACCTACTGAAGGTCGAGATAGTCTGAAGCGGCCAGTTCGTTAGCCAGGCTGTTTGGCCTGGCGCCGAGACTAGAGTTGTCCGGAATGACGCCTGACACACATGGCCTGCTGGGCCGCATCCTGCGTGCCAACGACGACGCCTCGCGCCGGTTCGGCGAGAACACAGCCGAGGTCGACGCTTTCATCCACTCGTGCGCCCAGCTGACGCCATGGCAGTGGCGGCAGGTGCTCACCGCGCGCCGGCTCGTGTCGACCGTGACCAAGGAAGACGCCGTGGAGGCGACCGAATCGCTGAAGGCCGTCCAGGCCGCCATTCGCAGCACCGACGGCCGGCTGTCCGAGCCGATGGCGAAGGCCGGCGAGTCGCTGTTCGAAGCGCTGGACAAACGAAGCGACGACAAGGTCGCGACCGCGTGGCAGGCCCTCTCGGCGCTGGTTCTGCGCCAGCACCTTTCGCCGTTGAAGTTCGGAGCCCATTACGCGCCCTTCATCACCCTGATCCCGGTTGCCGGTTTTGACGCGCTCGACCCGACCACGATGCGATTCCTCACCGCCGTGCAGGCGCTGACGCGAGACAAATGCGAGCTGCTCGCGCGGCGCTGGCGGCTGGATGCCGAGTCGTCGCAGGGTCCTGGGGGCGAAGGCCGAGCTGAGGACGGAGCAGATCGCGGTCCTTTGGGCGCCCCTCGAGCCGGCGATCCCTCTGGCCACCGTTGAGGAGCAGGTGCCCAAACCCGTGCGCGCCCGAGTGCGCGCGGCGGTGGCGCGCGCCGCCGCAGCCATCACGAACCCTCCGGCGCCGGCAGCGGCAGCAGTCACGGTACGCGCCCCGGCAAAACGCCCGGCAACCAAAGCGCCGGCACCTTACGGGCCCAACAACGCCGAGGTGGCGACGTTCATAAAAGGTGTCGTGGAGCTCACGCCGATCCAGTGGCTCCGGGTCCTCGACCGCCGCCAGCTGGTCGCCAGCGTGACGCGCCAAACCGGTGCGGAACCCGCGGGCGTGGTGCGCTCCCTTCTGGCGGCGATCAAGGGCACGAGGGACCTTGACACGTTCACGCGCTGCCGCAGCTTCGCTGCCGTCGAGCGCGCCGCCGTGACGGTAGCCGCGAAGGCGGATTTGACTTACGACGAGTCGATGCGCGGCTACGGAGCGTTCGGGGAGATCGTTCAGCTCGACTACGTCGACGTCGATGCCTTTCCCAAGCTGGTCGCGGCGCTCAACACCGGCGACTGGGTCAAGGTCGCCGGGTCGATCCCGGCCGTCAACCAGGACGTTGTCGCTCCGCTGGTCAATGCCGGCGCTGCGATGCTCGACTTCCTCGAGGCCCGCTCGGACGATGAGGCCGTAGCCGCCTGGCAGGCCGCCTCCGCGCTGGTGCGGCGGCAGCACCTCGCGCCGATCAAGTTCGCGGCCTCGTACGCGCCGTTCGCGTCGGCGATCCCGGTCACGAATCCGAGGTCGTTGGGGGCTCCGGTGCTTCGCTATATCAGCGCCATCGGCCGGCTGAGCGCAAACCAGTGCGCGCTGCTCGCAAAGCCGTGGCAGATGGCTGATGACCTCTCGAGCGTCTTGTCCAGGGCGGCGGCCGACGGCGGCTCGCGGACCGCGGAAGAGGCTGCCGCGCTCGCCGCGGTCGTGACCGTGCCGATGCGCGTGAGTGGAAGCGAGGGCTGGGCGGCCGCGAAGACTGCGGCGTTCGGGGGTCGAGTGATCGGTGTGCGGTCGCGGCTCAGCCTGGAGCAGCTGGAGGTGCTGTGGCGACCCATTCAGCCGGCCATCCCACTGGCCTCGCTGGGCGCGATCACCAAGCCGCGTCGCTAGATTCCGTAATCTGAACCTCGTGGCTAAGAAGAAGAAAGTCGCGAGAAGGCGCGGCGCCATCAGCAACGGCAAGGGTCCCAAGTTCGACCGCGTCCTCGTCGTTTCCGCGCATCCAGACGATCCCGAGTTCGGGGCGGGCGGCTCGGTGGCGACACTGGCGAAGGGCGGCGCGAAGGTGACCTACGTCATCGTCACCGACGGCTCGCAGGGCGGCGAGGACCCGAAGCAGAAAGACTCCGAGCTCACCGCGATCAGGCAGAAGGAGCAGCGCGCGGCGGCGAAGGTCCTTGGTGTAAATACGGTCGAGTTCCTCGGCTACAAGGACGGCCACCTGTCACCAGACCTGAAGCTGCGTCGCGACATTGTCCGCATGATCCGCAAGCACAAGCCCGACCTCGTCATCACGCATCTGCCTGGACGCGTCCTCGACGCGCCGATGGGCGGGTCGCATCCCGACCACCTGGCGGTCGGCGAGGCCACGCTCGCGGCGGTCTACCCGGACTCGCGCAACCCACGCGCCTTCAGGGGCCTCCTCAAAGAAGGACTGGAGCCCCACGTGGTCAAGGAAGTCTGGATCCCGTACTGGACCAAGGGCGATTACTACGTCGATATCAGCAAGACGCTCGACCAGAAAATCGCGGCGCTGCACAAGCATCAGAGCCAGGTTGCCAAGCCCGGGAACGAGTGGGACATCGACAAGTGGATCCGCAAGCGGCATCGCGACATCGGCAAGAAGGCCGGCTACCGCTACGCCGAATCCTTCAAGAAAATCAGCGTCTAGCGATCACCGACGTCCAGGATTCCTTGACCGCGGCCCAGATGACCTCGGCCCACGCCTGGTACTGCACGTCGCCCGGGTGCAGGTCGTCGGCCGCGAGCCAGCCCGGTGAGCCGAGGCGATAGGTGCTGACACCCGTGATGTCCACCCAGGTGAAGCCGCGTTCGAGGGCCTCCTTCCTGGCGATGGTGTTGAAGTCGTTGGTGACGGCTTTGATCAGCCGCGGTTCGCCGTACTGTGCGGCGGCCGGCACGACGGACCAGTTGGGGATCGAGATGGAGGCCACACACT
Source organism: Chloroflexota bacterium (assembly GCA_005883585.1). Classification (GTDB taxonomy): domain Bacteria; phylum Chloroflexota; class Dormibacteria; order Dormibacterales; family Dormibacteraceae; genus UBA10449. Next base: position 4,280 of record VBFD01000013.1, read on the forward strand.
CGGCGGCCAGGTGCATCGCGGCGATGCGGTCGTAGATCGTCACCAGGGCGGCCCTGTACTCCTCGGCGGAGCGGTTCTGGACGAGGTCGTTGACCCCGATCAACACAGTCACCACGTCGGGCTGCAGGCCGTTGACCCGGTCCAGCTCCTTGGCGATCAAGTCGAGGGTGGTGAACCCGTTGACGGCGGGGTTCGTGAGCTGGACCTCCGTGCGCGTGGCCCCCGCCAGCAGCCGCGACAGGACCGACGGAAAGTTATGCGACTCATCCGACGCACCAGTGCCGATGGTGTACGAGTCGCCAAGCGCCAAATATCGTATCGGCGTATTCACGCCTATCCCTAACCTCTCGTCCAACCCTGTCCCACGGGGACCAGGGAACCTACCTCTCTATGTCTGCTAACGCGCTCCAGACTTCAATCTTGGTACGGACGCGGCGGATCACCTCGTCCGTGAACTCGCTGGTGGTCGCCTGCCCGCCGAGGTCGGCCGTCCGGATGCCGTCGGAGACCGTCTCGAGGGCCGCCTCGTAGACCGATCGTGAAGCTCGGCGAGGCTGCTCGCCTTTCATGTAGCCGAGCAGGGAGGCCACGGCCAGGATCATCGCCATCGGGTTGGCGACGTTCTTGCCTTCGAGCGACGGGGCGGTGCCGTGGGGCGCTTCAGTCATCGCCACCGAGACATCGCCCGCGCCGTTGAACGCAAGCAGCACCGACTCAGCCCCGGCGATGGTGCCGAACATCTGCATGACGAGGTCGGAGAGGGTGTCGCCGTCCCGGTTGAGCGCCGGGATGACGAGCGACTCGCCGGTGGTCGCGAGCAGGAGCGCGTAGGTGGCATCGATCAGCTGTGGCTCGTAGCGCACGTCGGGATGGCGCTGCGCGGCGGCGTCGAGCTCTTCCTTGAACATTCCCTCGTACACGGGGCTGACCGTGTACTTGGGACCTCCGAACACCTTGGCCTCGATGCGCTTCGCGTGCGTGAAGGCGTACTCGGCCACGATCCGGCTGGTGCGCCGGCTGATCTTCTCGGTCCTGTACGCCCATTCGTCCAGGTCGTGGCCCTCGCGCCACTCCTTCGCGCCGTAGGCGTCATCGACCGCCATGCGGATGACCGAGATCGGCGCATGGACGCCGGCCAGCGGCCTCACCCCGGGAATCCGCCGCCCGGTACGGACGATGACACGGCCATCGATCTGCTTGCGCAGGATCGCGTTGGGGCTGCCGACGTCTCCTGCCCCTTCGGGCGTGATCGTCGCGGCCTTCAGCCCGTAGCCGCATTCACGTAGTGCGGCGGCCGCGTCGAGGACGACCTGGTTGCGAGTCTCGCGGCGTCGCTGGAGCGAGAGGTCGAAGTCGCGGCGTTCGACCTGGAATCCGATGACGTCCGGCTTCAGGACCCGGACCGCCTCCTTCAGCAGCTCCTCGCCGGTCTGGTCACCGTGGAGCACGGCGATGGTGGCGGGCATGCAGGAGATGATATGCGGGGGTCCGTCCGAGGCTCGTTGGCCGCGGCGGCTAGTTGCAGCCGCCCGCCAGCTGGCCTCCGATTTTGCTCATCACGTACACGCCGGAGTTGGGCACGTACAGAATTTGCCCGCTGCCGCCGCCATTGCTGAAGTCCTGGATCGATGCCGAGAACCAGACGCCGTGGCTGTCGGCGATGGGCGTGCCGTTGACGAAGACTCCATTCTGGGAGCCCATGATCGGCTGGCCGGTGCCCGGGCCGGTCGCGATCCAGACCTCATTGCCCTGGCCGGTGAAGTAGTTCACGTAAAGGATCGGGTTGCCGTGGCCGTCGAAGCCGCTGATATAAATAGTCGATCCCGGGCGCGTGAACCAGTTCGAGTCGATGGCTCCGGTCTTGAGGTCGACCCTGATGATTGTCGTGCTGACTCCCTGGGGCACGGCCGACGTTGCGGTGCCGTAGGCCGCCCCGGTGGTGACGGCCTGCCAGTAGCCGCTCGCAGTGACCTGGCGCGGAGCCGACGAGAAGGGCAGGACCCACAGCCCGGCGATGTTCGGGTTGGTCGCGTACACGCCATCGGCGAGAACACCGACGATCGACCACGACTTACCTTCGCCGAGCTCGACCTGGGTGCCCGCAGCGACGTCCTGCACGTAGATTGAGTTCGGCGACGTGTAGGCGTATTTGCTGCCGTCCGGGCTCACCCATGCGTAAGGCGCCGGCAGCCACTTCTTTTGAGCAACGTCCCACGTCAAGCCGGGATACCCGTATCCGTACCCTGGGCCTCCCGGGCCCCCGCCGATGGGTTGAGGCGACGAGCCCGGGCTCGGCGACGGCAGCGTCACGCCGCTCTTCGGGTCGGGTGTGAAGCTGCCGCTGGGGAAGGTGATGAACCCGCCGCTTCCCGGCGGACCGGCGAAGACCGGCAGGGTGCAGCTCAGCTGGATGGGCGGTATCACCGGGCCTCCGCCGGCCCCGCTGGCCGGAGGGTAGAACGGCGGGAACGCCGGGCTGGAACCTGGGTAATAGGGTGGGGACGCCGGCGGATAGTAGGGCGGGGACGCCGGCGGGTTATACGGGGGAGAAGCCGGCGGAGTGTAAGGCGGAGCACTTGGACTGGGCAACACGAAGGGACTTGGACTCGGCGAGCGAAGAGCCGCGACGGGCTGCGATTTGCAGCGGTTGGCGATCGACTTCAAGCCCATCGCGTTCGCCGGTCCGCAGCCGACCGGGGTCATGGCCACGAGGACGACTCCGATCACCAGCGCCGTGACCAATGTGACCAGCACACCGGCGGCGACCTGCCTCGACCGAGGAGTCCTCAGCACGCTGCCCGCCGTCCCATGTCAGTCAATCGCTGGGCCTCAGCTCTTGGTTACGGCTGCGAGGCCTCGAACTGCGCGAGCAAGGCTTGATTGGCGGGGTCGAATCGGTTGAGCTCGACGGCTTTGCGCGCTGCCTCTTTACCCTCGGCGACGCGGCCCAGGCTGCGATCGGCCAGGGCGAGGTTCCTGTACACGAGCGGATTGTAGGTGCCGAGTGCCGTCGCATCGTCATATGCGTCACGCGCGAGCGCCCAGTCCTGGCGCTCGAACGCGAGGTTGCCGACCTCGACGGCATAAACGCTCTCACGCGGCCAGAGCCTCCTCGCCTCCTGGGCGGGGGCGAGGGCGTCGCGGTTCCTCCCGGCGAAGTCCGCACTTACCGCCTCGAGCACGCGAGCGTCGGCCAGGAACGGGAGACCAGTGCCGACGACGGCGAGTGCCAGCACGAAGGTGACGATCGATGCAGCCGCCGCCGCGGGCCGGCCGCTGGTCCACGCGATCACCGCCACGTTGCGTGTGGCTCCCCAGATCTCCATGGCCGCGGCGGCGAAGAGCCAGAAAGGAAAGGCGGCGGCGAGGGCGGAGAAGTTGACCTGGAGGGTCGCGGTGTAGCCCAGCCACCCCGCAAACAGGGCGAACCCGCCGACGTTCCTGCGCCCTCGCCAGAACGCCCGCATGAATGCGGCCACGATCAGGAGATACGCGGCCAGGCCCACAAGACCCTGGGTCGCCGCGACCTGCAGTGTCTCGGCATGGGCCTTGTCCCACTGCTGATGGAGGTCCGTGGCCTCGAAGCGCGGGAACACCAGGCCAAAGTTGTCAGGCCCGTATCCAAACAAAGGTTGGCTGGCGATGAGGCGAAGGCTGTCCAACCAGACAGCCGGCCGGTCGCCAAACTCGCCGAGGTCGGCGCGCTGGGGCTGGAGGCCGCCGGTCTGGGCTAGAAGGGCGATGGCGGCAGCCAGGACGACGACCCCGGCGGCGCCGGCGATCGCGATTCGAAGCCCAGGACCCCTCACGCCGGCGGCGACCACGATCGCCGCCAGCGCCACGCCGACCCAGGCGCTCCGGCTGAAGCTGAGGAAAAGGGCGAGGCCGTAAATGGCGAGGGCGTTCAAGGCGAGGAGCCGCGCCGCCCACGACCTCGCCGCCGCCACCTCGCCGTACGCGAGAGGGCAGAGCAGGGCCAGAAACGCGCCCAGCACGTTCTTCTGGCCGAGGGTGCCCGCGGCCGGAACGAAGACGCCTTGCTGCAGCGAGTCGGAAACCGATTGGACGATAGCGATGGCGGCCACGACGTAGCCGGCGGCCATCAGCACCCGGAGCAGCGTCCGGCCATCGCCGGGGCCCCGTAGCCCCTGAACCCCGAGCCAGAACAACGCGGCGTAGGTGAGGATCGTCAGCAGGCCGTCGTAGCGGGAGTAGATGCCGAAGACGGCGACGTTCTGGTTGTAGGCGAGAAGGGTGGAGAGCCCCGCCGACGCGAGGAAGAGGACGAGCGGCACGTCGAGTGGAGTCCTCTTGATCACCAGCGACTTCGAGACGAGCGTCCGAAAAACGAACAGGAAAAGCATGCCGATGACGAGCAGCCTGGCGACCAGCAGCTTGGGGACGATGTAACGGTCGTAGGTGCCCCACCAATAGGCCAGCGGGAGGGCGAACAGGCCGGCGCGGAGGTACCAACGCTCCACGCCGGCCAGCCGACCCGAGGTCACCTCGGAGAGTGTATTAGCGGGGGTTCACTGCGATCGTCAGGTTCTGGCCGCCGGTGAGCGCATCAGGCCGAGCGCCTGCATCATGCCCAGCTGGTCGGCTACTCCCCAGTGCTCGACCATCTTGCCATTCTCGAATCGAGCGACGTCGATCACGTCGATGAACGCCGTCTTCCCGGTCGGGGGCTGGCCCGCGAAGCTGCCGACATTCGTGCCGCCGCCGCGCTGGCGCGCCCAGACCTTGTCGCCCACGGCGACCAGCTCGTCGATCGTGATGTGGAAGTCCGCGAACACGCTCCGCAAGTACTTGATGGTGTTCTTGGCGCCCTCGGTCCCGTCGCCCCCGCCGCCGCGCTGGTGCTCGAGCGCCCCCGCCGCGACGATCTCGTCGCAGACCGCCAGGTTGCCCTGGTTGAAGCCTTCCTCGATCAAACGGCGATAGATCGCCTCGTTGGTGCTGGTCGACATGATCCGTCCCTCCTTGCAATTCATCCGAGGAATACTCGGATGACTAGTGGGATGGTAGGATGAAACCGTGGCGAATGTCAAGGGGCAGCGCCGTCGGTATGACTCGGCGCTCCGCCAGGAGCAGGCGCGGCAGACGCGCGCTCGCATCCTGGATGCGGCGCAGAAGCTGTTCTCGGAGCGGGGCTACGCCAGCACCTCGATGGAAGCAATCGCAAAGGGCGCCGGCGTGGCGACGGACACGGTCTATGCGAGCTTTCGCACCAAGCCTGGATTGCTCCACAAGCTGCTCGACGTCCGGGTCGGAGGAGACGACGAGCCGGTGGGCCTACTCGATCGCGAGGGACCCCAGGCGGTGCGCCGCGAACCGGGCCAGCGGCGGCAGATCGAGGCTTTTGCCAGCGACGTGACCTCGATCCAGGATCGGGCCCGGCCGGTCGACGACATCATCCGGGGGGCGGCCGCGGTCGACCAGGAGATCGCCGCGTTCCGAACACGAATGCACGAAGCTCGCCTGGCCAACATGCGCCAGTTCGCGTCCTGGGTCGCGTCCAAAGGGCCTCTGCGCGACGGGATCAGCGTCGACGAGGCCGCTACCATCATCTGGACGCTCGCCAGCCCGGAGGTGCACAGGCTGCTCAGGGCTGAGCGGGGCTGGACGGCCGAGCGATACAGAAACTGGTTGGCCACGACGCTGACCAGAACATTGCTGCCGTGAGAGTCTTCGCCGATCGCTCTGGTACTATTGACAGCGCCTGGGAAACCTAGGCTTTTTTATTTCAGCCCCAACCAAAGAGCCAACTATGGAAGACATCATCACCCTCGCCTGCACCGTCTGCAAAAGGCGCAACTACACCACCGTGAAGAACAAGAGGAACGATCCAGACCGCCTGGAGCTGACCAAGTACTGCAAGTGGGACCGTAAGCACACACTGCACAGGGAGACCAAGTAGACCGATGGCCGTAACCGCTCGCAAGCGCACCGAACCGACCGCCGAAGGTGGCATCGGTCGTTTTCTGCGCGAGGTTTTCGACGAGCTGCGCAAGGTCGTCTGGCCGACCTGGGGTGAGCTTTACCGCTACACGCTGGTGGTGATCTTCACCGTCATCGTGCTCGGCATCTTCATCGGCGGAACGGACTACCTGCTCGGCGAGGTCGCGCGCCGGTTCATCTATGGAGCCCACTGATGGCTGTAGAAAGAACGACCCCGACCCCGACGCCCGAGCAGGAGGCCCAGTGGTACGTGGTCCACGCCTACTCAGGCCATGAGGAGAAGGTCAAGAAGAACCTCGAAAAGAGGATCGAGTCCATGGACATGCAGGACAAGATCCTTCAGGTGCTCGTCCCCATGGAAGACGAGATCGAGATCAAGGACGGCAAGCGCCGCCACGTCCAGAAGCGCATCTTCCCCGGTTACATCCTCGTCCGCATGGTCATGTCGAACGATTCGTGGTTCGTGGTTCGCAACACGCCGGGCGTGACGTCCTTCGTCGGCTCCGCCAACAGCCCGGTGCCGCTTCAAGAGAAAGAGGTCCGGGCGATCCAGAAGCAGATGAAGCAGGAAGCGCCGAAGATTCGCGTCGAGTTCCAGGTCGGCGAGTCGGTGCGAGTGGTCGACGGGCCGTTCACCGACTTCCATGGCAAGGTCGACGAGATCAACCCCGAGAAGGGCAAGCTCAAGGTGCTGGTCAACATGTTCGGGCGCGAGACGCCGGTCGAGCTCGACCTGCTTCAAGTCGAGAAGGTCCACTAGGTCACATGGGCAAGAAGAAGGTCCGCGCGATCCTAAAGCTCGAGCTACAAGCGGGCCGCGCCACGCCGGCCCCGCCGGTGGGCACGGCGCTCGGCCCGCACGGCATCAACATCATGGAGTTCACGAAGGCCTACAACGAGCGCACGCAGGCCCAGGCCGGCGACGTCGTTCCGGCCGAGATCACGATCTTCGAAGACCGATCCTTCACATTCGTCCTCAAGACCCCGCCGACCGTGAACCTGCTCAAGCGGGCGGCGGGCGTGGAGAAGGGCTCGGCGAAGCCGAACCGAGAGAAGATCGGCCGCGTCACCAGGCAGCAGATCCGGACCATCGTCGAGACGAAGCGCAAGGACCTCAACGCGTACGAGACCGAGGCCGCCATGAAGATGATCGAGGGCACCGCCCGGTCGATGGGCCTGGAGGTTCTCGAGTAGTGTCGAAGCGTCACGGAAAGAAATACGTCGAGGCGGCCAAGAAGGTCGAAGCCGCGGTGGCTGCCAACGGCAACGGCGGGCTGACACCCGAACAAGCCGTGGCGCTGGCCAAGGACACGTCCATCTCCAAGTTCGACGCCACCGTGGAGGCGCACATTCGCCTCGGAGTCGATCCTCGGCATGCGGAGCAGATGGTGCGCGGGTCGGTCGTGCTGCCCAACGGGACGGGGAAGAAAGTGCGCGTCGCTGTCTTCGCGGTCGGCGATCGAGCTCGCGAGGCGCAAGAAGCAGGCGCGGACTTCGTCGGCGGTGAGGACCTCGTCAAGAGGGTGTCCGACGGCTGGACCGATTTCGACGCCGCGGTCGCGACGCCGGACATGATGTCGCGCGTCGGTCCGTTGGGCAAGATCCTCGGTCCCCGTGGTTTGATGCCCAACCCCAAGTCGGGCACCGTGACCCAGGACGTAGCGCGAGCCGTGCGCGAGGTCAAGGGCGGCAAGGTCGAGTTTCGTACCGACAAGTTCGGCATCGTCCATGCGCCCATCGGCAAGGTTTCGTTCGACTCCAGCCAGCTGCACCAGAACCTCACAGCCCTCGTCGACGCGCTGATCCGCAACAAGCCGTCGTCTTCGAAAGGCCAGTACCTGCGCACGTTCTACCTGGCGGCGACGCAAGGGCCGTCGGTTCCGGTCGACGTCAAGGAAGCAGCGAAGCTCCACACGTCGTCCTAGTCCGGCTTCTTCGTATAATTCGCGATCTGCCCTAGACCGTAGGTGCCGGCCATCGTGCCGGCTTAATTTCCTGCCGAGGCGATAAGAAGTGAAGGACGCTTTGATCCTTCCTGCCTTGGCTTGTTGCGGGCGGGGAGGATTTTTCTTTTGCCGAGAGCCAGGAAAGAACAGAAGGCGGAGCAGGTCGAGCTGCTCACGGAGAAGCTGAAGAAGGCCAAGGTGGCGGTGCTCACCGACTACCGAGGCTTGAAGGTCAGCCAGATCCAGGAGCTGCGTGGAAAACTTCGCACCGGTGGCGTCGAGTACCGCGTGGTGAAGAACACGCTGGCGCGACGCGCAGCGGACGCTGCCGGCTACAAGGACCTCGAGTCACAGCTCAAGGGCCCGGTCGCGATCGCGTTCGGGAATGACGACCTCAGCCTCCCGCCACGGCTCATCAACGAGTTCGTCCGCACCACGCGGCTGAAGCTCGAGGTGGTGGGCGGTCTCGTCGAAGGGCGCGTCTTCAATCGCGACCAGATCAAGCAGCTGGCGGATCTGCCATCGCGCGAAGTTCTGCTCGCCCAGCTGTTGGGCACGCTTCAGTCTCCGGTCGGCCAGCTAGTCGGAATCATGCAAACCCCGCTCCAGCAGCTGTTGGGCGTGCTGGATGCGTACAAATCGAAATTGGAGGCAGCGTAAGCAAGCTATGGCAACCAAGCTCACCCCGAAGGATTTCGTAGAGGCGCTGAAGGATTGGACGATCCTCGACGTGGTCGAGGCGGTCAAGGCGATCGAAGACGAGTTCGGCATCAAGGCCGCGGCCCCGGTCGCGGTGGCGGCGGCTCCGGCCGCGGGCTCGTCCGACGGCGCCGCGGCGGAAGAAGAGAAGACGGAGTTCACGGTCAATCTCGCCGCGGTGGGCGAGAGCAAGATCAACGTGATCAAGGCCGTGCGCGAGCTGACCCAGCTCGGCCTAAAGGAGGCCAAGGACCTGGTCGACGCCGCTCCGAAGCCGGTGCTCGAGAACGTGAGCAAGGCGGACGCGGAGAAGGCGGTGGCGAGGTTGAAGGAAGCGGGGGCGACCGCCGAGATCAAGTAAGGGGCGATCCTAGCCGGCTCGGCTTGCGGCTCCCAAATGTTCGAGGACCAGGTCCATGCCCCGGTCGAGCTCCGATTCCGTCACGCACCAGTGAGGTGACAGGCGCACCCGGCCGGGGCGGGAGTCGACGATGACGCCCGCCTCGTGGAGGCGATGCTCCACGTCCTCGGGATGGTCGCACTCGAGGGTCACGATCCCGCAGCGCTGATTGCGATCGCGTGGCGTGAAGGTCTTGACGCCGGCCTCGTCGCAGCGCTCGAGGATGCGGTCGGTGAGGTCGCGCAGCCGTTCCTGGATGTGCTCGACGCCGACTTCCAGGATCAGCTCCAGGCCGGCGAGCCCGGCGTAATGGCAGGCCATCGCCCAGGTGCCGGTCTCGAGGCGGCGCGCATCGTCGGCGAAGTCGAGCTCCTGGAGGGTGAACGAGAACGGGTCGCGCGTGGCGAACCAGCCCGTCCCATGCGGGTGCACGCTGGGGACCAGCTCGGACCTCACATAAAGGAAGGCGGTGCCCGGGCCGCCCGAGAGCCACTTGAGGCAGCCGCCGACAAACGCGTCGCAGTCCATGGCGTCCACGTCGATCGGCACACACCCGCAGGTCTGGTAGCCGTCGATCAGGCATAGGGCGCCGGCGGCGTGGGCGGCGTCGGCGATCGCCCGGACGTCCTGCAGGTAGCCGGTCGTATAGAAAAGGTGGGTGGTCGCCACCAGGGCGGTCCGCTCGTCGATGCGCTCTGCGAACGCCTCCGGCGGGATGGTCATCCCGTCCTGGCTGGGCACGAACTCGACCTCAAAGTCGGGCCGGGAGAGCCACTGGTGGCCGATCGTCGGGAAGTCCAGCTCCCCGATCAGGACCTTGCTGCGACCCGCCGGCAGCGGCAGCCCGGAGGCCAGGGTCGTGAGCGCGACCGACACCGACGGTGCGATCGCGGTCGATCCCTGGGGCGCGTTGAGCAGCCCGCCCACCCGGGTGCGGAGCCGCTCCAGGAGCGGGAGCCACTCCGAATACCAAACGGGCGTGCCCTTGGTGTCCCAGTCGTTGGCGTAACGCTCCAGGGCCGCCCGGCCGCGGCGGGGGAGGGGGCCGAGGGAGCAGGCGTTCAGGTAGATGTAGCGATCCAGCAGAGGGAACTGGTGGCGGAGGGCCTTCCAGTCGGGCACGGGTTAAAGGCTAGCGGGGCCGCCAGCAGGGTGGTATAGTGCCCCGAAACGCTGGCCGGACGGGTCTTCCGCCTGGTTTGGTTTAAACGTCCCCACTAAGGGGCATTTTGTCGTATATTGGCGTTTCGTGCACGCCCGGCCGCTCACTCTGCCTATTACCTGAGCGCGCCCTTTTTCCTGGAAGGAGTAACGAATTGATCTCAGAGATGAGAGCGCCCTCGCGTCTTTCTTATGGCCGCATTCCCAATCTGGTCGAGCTGAAGGACCTCATCGCGACACAGGTCGAGTCGTTCAGCTGGTTCAAGACCGAAGGTCTTCGGGAGCTCTTCGACGAGATCAACCCGATCACCGATTACACCGGGAAGAACTTCGAGCTGAAGTTCCTGGACTACGAGTTCGGCCAGCCGAAGTTCTCGGTCGAGGAATGCCGCAACCGTGACATGACGTATGCCGCGCCGCTCCGGATCAAGACCCGCCTGACCATCAAGGAGACCGGCGAGATCAAAGAGTCCGAGGTCTACATGGGCGACTTCGCCATGATGACCGACGAGGGCACGTTCATCGTCAACGGCACCGAGCGCGTCGTCGTGTCGCAGCTCGTGCGCTCGCCTGGCGTGTACTTCACCGCGGCTGAAGACCCCAACACCGGCCGCAAGCTGTTCGGCGCCAAGCTGATCCCCAACCGAGGCGCGTGGCTCGAGATCGAGACCTCGGCCAAGGATCTGCTGACGGTCAAGATCGACCGCAAGCGCAAGGTCCCCGTGACCGTGCTGCTCAAGGCCCTCGAGCTTCCCCAATTGAAAGGGACCGAGAACGACCGCGAGGCGCAGAAGCGCGCGCTCCTGGAGATGTTCGGTGACGTGGACAACAACCCCGAGCACCGCTACATGGAGTCGACCCTCGACAAGGACACGACGATGAAGACCGAGGACGCCCTCCTCGAGCTGTACCGCCGCGTCCGGCCGGGCGACCCCCCTTCCGTGGACAACGCTCGCAACCTGCTCCAGAGCCTGTTCTTCAACCCGCGCCGGTTCGACCTCGGCCGCGTCGGCCGCTACAAGGTCGACAAGCGGCTCGGCCGCGACGAGGAGGACATCCTCGCGCGCGTCCGCCAGCGAGAGTTGCGGATCCTGGAGAAAGGCGACTTCATCGCCTTCCTGCGCAAGCTGATCGAGCTGAACAACGCCCCGCGCGAGAAGCAGATCCCAGACGATATCGACCACCTTGGCAACCGCCGCGTCCGCGCGGTCGGCGAGCTGCTGCAGAACCAGTTCCGCATGGGCTTGATCCGCATGGAGCGGATCATCAAGGAGCGCATGACGATCAGTGACCCGCACACGGTCACGTCGGCGTCGCTCATCAACGCCCGTCCGGTGGTGGCCGCGATCAAGGAGTTCTTCGGTTCGAGCCAGCTGTCCCAGTTCATGGACCAGCACAACCCACTGTCAGAGCTCACCCACAAGCGACGCCTGTCGGCGCTCGGTCCAGGCGGTCTTTCCCGCGAGCGGGCCGGGTTCGACGTGCGCGACGTGCACCACAGCCACTACGGCCGCATCTGCCCGATCGAAACCCCGGAAGGTCCGAACATCGGCCTGATCGGCAACCTCGCGACCTACGCGAAGGTCAACGAGTTCGGTTTCGTGGAGACGCCGTTCCGCCGCGTGTACAACCGCATGTCGGTCAGCCCCGAGAGCGCTGAGAAGCTCGCGGGACGAACGCTGCGCAAGCCCGCGCTCGACAACAAGGGCAAAGAGGTGCTGCCCGCCAGCCAGAAGCTGGACGAGAAGGCGGTGCAGACCCTGCTCAAGGGACACGTCCCCGGGGTCGACATCGTGCCCTGGATCTCGACCGAGGTCGAGTACCTGTCCGCCGACGAGGAGGACATGTTCGGCATCGCCCAGGCCAACGCCGCCCTGACGCCTGAGAACCATTTTGTCGAGGCGCGTGTCCCGTCACGGGCGCGCGGCGACTTCAAGATCGAGGACGTCGGCAACATCCAGTACATGGACATCTCGCCGAAGCAGATCGTCTCTGTGGCGACGGCCATGATCCCGTTCCTCGAGCACGACGACGCCGGCCGCGCCCTCATGGGCGCCAACATGCAGCGCCAGGCTGTACCGCTGTTGGTCACGGACGCGCCGCTGGTCGGCACAGGAGTCGAGTATTACGCCGCCAAGGACTCGGGCGAGATGATCGTCGCGGACGTCGCCGGGACGGTCGTCGACGTCGCGCAGCCCAAGGACCTCAAGGCGGTGCACGCGACGCCGGTCTTCGAGATCGTCGTCAAGCCCGATGGAGGCGGACCGGAGCGGCACTACCCGCTGCAGAAGTTCGCGCGCTCCAACCAGGGCACCTGCCTCAATCACCGCGCCAAGGTCAAGCCCGGACAGCACGTCGAGAAGGGCGACATCCTTGCCGACGGTCCCGCGATCGAAGACGGCGAGATGGCGTTGGGACGCAACGTGCTCGTCGCTTTCATGCCCTGGGAGGGCTACAACTTCGAGGACGCGATCCTGCTTTCGGAGCGGGTGGTCAAGGAGGACATGTACACCTCGATCCACATCGAGGAGCACGAATCCGAGGCCCGCGAGACGAAGCTCGGTCCCGAAGAGATCACACGTGACATCCCCAACGTCGCCGACGACGCGCTGCGCAATCTCGACGAGCGCGGCATCGTCTACATCGGCGCCGAGGTCCAGCAGGGCGACATCCTGGTCGGCAAGATCACGCCCAAGGGCGAGACCGAGCTGTCGGCCGAGGAGAGGCTGCTGCGCGCGATCTTCGGCGAGAAGGCACGCGAGGTTCGCGACTCGAGCCTTCGCGTCCCGCACGGCGAGCGCGGCATCGTGGTCGACGTCAAGGTCTTCTCCCGCGAGAACAAGGACGAGCTCGGACCCGGCATCAACGAGATGGTCCGTGTCTACCTCGCCCAGAAGCGCAAGATCTCGGCCGGCGACAAGATGGCAGGCCGCCACGGCAACAAGGGCGTCGTCGCCCGAATTCTGCCGGCGGAGGACATGCCATATCTGCCGGACGGCACCCCGGTCGACATCGTTCTCAACCCGCTGGGCGTGCCGAGCCGCATGAACCTCGGCCAGGTGCTGGAAACACACCTTGGCTGGGTCGCGCACACGCTAGGCATCAAGATCGCGACGCCGGTTTTCGACGGCGCGCCGATGGAGACCATCGTCGCCGAGCTGAAGAAGGCCGGGCTGCCCGAGGACGGCAAGGTTCGCCTACGGGACGGCCGCACCGGCGAGCAGTTTGACGAGCCGGTGACGGTGGGCATGATCTACATGCTCAAGCTGGCGCACCTTGTCGAAGACAAGATCCACGCCCGCTCGACTGGCCCCTACAGCCTGGTCACGCAGCAGCCGTTGGGCGGCAAGGCGCAGTTCGGAGGCCAGCGGTTCGGTGAGATGGAGGTCTGGGCGCTCGAGGCCTATGGCGCGGCGCACGTCCTCCAGGAGATCCTGACCGTCAAGTCCGACGACATCGTCGGCCGCGTCAAGGCGTACGAAGCGATCGTCAAGGGCGACAACACGCTCGAGGCCGGCATCCCGGAGTCGTTCCGTGTGCTGGTCAAGGAGCTGGAGGGCCTTGCGCTCGGGGTGGAGATCCTGAGCGAGGACGAGCGCCAGATCGTTTTGTCAGAGGAAGACATTCCCGAGATCCCACTGGACCTCGGCATCAGCCTCGAGCGCGAAGAGCTCGGGGAAGACTCGGCTGAATAGGTAGAGGAGAAGAGGGAACACTTGCTGAAGCTCGAAAACTTCGATGCACTAAAGCTCTCGCTGGCGTCGCCCGAAACGATCATGTCGTGGTCGCACGGCGAGGTGACCAAGCCGGAGACGATCAACTACCGGACGCTGCGTCCTGAGCGCGACGGTCTTTTCTGCGAGCGCATCTTCGGCCCCACGCGGGACTGGGAATGCCACTGCGGAAAGTACAAGCGCTACCGGTACAAGGGCATCATCTGCGACAAGTGCGGCGTCGAGGTGACGCGCTCCAAGGTGCGCCGCGAGCGCATGGGGCACATCAAGCTCGCGTCGCCCGTGAGCCACGTCTGGTACTTCAAGGGCATCCCAAGCCGCATGGGCTTGCTGCTCGACATGTCTCCGCGCAACCTCGAGAAGATCCTCTACTTCGCCAACTACATCGTCACCGACGTCCACGAGGAGGCGCGGGCCGACATGCTCGCCGCCCTCACCATGGATAAGGACGAGCGCGCAATCCGGCTGCGGGCCGACGTCGACGCAAAGTCCAAGGAACTTCGAGCCGAGCACGAAGGCAAGACCAAGAAGCTCAAGGGCGAGGTCGATGCCGAGGTGGCCAGGCTCGAGGAAGAGCTGCAGGAGTCGGTCGACAAGCTGACCACCCAGGGCAAGAAGGTGACGGAGACGATCAAGGCCGGCATCGGAACGAAGGCCCGCCGCGATTACTCGGTCGGCCTCGACGACGACGAAGAGGTCGTGGTCGAAAAGGGCGAGGTGTTCGCCCGGGAGATGTCGCGTGCCGTCCTCGGCAAGGTCCAGGAGAAGATCGAGAAGCTCGAGGCCAACACCAAGGCCGCGCAGAAGCGCGCCAAGGATCGCCTCGACGCGGACAAGAAGGCGCTTGAGGCGCAGATCGAAGGCGCCACCAAAACCCAGCGCGACGCCATCCAGGGAGAGCTGGAGGCGCTCCAGCAGGAGATCGAGGCGACTCGCACCGACCTCGAGGCGCTGCACCCCAAGCAGATCCTCACCGACACCCAGTACCGCGACTACTCGGAGCGCTTCGGGCGCGCGTTCCGCGCCGGCATCGGCGCGGAGGCGGTCCGCGACCTGCTGTCGCGCATCGAGCTGCAGTCCGAGATGTACCGGCTGCGTGAGGAGTCAAAGTCTTCCAGCGGCCAGCGCAAGCAGAAGGCGATCAAGCGCTTGAAGGTGGTCGAGGACTTCCGCAAGTCGAACGCCAGCCCGACGTGGATGGTGCTCGAGGTCTTGCCTGTCATTCCGCCCGAGCTGCGCCCTATGGTTCAGCTGGACGGCGGCCGCTTCGCGACCTCAGACCTGAACGACCTCTACCGCCGAGTCATCAACCGCAACAACCGGTTGAAGAGGCTGCTCGAGCTCGGCGCGCCCGAGATCATCGTGCGCAACGAGAAGCGGATGCTCCAGGAAGCCGTGGACGCCCTGATCGACAACGGCCGCCGCGGCCGCGCCATCACGGGCACCGGCAACCGCAAGCTCAAGTCACTGTCCGACATGCTCAAGGGCAAGCAGGGCCGGTTCCGCCAGAACCTGCTCGGCAAGCGCGTGGACTACTCGGGCCGCTCCGTTATCGTCGTCGGCCCGGAGCTGAAGCTCCACGAATGCGGCCTGCCCAAGAAGATGGCGCTCGAGCTCTTCAAGCCGTTCGTCATGCGCGAGCTCGTCAACAAGGGCTACACGACCAACATCAAGTCCGCAAAGCGCATGGTCGAGCGCAGCCGCACCGAGGTCTGGGACGTCCTGGACGAGGTCATCCGCGACCACCCGGTGCTGCTCAACCGCGCGCCGACCCTGCACCGCCTGGGCATCCAGGCGTTCATGCCCGTGCTGGTGGAAGGATCCGCGATCCAGATCCACCCGCTCGTCTGCGCCGCGTTCAACGCGGACTTCGACGGTGACCAGATGGCCGTACACGTCCCGCTGTTCAGCGGGGCGATCGCCGAGGCCAAGAACCTGATGATGTCCTCGCAGAACATCCTGTCCGCGGCGGACGGCCACCCGGTGGTGGCGCCGACCCAGGACGTCGTGTTGGGCTGCTACTGGCTGACGGCCACCCGCGGCGAGATGCCGTCGGGTCCCGAGGCCGTTCAAAAGCTGCGCACCTACAGCTCCGAGAACGAGGTGTTGCACGCCCTCGAGGCCAAGGTCGTCAAGCTCCAGGAATGGGTCCGGGTCAAGCTCGGCGACGAGCTGATCGTCACCACGCCGGGGCGTGTCGTCTTCAATCAGCCGTTGCCCGTGGGCAAAGAGCCGGTCGAGAAAACGATGAAGGCGCTGGCTTTCCAGAACGCGCACTACGACCGCAAGCTCCTGCGCACCCTGGTTGCTGAGCTGTACCGCCTGTATGGCAGCGACACCACAGCGAGCGTCGTCAACGACATCAAGCGGCTTGGCTTCCGCTACGCGACCCAGGCCGGGATCACCGTGTCCGCCATGGACATCCCGCACCCCGAGTCGAAGTGGCAGATCATCCACGCCACCGAGAAAGAGGTCGCCGAGGTCGAGCGCATGTACCGCCGCGGCGTCATGACCGACGACGAGCGATACCGCAAGGTCATCGAGCTCTGGCAGCGCGCCTACGAAGAGGTGGGCAACGCGACCGAGCAGGCCTTCGACAAGTTCAGCCCGATCTGGATGATGATGGGCTCGGGCGCCCGCGGCAACATCCAGCAGATCCGCCAGCTGGCGGGCATGCGCGGCCTGATGGCCGACCCCACGGGCCGGATCATCGACTTGCCGATCATGGCCAACTTCACCGAGGGCCTGACCGTGCTCGAGTACTTCATCTCGACGCACGGCACGCGCAAGGGTCTGGCCGACACGGCCCTCCGAACCGCCGACTCCGGGTACCTGACGCGTCGACTCGTCGACGTCGCGCAGGACGTGATCGTGCGCGTGGAGGACTGCGGAACCACCAACGGCATCTGGATCCGCGACATCACACCGGAGCGGGCCAAGAACGAACCCATCTTCGAAAAGATCGCCGGGCGTGTCGCCGCGGAGGACATCTCCGTCGACGGCAAGGTCCTGGTCGGCGCCGGCACGTCGATCAGCGACGAAGCGGCACGCAAGATCATCAGCGCCGGCGTCCCCGTCAAGATGCGCTCCGTGCTCGTGTGCGAGGCCCGCGAGGGCGTCTGCCGCACGTGCTACGGCCGCAACCTGGCCACCGGCAAGGTCGTCGAGATCGGGGAGGCGGTGGGCGTCATCGCGGCCCAGTCGATCGGCGAGCCAGGCACCCAGCTGACCATGCGCACGTTCCACACCGGCGGTGTTGCCGGCGTGGACATCACTCAGGGTCTGCCTCGTGTGGAAGAGCTGTTCGAAGCTCGCATCCCGAAGGGCAAGGCCATCATCTCCGAGATCGATGGCGAGCTCGAGATCCTCAGAGCGGAGGGCACGCGCAAGGTGCGCGTGATCTCACGCGAGGAGTTCGAAGTCTCGTACCCGGTCGACAGCAAGATGACCGCCATCGTCAAGAGCAAGGACGACGTCATGGAGGGCCAGGAGCTGGCTCGCGACGCCAAGGGCAATGCCATCCGTACACGGCACGCCGGGAAGGTGACGGTTTCGGCCAAGGAGATCACCGTCCGCACGCTGGACGAAGAGGTTCGCGAATACACCATCCCGCACCAGGTGCGCATCCGACCCGAGCTCGACCGCCGCGACGGGCAGAAGGTGCTCATCAAGGCCGGCCAGCAGATCACCGAAGGATCGATCTCGCCACAGGAGCTGCTCCACATCCTCGGCAAGGAGGCGGTGCAGACCTTCCTCGTGGACGAGGTCCAGAAGGTGTACCGGTCGCAGGGTGTCGACATCAACGACAAGCACATCGAGGTCATCGTCCGGCAGATGATGCGGAAGGTCCGCGTCGACTCCGCCGGCGACACCGGCCTGCTCCCGGGCGAGATCGTCTCCCAGTGGGAGTACGAGGAGGGCAACGCGAAGGCCCTGGCGGAGGGCGGCGAGCCGGCCACCGCGCAGACCGTGCTCCTCGGCCTGATCAAGGCGGCGCTGAACACCACCTCGTGGCTGTCGGCGGCGTCGTTCCAGGAGACCACCCGCGTGCTCACCGAGGCCGCGATCAGCGGCAAGGTGGACCGCCTGCGAGGGCTCAAGGAGAACGTGATCATCGGCAAGCTCATCCCGGCCGGGACCGGGCTTGACTACTACAAGAAGCAGCGCGAGCAGGCGGCTCGAATCCTCGAAGAGGAGCCGATCGACCTGGAGACGCTCTCGGTCTAAAAAAGTGCAACAGGGGAGGGGCCGCACGAACGGCCTCTCCCTTTTTATTTGGTCGACAAAAGTGCGCCGTTTTGGGTTAGAGTCAGCCGTACGTGCACAGGGGGCGCCCGCCAGGGTTGCCCCTTTGTTTTATAAGACGGAACCTGCCGGTCCCACTCCCGTGACTGCGTCACGGGGACCCCAGTGGAGGCGCTTCGCGCGCGGCTGCTCTCTTTCCCGCGGTTTGGATTTACAAAAATGGTTTCGCCCGGCCACGAATGGCGACGAGAAATGGTGTTGGGTGACGGCCGGAATGAATCCGGCCTGACCGCCACGCCTTATACGGTTCTAGCTGGGATGATTGAAACCGTGATTCCAGGCTCTCGGCTGCTGCGCGCCACCGCACTGGTGGTGCTCGCGGTGGCCGCATTCACTGCCTGCAACCCCACCACGCCGATCATGCAGGGCCCGCGCCTGGCGAAGGACCAGACGCTGCGCGTCCTCCTCGACGATTCTCCGGGGACGCTCGACCCCGGTCAGACGCAGTATCCCTACGAGACCGCCGTTCTTCGCGCCATCTCCGAGCCGTTGCTGAAACCCACCGCCGATCTCAAAGGCGTGTCGCCGGCGGCGGCGGAAAGCTACGACGTCATGAACAACGGGACCGTCTACGTCTTTCATCTGCGAGCGACCGCCCAGTACTGGGACGGCACTGCCGTCAAGGCCCAGGATTTCGTGTACGCCTGGCAGCGCCTCATCGATCCACGACTCGCCGCCCTCAATGGATCCTTCTTCGCGGGCGCGATCCTCAACGGTGACGGGGTGTCGCTGCTGGACCCGCAGCGTGATGCCGCGCGCATCGATGCGGCGCTTGGCACGCTCGGCCTGAAGGCGGTCGACGACCTCACCTTCCAGGTCACGCTGTCGCATCCGGACCCGGCCTTCGTCTGGCTTGCCGCCATGCCTGCCGGCGCTCCGATCAGACAGGACGTGGTCGCGAAGTACAAGGACGCGTGGGCCACCTTGCCGGACTCACTGGCGACAAATGGACCTTTTCACGTCACCGAGATGTCCACCGATCACTTGAGGCTGGTGCCCAACCCGCACTACTGGGGCGCGAAGCCGAAGTTGAAAGCAATCATCTTCCGGGTCGCCAACGACGGTGCGGCTGCGCTGACGCAGTACACGACGGGTGAGGTGGACATGACCGATGTGCAGCCGGCTCAAGCGCCACGGGTAGCGGGCGACAGTCATCTCAAGCAGGAGCTGGTGCGGGTGCCGGCGCTGACTGTCTTCTGGTTCACGTTTCGTATCACCCAGGCGCCGTTGAACAATGTGAAGGTGCGGCAGGCGATCGCGGCGGCGATCGACCGCGACGCCTATATCGCGCAGATTTTCCAGGGTCAGGGCCTGCCGGCGGAGACTTTCATCCCCAAGGGCATGCACGGTTACGCTCCGGACCTTGCGGGGCAGAAGTTCGACGTCGTGCAGTCACGCGCGATCCTGGCCGCGTCCGGCGTGAGCGCAAAGCAGCTGTCCGGCGTGAAGTTCTCGTACGACCAGTCGTCCGATTTCAGCAAGGCCACCGCCACCTTCATCCGCGACCAGCTGAAGGCAAATCTGGGCGTGGACGTCGCGCTTGACGCGCTCGACCGCGACACCTATCTCTCACGACTGGACTCGGGAGACTTTCAAATCGCGGGACCGCTGGGCTGGTCGGCGGACTATCCGGATCCTTCGGACTGGTTCGACCTCTTCCTCACCAGCAGCTCCAGGAACTTCTCCTTCTATCAGAACAAGCCGTACGACAACTTCGTGCGGACCGCAGGCTCCGACCTCCAACCCGACCGTCGCGACCAGGAGTACAAGCAGGCCCAGAAGATGCTGGTCAACGACGTGCCCGTCGCCTTTCTGGCGCAGCCGGTGAGCTGGAACCTGGTGCGGCCATATGTCAGCGGCATGACCGCGTCCTCGATCGACGAGTGGCCGGGCGCCCTGTTCCCGTCGCAGATTTACATCGCTTCGCACTGAACGAACGCGCGTTCGGGCCAGGTTGTGAGCTATGCGACTTGACACTCGATGGCGAGGGACAACAGAATTCGCATACGAGCCGAAGAGGCTGTGTGAGTAAGACCTGCTGTCGGCGCACTCTCGCCCCGGGTGGCTTCCGGGAAGAAGGCGGCAGGATCAGATCAGAGAGGTAAGACGCGTATGCATTTAGGTATCCGCTTTCGAGCGATCGCGCTCGCCACAGCCGCGCTGTTCGCGGTTGTAGCGTGTGGCGGTTCGAGCGGCAACGGCCTGACACTTGCAAGCACCCAGGCGCTCAATGTCCGGCTCACGACCGAGCCGGCTTCATTCGACCCCGGGCAGCAGCAGTGGGACTATGAGGCGGCAGTCGGCCGCCAGACGTTCGAGGCCTTGCTCAGGACCACCAAGGACGGCAAGGACGCGGTCGGCGCAGCCGCCGACAGCTACACCATCGACAGCACCGGCACGGTCTACTCGTTCAAGCTGCACAAAGGCGCCAAGTGGAGCGACGGCCAGCCGGTGAAGGCCGCCGACTTCGTGTACGGGTTCCAGCGCCTGCTCGACCCGCGTCTCGCGGCGCCCTACTCGTCGTTCTACTACAGCATCAAGAACGCCAACACCGTCAACAACATGGACCCGAAGGACCCGGGCGTTGACGCCGCTCTCCAGACCCTCGGCCTGAAGGCGGTCGACGACAGCACCTTCCAAGTCACCCTCGAAGCGCCCGCGGGCTACTTCAAGTGGGTCGCCAGCCTGTGGACCAGCTCTCCGGTTCGCAAGGACATCGTCAGCAAGTACGGCAAGGACTCGAGCGGCAACGACAAGTGGGGCGCGGTAGCACCCACCGCCTCGCAGACCGTGATCGGCAACGGCCTCTACCAGATCTCAGAGGACGTGCCCAAGGACCACATCACGCTGGTGCCCAACGCCAACTACTCGGGCAGCCAGCCCAAGCCGACCATCACCAAGATCACGGAGTCGCTCATCGATGACGAGACCGTGGCTTACGCCAAGTACAAGAGCGGCGAGCTCGACATGGTCGGTGTGCCGGTCGCTGACACCGAAGCAGTCCGAAGCTCACCGGAGCTCGTGACGATCCCAGAGCTGACCGTCTTCTGGGTCGACATCAACGTCAAGAAGGCTCCGTTCGACAACCCCAAGGTGCGCCTCGCGTTCTCGCAGGCCATCGACCGGGACTCGTTCGTGACCAACATCGAGAAAGGTCGCGGCATTTCGGCGACCACTCTGATCCCCAAGGGCATGCGCAACTACCGGCCTGACCTTGGCACCCCCCAGACGTTCAATGCCGCCACCGCCAAGGCAACGCTTGCTTCGGCCGGCGTGGCCGCGTCAGCGTTGACCGGCATCAAGTACACGTACAACAGCAACAGCCCGACCAACAAGACCATCGCGGAGTTCGTCCAGGCGCAGTTCAAGACCAACCTGGGCATCGACATCGTGCTCGATGGCACCGACTCCAAGACTGTCAGCAAGCGGCTGCGGACCGGCAACTACCAGATCGGCGGTCCCTCCGGATGGGGCGCCGACTACCCTGACTCGCAGGACTGGTTCGACATCTTCATGACCGGTTCCGGCAACCAGTTCAGCAACTGGAGCAACAAGACCTACGACGACGCGGTGACGGCTGGCGACGCGGCCTCCGACAACGCGAAGCGTGACGCCGCCTACCAGACGGCGGAAACTACGCTCGTCCAGGACGCTCCGGTAATGTTCCTGTACCAGCGGACCGGTTGGTTCCTCGTGAAGCCATACGTCAAAGGCATCAACACGACGCCGAACGACGACCAGTGGCTCGGCGACTTCTTCACCTGGAGCATCCAGATAGCGCAGCACTAGGAGATCCATTTGGCATTGGTGAGGGGCGCCCCGCTACGGGGCGCCCTAATCCCTCTTCGGAGACGGTCGGGCCGAGGCTGGACCCTCGGGATCTACGTCGCGCGCCGCCTCCTCTGGATGATTCCCGTCCTTCTCTTCGTCATCCTGATCACGTTTTTCCTGGCGCATATCGCTCCGGGGAGCCCGTGGGACAAGGAGGGTAGGCAGCTCTCCGACGCGACCATTCGCCAGCTCAACGCGAAGTACGGTCTCGACCAGCCGATCTGGACCCAGTTCGGGCTGTACCTCTGGAACGTGATTCATTTCGACTTCGGCACCTCGTACCAGCACCCAGGTCAATCGGTCAACCAGCTGATCCTGGAGTCGTGGCCGTACACCGTCAAACTGGGGGCGGTTTCGTTCCTCGTCATCATCACGGTCGGCATCTCGCTGGGCGTTGTCGCGGCGTTGCGCCAGAACAGCTTCGTCGACTACGCCGCGGTGGCCCTGGCCACGATCGGGGCCTCGGTACCCAACTTCGTCGTCGGGATCGTCCTGATCATCCTGCTGTCGAACTTCCTCTATAAGTTCACAAACGCGAACTTCTTCCTACCCACAGGGGGGTATCCACAGGACCTGCTGCACATGATCATGCCCGTCGCCACGCTGAGCTTTCTGCCGATCGCGTTTCTCGCTCGGCTCACGCGCTCTGCCACGCTCGACTCGCTCCGCCAGGACTTCGTCCGCACCGCTTGGGCGAAAGGGCTTCGCGAGCGCCTGGTCGTGACGCGCCACGTCCTGAAGAACTCACTGATCCCGGTCGTGACGATTGCCGGACCGCTGTTTGCGGCACTCATCACCGGCTCAGTGATCGTCGAGACCGTGTTTCAGGTGCCCGGAATCGGGCGCTCTTACGTGCAGTCGATCGAGGCGCGCGACTATCCGATGATTCTTGGGACCACCGTGTTGTACGCGGCACTGGTGGCGCTGCTGAACCTGTTCGTGGACGTGGCCTACGTCTTCATCGATCCGCGCGTGAGGCTCGAGTAGTGGCGGCGACCGCCCTCCTCGCCGCGGACCTCGACTGGGAAAGTCCGCAGCAGATCGGTCTTTGGACCGACGCGTGGGTGCGGTTCAGGCGCAACCGGTTGGCGGTGGGGAGTCTGGCGTTCGTTCTCCTGCTCATCACATTGGCTGTCATCGCGCCCCTGCTCGAGCGCTTCGGCCTGCTCCAGGACCCGACGGCCCAGGACGTGGTCAGCAACTACCTGGGTCCCGGGGCGGCGCACCACGTTCTCGGCACCGACGACCTGGGTCGAGACGTGCTGTCGAAGGTCATCTTCGGGTCGCAGGTCTCGTTGTCGATCGGCATCCTGGTGCAGGCCATCGTGCTCGTGATCGGGGGCAGCATCGGCCTCGTCGCCGGCTACTTCGGCGGCTGGATCGACAACCTCCTGATGCGGTTCACCGACATCATGTACGCCTTCCCGGACCTCCTGTTCGTGCTCATCATCGTGGCCGCCCTGGGGCCAACGCTGCTCAACATCTTCGTCGCCATCGGCCTGGTGAGCTGGGTCGGCCTGGCGCGTCTTGTGCGCGGCCAGGTGCTGTCCATCAAAGAGAAGGAGTATGTCGAGGCGGCATTTGCCGCCGGCAGCAGCCCCATCAAGATCATCCTCAAGCACCTGCTGCCGAACTCCCTGGGCCCCGTCATCGTCTCCCTGACATTCGGCATCCCGGCCGCGATCTTCACCGAGGCGATCCTCGACTTTCTCGGGGTCGGCCTCAGGCCACCGCAGCCGACCTGGGGCGTCATGGTGTTCGAAGGCTATGCCGCAGTCGACGCGTATCCTTATCTCGTTATCATCCCCTGCGTTGCGCTATCGATGACCATGCTTGCGTTCAACTTCATCGGTGATGGGCTGCGCGACGCGCTCGATCCGCGCATGCGCCGCTAGCGCTCACATTTGACTGAACCCATCCTCCGCGTCCAGGACCTGAGGACGCAATTCTTCACATCGCGAGGCGTCGTCCACGCCGTCGACGGCGTTTCGTTTCACGTCGATCCTGGCGAGACCGTGGCCATCGTCGGCGAGTCAGGGTGCGGCAAGACCATGACCGCTTTGTCGATCCTGCGCCTGGTCCCGGAGCCCGGTCGAATCGTGAGCGGAAAGATCCTCTTCAAGAACCGCGACATCGTCGAGATGGATGGCGACGAGGTCCGCAACTACCGCGGCAACGACGTGGCGATGATCTTTCAGGACCCGATGACGTCATTGAACCCGGTCACGAAGGTCGGGGCGCAGATCAAAGAGGCGATGACGGCGCACGACCGGTTCGCACCCAGCCAGGCCGCCGAGCGCGTCGTGCCGCTGCTGAAGAGGGTGCGCGTGCCGGCGGCCGAAAGGCGGATCAGCGATTACCCGCACCAGTTCTCGGGCGGCATGCGCCAGCGAGCCATGATCGCGATGGGACTTGCCAACGAGCCTTCACTGTTGATCGCGGATGAGCCGACGACGGCATTGGACGTGACCGTCCAGGCCCAGGTCATCCAGCTGCTCAAGCAGCTCAACCGTGAGCTGGGCACGGCCATCATCCTGATCACCCACAACACCGCCCTGGTCGCGAGCATGTGCCAGCGGGTGATCGTCATGTACGCGGGCCGCGTGGTCGAAGAGGGCCCGGTCGAGCGGATCTTCGCCCATCCCGAGCATCCCTACACGTGGTCGCTGCTTCGCTCCGTGCCCCGCGTCGACGAGGCACGCAAGGGCCGGCTGGTTTCGATTCGAGGCCTGCCGCCGGACCTGGTGCGCCTTCCTCCGGGCTGCAAGTTCCACCCTCGGTGCCTCTTCAAGGTCGACAAGTGCATGACGGAAGAGCCAGAGCTCGAGGAGGTCGGGCCAGGCCAGAAGGCGCGGTGCTGGGTGAAGATGAGCACGGTGTCGGAGGAGGCCCGCAGCGCCGCGCAGGCGAGCGAGATCTCGTTCGACGTCGCCGCCGAGATCAAGAAGCGCATGCGGTCTGACGCGCGAGCGTGATGGCCAGGCAATCGGCGGCCACGGCGGCACAGCTGGCGAAGGCTCCGGCCGACCGCGACATCGTCCGGGTCGAAAACGCCGTCAAGCACTACCCGGCGGCGGGGGGCGCGGTCGTGCAGGCGGTGGCGGGCGTCAACCTGCAGATCCGGCGCGGGGAGACGCTTGGTCTCGTTGGCGAGTCGGGGTGCGGCAAATCGACGCTGGCTCGGCTGATCACCGCCCTGCAGCCGGTCACGTCGGGACGGGTCATCTTCAACGGCCAGGACCTGTCGCGGCTGCGCGGCCGGCGGCTTCGCCGGGTACGCCGCGAGATGCAGATCATCTTCCAGGATCCGTTCGCTTCTCTGGATCCTCGGATGACGGTTGGCGACATCATCGCCGAGCCGCTGGACAACTTCGGGCTGGCGCGGGGAAAGGAGAGGCGGACGCGGGTCCAGGAGCTGCTGCGGCTGGTCGGCTTGAACCCGAACTTCACCAACCGGTATCCCCACGAATTTTCGGGCGGTCAGCGTCAGCGGATCGGGATCGCTCGCGCCTTGTCGGTTTCGCCGTCGTTCATCGTCTGCGACGAGCCGGTTTCCGCGCTCGACGTGTCCATCCAGGCGCAGATCATCAACCTGCTGCAAGATCTGCAGCGGGAGTTCCAGCTCACGTACCTGTTCATCGCGCACGACCTGGCGGTGGTGCGGCACCTGTCGGACCGGATCGCAGTCATGTACCTCGGGAAGGTGGTCGAGATCGCGGACCGGGTGGACATCTACGAGCACTCGCAGCATCCGTACACGAAGGCGCTTTTGTCGTCGATTCCCGTGCCGGATCCGGTGGTCGAGCGGGACCGGGAGCCGATGCTGATCAAGGGGGAGATCCCGTCGCCCGTCAACCCGCCGTCGGGGTGCCGGTTCCACACGCGGTGTCCGATTGCGAGGGTGCCGGGGGTTTGCTCGGAGGTT
>VBFD01000014.1:0-16175 GCA_005883585.1 Chloroflexota bacterium
AAGGCTGCGAGCCGCCTCCGACAGGGTCTTGAGGTCGATGGCCGCCAGGCCGGCATCCAGCGTGCGGTACGTGTACGGCAGCACGAGGATGAGATACGCGAACGAAAGCGTGAGTATCGAATCGCTCAGGTTGGGGCCGATCCATCTGTACAGCGGAACCATGCCGACGACCAGGGCGATGGCCGGCACTGTCAGGGGCAGCAGGCAGATGAATTCGACGGTGCGGCTCAGACCGGGAAGCCGCAGTCGCACCCATACCATCGTCGGCAGGAGGAGGACGAGCATCGCGACTGCGGTGATAGCCGCCAGCTGAAGGGAGACAGAGATCGCCGGCAGGAGTTCGGGGACTTTGGCGATGGCCGTCCATGCGTCCAGCGTCCGGGGCGCGGTCACGCCGCTGCCGCGCGTGGAGAACTCGAACATCGCGCCAATCGGCACGAGGAAGAAAGCCCCCATAACAAGGAAGACGGCGGTGCGGAAGACCTGCAGCTTGCGGCGGCGCGAGCGACTCACGCGACACCGCCCGAGTGGAGATCGTTCATCGCAGCCATCGGGAGGTTCGTCGCTGGAGCACCGCGTACAGCACCATCACGACCATGACGATGAGGATCATCATCAGGGCCAGTGATTTCGCGAGCCCCGGCGCGGCGCGACCCGTTTCACTCGTCAGAAGGTTGCTGATCGCCAGCGGAACGACAATGCTCCCTTGGGAGATCAGGGCTTGCGCGGTGGCGTAAGCGGAGAACGCATTGGCGAAGAGGAGGAGAGTGCAGCCCAAGAACGATGGCGCAAGCAGGGGCCCGGACACGTAGCGCCAGTAATGCCACGTGCTCCCCCCGAGGCTTTCGGTCGCCTCGCGCCACTGCGGCCGGATTCCATCGAGCGCCGGCAGAAAGACGATCAACATGAGCGGGATCTGGAAGTAGGTGTAGACGAGGACCAGACCGCTCAGCTCGTACAACCACACGCCCTTGGCGAAGATGTCGATACCGCGATCCACCAGGAACAGGTAAACGACGCCGGTGGTTCCGAGCGTGGCAATGAAGGCGAAGGCGAGCGTGACGCCGCCGAACTGGGCGAGCACCCCTGAGGCGGAGGTCACGCTGCGCCGAAGTATCCCTCGCGGGTTGCCAGTGACGACCGCGTAGGCCAGGAGCGCGCCTGCCAACGCCCCGACGACGGCGCTCACCGCGGAGATGACGAGGCTGTTCACGAGCGACTTGACGAGGTATGGCTGATTGATGGCGGTCAAGTTGGAAAAGGTGAAACTCCCGCTCTTGGTCGCGAACGAACCTGCCGCGATGATCACCGTGGGCAGCAGAAGGAACAAGCCGACATACGCGAAGAATGGCACCACCCCGAGCCATGAAAGAGGCAGCCGCCGCCCACCCCTGAGGGGGGGAGCGGCGGCGCTGACGGCCGAGATGCCGGCGGACGTCAAGCTATGGCTGCAGACCAGTGGGAGGACACGTACGCACCCGCGGCGGTTTGCTGCGCGAAGCTTGGATAGAGTGGCGTGCCAGTCACGGCCGGCAGGGCCGCAAGGCCGGCCGCATCGATCTTTCCAGACGTCTTCATCGCGGTCTGGCGGACAGGCCGGCAAGCGCCGCTGAGATAGATGTTCTGGCCCGCATCGGAGTAAAGGAACTCCTCCCATAGCCGCGCGGCGGCGGGGTGTGGAGCGTCCTTGTTGATCGCCTGCGCGTAGCTTCCGAATAGCGACGCGTTGGCCGGCACCCACACCTTCCAGGTCGGTACGTCCTTGACGTGCGTCAATGAGTTGTAGTCCCACTGGAACAGGACGGGCGTCTGTCCGTTCTTGACGGTGGCTGCGGTCCCGATCGTAGGCACGAAATTCCCGGCCTGCTTCAGCGAGTGGAAGAAGTCGACGCCTTTGCTGACATCGTCGAGCGAGCCGCCGTTGGCGACCCCAGCCATCATCACGCCGTTCAAGGCCTGGTTGGACTGGGTTGGGTCGCCGGCGAGGGCGACCTTGCTCTTGAAGCCTGAGCCGAGCAGGTCTTGCACCGAGCTGATGGTCCCGCCGGGGACCTTGCTCGAGTCGTAACCAATCGCCATGAAGCCCCCGTAGTCGGAGAACCACAGACCCGTCGACTCCTTCAGGCTGTCGGGGATGTCGCCCCACGTCGCTACCTTGTAGGGAGCGAATACGGACGTGTTGGCGAGGGCGACCTTCAAGCCCACATCAACGACATCCGGGGCGCGGCTGGTGCCGGCCAGCTGGTTGATCGCGTCGACCTCCTGCTGGCTGCTGCCGTTGGGGTTGTCGGAGGTGACATTGATTCCGTACTTGGCCGTGAAGGCGGTGATCGCAGGGCCGTAGTTGCACCAGTCCGGCGGCAGCGCGATGACGTTGAGCTTGCCTTCCGCCTTCGCTGCCGTGACCAGGGCCGACATGCCGCCCATGTCGGCGGCCGACTTCGCCGATGCGGCGCCCACGGTCGATGGGTTCGACGATCCGCATGCTGCCACCAGCAGCAGGGACGCGACACCAACGGCAAGACCACGGATTTGATATCGCCAGCTCATTCCTCTCTCCCCAAAATGACGGTTGGCCAACGCCCAGTGCAGGTCCGGCTGCGACCAGTGGCGGCGTCCATGATGCTCCTGCCACAGCGACATTGCAAAGAGTCCAGGGCACCCGAACGGGTGGATTTGCGTTAAGTGAAGGTTAAGCGCCGAGGCATTATCGAGGGGTGCGGCCGCGGTAGCCCAGGCGCCGGGAAAGGTCCGCCGCCGCCTCGCGTGTGAGGCTCACCAGGTCCGGCCCACCGCTTGCCTGCAGCCTATGGGCGGGCCCTGACACGTCGATGGCGGCGACGACATCCCCGTCCGTGGAGAAGACCGGCGCGGCGATCGCGTCCAGTCCGACCTCCAGCTCCTCGAAGGTGCGTGCGAAACCGCCTTCTCGCGCCGCGGCGAGCTGCTTTTCGAGCTCGGCGGCGTCGGTGATCGATCTCGGTGTCAGCGGCAGGAGCGGTCGGGAGAGCAATCGCTGCCGGACCGGCTCCGCCGCAAACGCCAGGATGATCTTGCCGCTGGCCGTGCAGTGCACAGGGGTGCGCCGGCCGAGCCAGTTGACGCTGACGAACGCAGTCGATCCGGTGGATTGCTCGATCGGCACGATCTCCTCGCCGTCGAGCACGTCCAGGGTTACGGTCTCGCCGCTCGATGCGGCCAGGGCCTCGCATACCGGCCGGGCGACGTGCCGGAGGTCGAGCTCGCCGCTGACCACCCGCGCCAGCTGAGGTAGCCGCCGGCCGAGGCGGTACTTCGCCGTCCGCGGATCTCTTTCGACGAGCGCGTGCCGTTCCAGGGTGCCGAGAAGGCGCAGCGCCGTCGAGCGGTGCACGCCCAGCTCGCGCGCCACCTCAGCCCCCGCACGCCAGCCGTCCTGGGCAAGCAGGTCCAGGATGGCGACCGCCCGATCCACCGAGCGGATAACTGCCGGCTCTCGTTTGCCGTTGCTCACTGCGCAACACTATACGATAGGGGTATCCTTGTTGGACTCTGAGCATCAGTTGGGCGATGCGCAACAGGGAGGAGTCCCCATGAGCCGAGAAGAAGAGATCCGAGCCGGCCTTTTCGACCACACGCTCAACGGCCACGCGCCGGAAGTGAAGGCCCTCACCGAGGAGGGCCTATCCCTCGGCATGGACCCGATGGACATCCTCTTCAAAGCCCTCATCCCTTCACTGGAGGAAGTCGGCCGCCGTTTCGAAAAGGGTGATTTCTTCGTGCCGGAGATGCTCATCGCCGCCCGCGCCATGCAGGGGGCGCTGGTGATCCTGCGGCCCCTGATCGCAGAGACCGGTGCGAAACCGGTGGGCCGCTATGTCATCGGCACCGTCAAGGGCGACATCCACGACATCGGCAAGAACCTTTGCGTGATCATGCTCGAGGGTGCGGGCTTCGAGGTCTTCGACCTCGGCGTCAACACGCCGCCGGAGAAGTTCGTCGCGGCCGTCGAGGAGCACAAGCCGGACGTAGTCGGTTTCTCAGCTTTTCTCACGACCACGATGCCGATGTTCAAGGTCAACATCGACGCCATCACCAAGGCCGGCCTTCGGGACAAGGTGCACATCGCGGTCGGCGGTGCGCCAGTGACCCTGGAATACGCCAAGCACGTCGGCGCGGACAGCTATGCGCCCGATGCGTCGATGGCCACGCGTATGGCCAAGGAGATCGTCGGCGATCGGAGCGCGAGCTCGCAGGGCGCGCAGGCGCTCGAGCAGGCCGTCATGAAGATCGACGAGACCCTGCGCAAGGGCTGAGCGGTTCGTGGACACCATCCTCCGCTCGCGCAGCCGCGAGGTCGTCATCTCGATCGACCGGCCCTTCGTCATCATCGGCGAGCGCATCAACCCGACCGGCCGCAAGGTGCTCGCCGCCGAGATGAAGGAGGGCCGGATGGACCGGGTGCGTGCCGATGCAATCGCACAGGCAGCCGCCGGTGCGCACATGCTCGATGTCAACGCCGGCATCCCGGCGGCGGATGAGCCGGCGCTGCTGGTGGCCGCGATCAAGGCGGTGGGCGAGGTGAGCGACCTCCCGGTGTGCATCGACTCATCCGTGCTCGAGGCGCTCGAAGCCGGACTCGTGGCTTACGACGGCAAGGCCCTCGTCAACTCGGTGACGGCCGAAGACGAGCGGATGGATCGCATCCTGCCTTTGGTCAAAAAGCACGGCGCGGCCGTGATCGCGATGGCCAATGATGAGACCGGCATCTCAATGGTGCCGGAAGAGCGCCTCGCTATCGCGAGGCGGATCCTCGACCGCGCGGCTGAGTACGGGATCCCTCGCGAGGACGTGATCATCGACCCGATCGCAATGACCGTGGCGGCCGACCCCACGTGCGGCCTCGTCACGCTCGAGACCATGCGCCTGATCCGCAACGAGCTCGGCAACAACATGACGTGCGGGGCCTCCAACGTCTCGTTCGGGTTGCCCGACCGCGCAACCGTAAACGCCGCCTTCCTGCCGCTGGCGATGCACGCCGGGCTGACCTGCGCGATCACGAACCCGCTGGTGCCGGAGGTGCGCCGGGCGGTGCTCGCCGGCGACCTGCTGCTCGGCCACGACGAGTACGCCATGCGCTGGATCGCGAGCTATCGCGCAGAGCTGGCCCAGGCCTCGAAATGATCCAGCGCAAGCTCGAGGTTACGTATAGGCCGTTCGACCGGACGACCCGCGTGCCGCCCGGGACGACGCTGTTCAGCGCGGCGCACTGGATCGGACTGCCGATCGACTCCACATGCGGCGGCCGGGGCACATGCGGCAAATGCAAGGTGCGCGTGGTCGAAGGCGCGAGCGAGGTGACGAGCGCGGACCATCGGCTGCTGCGCAAAGACGAGGTCGACAACGGTTGGCGGCTTTCGTGCCAGGCGCGCATCTACGAGGACATGGCATGCGAGGTGCCGCAGCTGCTCCGGGTGCCGAAGGCGGCGACGATGGGGCTCAGCCGCCTCGTCATCATCGACCCCAACGTCCGGAAGGTCTACCTCGAACTCGCCGAGCCGGACCTTCACGACCAGCGCAGCGACGTCGCTCGGCTGCGTGACGCTCTGACTGCCGAAGGGCACGACATGGTCGCGGGAGTGCCGGTGCTGCGGACGGTGCCGAAGACGCTTCGCGACGCAGGGTTCAAGATCACCGCCGTGCTCGCGGGTGAGCACCTGGTGGCGATCGAGCCGGGCGATACCACCGAGGAATGCTTCGGGGTCGCGTTCGACGTCGGTACGACGACGCTGGTCGGGACTCTCATGAACCTGCGCACCGGCATGGCTGCCGCCGTGCGCTCGACGCTCAACGGCCAGGCGCCGTTTGGAGCCGACGTCATCTCGCGGATCAGCCACGCGATGAACGGTGCGGAGAGCATCGAGGAGCTGAGGTCCGCGGTCGTGTCGACGATGAACGGAATCCTCGACGAGCTGTATCGCGAGGCCGGCGTCGCGCCCGAGCGGACCTATGAGGCAGTGGTGGTAGGCAACGTGACGATGCTCCATCTTCTGCTGGGCATCGACCCGGCGCCGATTGCGGTGATGCCGTTCACCCCAACGTTCATGGATGAGCTGAGCGTGCCCGCCGGTGAGGTCGGGCTCCATATACATCCCGAGGGCTACGTGCAGACGCTCCCGGCGTTGGGCGCGTACGTCGGTGCCGACATCGTCTCGGGAGTGCTGGCGACCGGCATCGCGCGGGAGGACAAGCTGCGGGTGTTCGTCGACGTGGGCACCAACGGCGAGATCGTCATCGGCAGCAGCCAGCGCACGCTGGCCACCGCCGCCCCGGCGGGTCCGGCATTCGAGGGCAGCCAGATCAAGTGCGGAATGCGGGCCACCGAAGGCGCCATCGAGGGCGTGCACATCGGCGACACCGTCGAGCTGCAGATCATCGGCGGAGATGTGCCGGCGCAGGGCCTATGCGGCTCGGGGCTGGTCGACGCGGTGGCGCAGCTTCTCAACGTCGGCCTGCTCGACCATTCGGGACGGATGCGGTCGGCCTCAGAGGCTGCCGGCCACCCGCTCGTGGACCGCCTCATCGAGGTCGAGGGCGTCAAGGCGTTTCTGCTCGCCGAAGGCGTTTACCTGTCCCAGCGCGATGTGCGCGAGCTGCAGTTCGCCAAAGGCTCGATCGCGACGGGGATCAAAGTCCTGATGGACATCCTGGGCGTCGGCGCATCCGACCTGGACGAGATCTTCCTCGGCGGATCGTTCGGTTCCTACCTCAACCCCGAGAGCGCCAAGATCATCGGCCTCGTGCCACCGGTCGACGTCGACAAGATCATTGCAGTCGGCAACTCCGCGGGCGAAGGGGCCAAGATCGCGCTTCTCTCGTATCGCGAGCGCCAGGTGGCCTTCGAGCTGCCGTCGCGAATTGAGTACGTCGAGCTCTCCGGCCGCACCGACTTCAACGATTCCTTCGTATCGGTGCTGGGTTTCCCAGACCTGGAGCTCGTTTCATGAGCACTGCCTTCGTCATCTGCGGCGCGCTCGGCAAGGAGGTCAAGGACATCGTCGACCGCCGCGGCTGGGACGTCGACATCTACGGCGTGTCGGCGCTGCTGCACCTGTACCCGAACCGCATCGTCGATGAGCTGCGAGAGAAGCTGCACGCGCTTCGGCCGCGCTACGACCATCTTGTCGTGGTGTACGGCGACTGCGGCATGAACGGAAAGCTGGAACCGATCCTCGACGAGGCCGGCGCGTCACGCGTCAAAGGACCGCACTGCTACGAGATGCTCGCCGGCGCGGATCTGTTCGAACGCGTCAGCGAGGAGCGACCGGGGACGTTCTTCCTCACCGACTGGCTGGTGCGCAACTTCGAGCGTGCCGTGGTGCGCGGCCTCGGCCTCGACCGGCACCCGGACCTGATCCCGATGCTCTTCGGCAACTACGACGCCGTGCTCTACCTGCGCCAGGTGCCAAACCCTCGGCTGGCCGCCAAAGCGCAAGAGATCGCCGCCTACCTCGGCCTCCCGCTGGAGATCAACGACGTCGGCCTGGGCGAGCTGGAATCAAGGCTCGCCGACCTGATGGCCGTCTAAGAGCGTTATGGCCTCGTATCAAGTGATGTTCTGGAAGCACATTCCATCTCAGGTCAAGGCGTGGGAGGCCGGCACGGAGGTCAAGCGCATGATGCCCGACCGCTTCCAGGCCGCCATCGACGCCTATGCCATGAAGGACGGATCCACGGACATGGACGCCTACCTCGACGCCTGGACCTGGGGCCCCGTCGAAGAAAGGACGGGCTCGCCCGACGAGGTGTTGGCTGCTGTCGTGGCCGAGTTGGACGCCGCCAACCCGCGCGCTCGCCTCATGAACCCCGAGCCGGCCGCATGAGCGACACGCTCCTCGAGGAGCTCAAGGCCAGCCAACAGCTGGTGGTCGCCATGACCCAGCTGATAGCGGACGACGACCCCGCGCGCGTCGGTTCCTGGACGCTGCGCGACGTGGCCGCACACCTGGCGGCGACGGAAACCGAATGCTTCGAGCCGCGCATCCGCGCGATGGCCGCCGGCGAGCGCCCGCAGTTCGAGTACTACAGCAACGACGAACGGGACTTCGATGGCATTTCGCTCCAGGCCGCTCTCACCGAATGGGCCGGCACCCGCAACCGGCTCATCGATTTCGTCCGCGGTCTGAGCGAAGAGGAGCGGAATCGCGTCGGGGTGCACACGAAATTCGGCGAGCTCACCGTCGACGGCTACCTGCGGATCGCGCTCGACCACGACCAGGACCACCTGCGGAGCCTCGAGCGCCTGGCGACCGAAGCCTCGCGCTAGCCTCGCTCGCGAGTCGCCGCGCCTCGTTCCACCGCACGTCTTTGGCCTCGCTCACGTTGATGCCGACCAGGTAGGCCGCCGATTCGGTAGCGGCCGCCGCGAGCATGCCCGCCACCACGGCGTCGGGCCGCAGCTTTGGGTTGCCCAAGGACGCCGACTCCTCGGCCAGCTCCGCGACTTCGGCGGCCGCTCGTGCGATCTCGAGCGGCACCTGAACGGTCCGGGCTTGAGCGCCGGCCACCCCCTCGCCAGATCGAACGGCTTCCATGAATGCGAGGTAGGCGTCGGCGTCCTGCTCGATGAGCTCCTCGCTTTGCAGGCGCAGCCGCTCGGCTCGCGCGTGCATCTCAGACGCCTCCGGCCATTTCTTGACCGACAGCCGCGCCACCTTCTGCACCAGCGCGGCGGCGGCCGCGACTACCGCAGCCACCGCAGATCCGCTCGCCGGGGCGGGTGCCGGCGACGCGATCTTCGAAAGCAGATAGCCCAGACG
This sequence comes from Chloroflexota bacterium, assembly GCA_005883585.1. Lineage (GTDB taxonomy): Bacteria > Chloroflexota > Dormibacteria > Dormibacterales > Dormibacteraceae > UBA10449. The sequence goes on from VBFD01000014.1 coordinate 8,799, forward strand.
CCTTCGGGCCCGATCCTCAGTCGTCGCCGAGCTCCTGCTTGCGCCTGGTCATAAATTCGCGTAGCTGCTGGTCGACGCCGGGATCGATGCCGGGGTCGGGATATTCGGCAAGTACCTGCTTCCAGCGCTCCGCCGCCACCACGTCAGCGGTTCTCGCCCCGAAACGGTTCCAGCGGTCGAAGTTCTCCGTCGACGAGATCCACGGTCGGTAGAAGCCCGTGCGGTAGTTTCGCAAGGTGTGCTCAGCGCCGAGGAAATGCCCACCCGGGCCGACCTCGCGGAGCGCATCCATCGCCATGCCCTCCTCGTCCACAGGCAGGCCGCGCGTCAGGATCCATTCGAACATCCGCAGGACCTCGACGTCGATGATGAATTTCTCGTACGACGCGAGCAGCGCGCTCTCCAGCCAGCCCGCCGCGTGCAGCACGAAATTGACGCGGCCGAGGATGGTCGGCCACATGCACATCATCGATTCATACGCGGCCTGGGCGTCGGGAGCTTTCGACGAGGTGAGCGCCCCACCACCACGGAACGGCAGGTTGTAGTGGCGCGCCATCTGCGCGCTGGCGAGGATTCCCATCGCCGACTCCGGAGTCCCGAACGCCGGGCTGCCGGATTGCATGTCGGTGTTGGTGAGAAACGAGCCGTACACGCTCGGGGTGCCCGGGCGGATCAGCTGCACGAGCGCGATTCCCGCCAGCGCCTCCGCTGTCTGCTGCGCGACCGTCCCCGCGAGGCCCATCGGGGACATCGCCCCCGCCATGAGGAATGGGGTCACGATCACCGGCTGGCCAGCCTCTGAGTACTCGAGCAGCGCGCCAAGCATGCGGTCGTCGTAGCGGAGAGGGCTGTTGACGTTGATCAGGCTGATCACGGCGGGCGTTTTCTCGATCTTTTCGCGCCCGCCGAAGACGATGGAGGCCATCTCGATCGTGTCACGGGCGTTCTCGGAAGAGATGACGCTGCCCATGAAAGGTTTGTCCGTCCACCGGATGTGGGAATACACCATGTCGAGGTGCCGCGAGCCGAGCGGCAGGTCCTCCGGCTCGACCGTCGTGCCCCCGGCACAGTGGATCTGGTCGATCGCCTGGGCCATCTTGTCGAAGTTGTTGAAGTCCTCGATGGTGGCCCCGCGCCGACCACGCTCGAGGTCGGTAATGAACGGTGGTCCATAGACAGGCGCGGTGACGACGTTGTCCCCGCCAAGGACGACCGAACGCGCGTCCTTACGAGCCTGGAGCTCGAACGTCGCGGGTGTCTTGGCCACGGTCTCCAGGATGAAATCCCGGTCGAACCGCACCCGCATGTCTTCGACCTTCATCCCGGCCTTCTGGAAGACCTCTCGCGCGCGATCGTGGAGGAAGTCGATTCCGATCTCCTCCAGGATGTTCATGGCCTGGCCGTGGATGGCCTCGACGTCCTCCGGGCTCAGGATGTCGTAGGGCTTGAGCCGGTTCTTCCACACCGCGCATCAATAGTGCAATACGCGAGCTATGTGCTAACGTAGGCCTTGCCCATTGGGGTGCTAGGTCCCGCCTGGGGACCCACTTTTTGAACTCAGTTGATCCCATTTTCATGTCCCACCCGCGCATCGACCCTTAGGTCTGCTTGATATGAGCACGCCCAACCCCGGCGACGTCCTTTTGCTCTGGAACCCGGACATTCCGGGCGAAGAGGTGCAGACCGGCCGGCTTGGAATCCGTGTCCGTCCCGGCACGCCCGCGGCGGCCAAGGTCGCCGCCCTGGAGGCGGCCGGAGGCGCCGAGCTGCTCCGGCAGGTCCTCGAGGAGCAGCGGACCATCGACGGCATCTACACGATCATCAAGCCCGAAAAGCCGCTCGAGTTCGTCGGCCAGGTTCGTCAGTCGCTGCTCACCGGCAGGCTGGGACGGACGCCCATGGGCCTCGCCCTCGAGATCACCGACTGGCAAGACCTCGACGGCGAGTTCGAGATGGAGAAAAACCGCCTGCGCCTCGGTTTCCAGGAGCTGCAGCTGGTCAAGGAGTGGGACGGCGACCTGGAGGGGTTCACCGCGATCGTGCTCCGGGAAAAGGCCAAAACGCTTCCCATCCTCGACTCGACCCTTCGGTTCATCGAGCACCTCCGCGACTATCGCGAGAAGCTCGCCGAGGCGGCGGTGCGCCGCTATGAGGCGACCGAGCAGTGGATCGAATGCCCGAAGTGCGAGACCGAGGTTCCGACCTCGAACGGCATCCATTGCCCGGAGTGCGGCGAGGACATGCGCGGAGGCGAGTACGTCCGGGCGATCCTCCACCTCGTCGACGACGCCGACGGCCGCATCTACCGCGGCATCGACTCCCTGACCGTCCGGTCGGCGGGGTTCCCCGAATACCGCGGCATGTCGCTGGACCGCATCCAGGGCTCCAACCTGTGGGTGAGCTTCCGGCGCTACGACCCGCTGCCCGACGAGGGCATTGTGCTGCCGACCGCGAGCGTGGAGATGTTCGAGGCCCAGCGCTCGGTGATCCGCCAGCTGCAGATCGGCAGCCCGCGCAGCGGGGCGCTTGCGGCCGAGCTGGCCGACACAGGCTGGCTGGGCAGCCCGCCCCGCGTCACGCTCGACGGCAAGAAGGCGCACCACCTGCCCGACCCGAACGAGGAGCAGGCCGAAGCCGTGGCACGCGTCATGGGGATGCGCCCGGGTCAGCTCTACCTCATCCAGGGCCCGCCCGGCACCGGCAAGACCACCGCCATCGTGGAGTCGATCCGCCGCATCCTGGGCCGCAACCCAGGCGCGTCGATCCTCCTCTCCTCACACTCCAACGACGCTGTCGACACCGGCCAGGAGCGCCTGCTGGGCTTTTCGCACGTGCGCCAGGCCCGAATCGCCGAGCCCGGGAAGGTGCCCCGCAGGCTGCGGCCCACGCTGGTGGAGGGCGACGACCTAGAGCCGTACAACCTGGTCGCCGGGACCTGCAACCGCCTCGCCATCGACTCGCGCCTGCGTTTCAAGACGTTCGACTGGCTGATCCTCGACGAGGCCAACAAGGTGCGCGCCAACGAGGCGCTGGCGCTGATGCCGATCGCGAAGCGCTGGGTGATGATCGGCGACCTCAAGCAGCTTCCGCCGGTGATGGAGGAGGCCGCTTCCACCTTCAAGGTGGAGCAGCCGCTCGACGAGGTCGTGCGCGACGACAGCTTCTATGGCTGGATCTGGGACAAGGTGCCCACCTCCTCTCGGATCATGCTGCCGCGCCAGTACCGCATGCGTGAGCCGATCGGCCGCGTCGTGTCCGATCTCTTCTACGAAGGCAAGCTCATCCACGAGGCGCCCCACCCGCGAATGCCGCTGCCGTGGCCGTTCGACCGCGAGCTCGTTTGGGTCGACACCGGCGCCCAGGACGAGTACCGCGACGCGCAGCGCTCGGTGGCGAACGAGTTCGAGGTTGCGCTGTGCAAAGACATCACCTCGATCATCCGGAGGCGTGTCCGCAAGGCCCATCTCGCCGTGATCGCCATGTACAACTCCCAGGTCAACCGGCTGCAAGGATCCCTGAAGGGCATCGTGCCGCCGGAGGACATCGAGTCGGTCGATGCATTCGAGGGCCGTGAGTCGGATGCGGTCATCCTGTCGCTGGTTCGCTCCAACGAGCGCGCGGCCATCGGCTTCCTCAACGACCCCAACCGGGTCAACGTCGCCATCTCGCGGGCCAAGAAGCTCCTGGTCATCGTCGGCGACTCCAAGACCGTGATCGGCGGCGCGCCCGAGCTGTTCGGGCCGTTGTTCGAGCACTGCAAGGAAGATGGGCTGGTCGCAGGCGTCGGCGCCGTGGTCACCGCCTGCCAGCGGGTCGGCATCCGTTCGCAGGTGCAGCGGCTGTCTCGTCCGCATCGCGGCGACCGTCGGACGAGAAGGCGGCGTCGCGGCCAGCGTGTGCCGCTGGAGGCGGGCAGCAACGGAGAGACGCCGGCCGGCACTGAACCCAGCGCAGAGGTCGAGGCCGAGGTCTTCTCCAACGGCTCGAACCTTGCGGTCGCGCCCGAGGTCGCCGCGCCCGAAGCACCTTCACAGGCCGAGTAACGCTCGCTTAAGCTTCGCGTCACCTTGAGCGAAGACTGCATCTTCTGCGCGATCGTGAAGGGCGACTCCCCCGCCAGCTTCACCCATGAGGACGACAGCGTCGTGGCCTTCATGGACATACAGCCGATCACTCACGGCCACATGCTCGTGGTGCCGCGGGCCCATGCGGTGCTCATGCAAGACGTCGACGAGACCGCCGCCATGCGCGCCTTCAGGGTGGCGCGCCGTATGGCGGCCCTGGCCCGGCACACGCTGGGAGCAAGCGGCGCCAACCTGCTGGTCATGGATGGCGAGGTCGCGTTCCAGGACGTGCCCCACTTCCACATCCATGTGATTCCCCGCTACCCGGGCGACGGCTTCGGCCTTACGTTTCCCAAGAGCTATGAGACGCCGCCGGGGCGGGCCGAGCTGGAGACGATCGCGACCGCGATCCGCGCCGCCGGTTCGTAAGCGCCCTACGTAACCGTCACCGTCACCGAGTAGAGGATCGCGTACATCGGGCAGGCCTGACCCGGGGAGCAGGCCGCCCCCGCGCTCGCCGTGATGTTCGCCTGGCCGCGGGCCTGCGCCTGAAACGCGGCCAGGGTCACGCCCCGGACGGCCGTCGCCGCCGGGTTGACGATCGGGGTCAGCACCGACGTGTCGCTCGATCTCACGTTGCCCCAGTTGGTCATTCCCGGCTTCGCATGAAGCACGACCTCGAGCTTCTGTCCGACCTGGATGGTGATGGCCTTGTCGTTCTCGGTCACCATGGCGTCGAATCCGAACCCAGGTCCGCTGGACGGGCTCGGGGCTGGCCCTATGCCCGTGATCGGGGCTGGCCCGGCGCTTGCGCATGCGGAGATCAGCAGTCCGGCAGCAGCGGCGAGCAGCGCGACTTTGACCATGAATACGCAACGCGCGCGGCTCGCGCCGGGTAACAACAGACCGGTTGCCACCGTTAACATCGGCGATTCACGTGCGATTGTCCCTCTACCCGCGCCTTGTTCTGGCGCTGGCCATCATCGTCGCGACCGCTTGTGGCGGAGGCACGCCACCCGTAGCTCGTTCACCGTCGCCGGTCGCGGGCGCCCTGGGCGGCGGGCTGATCGCGTACCTGAGCGACAAGGGCGTCGGCGTGCTCGACCCGGCGACCGGCAAATCGACCCTGGTTGCTCCCCTTCCCGCAGGCGGCGCCTTCCGCGCCTCGGGGCCGGTGTGGGCGCCGGCGCCGGGAGTGCCGTACCCGGTTCTGTACTTCACGATCCACGACGACAGGCCTGCCGAGCGCCGGACCACCGCGCCGGGCGTGATTCCATATGACTGGATCTTCCGCGCGGATCCCTTCGCCGGCACCATCGAGCCGTTGGCGGCATCCGCAGACCTCCAGAGCGAAGGGCCGTTCGGCCTGGTCGCGAACGCGCGCTACGTCGCTTTGACCACCGGCTGCTGCGCCAGCTACGAGGTCGACGCCTTCGACCTGACGCGCCCTACTTCTGGGCTGAAAGTGCTCGCCAAGCCGCCCACGCAAGCTGCGCTCTTCACGGAAGGCGCTGCCCCAGGGCCTGACGGGTTGATTGCCGTGCGAGCGGTGGGCACAGGGGCGTGGTACTGGCTCAACGCCTCTGCCGCCGTCCTCAATCCCTTTCCGCTGTCGCCAGGTCCTGAGGATGGACCGATCGCGATCACCGCCGACGGCACGCTGGCGGCCATCTCAATGCCCGACCAGGGACCGGTGATCGAGCCCATCAACGTCGCGACGCCTGTGGCCTCGCCTTCGGCTGTGACCAGCGGGACGGGGCCCCCTGCCGCGGCAACGCCAACCCATGCGAGCCCCGCCCCGTCCGCCGCGCCCCACCACGTCAACTCCAAGCTGCCGCACGCCGACGGCCTCGCGTGGAGTCCCGACGCCAAGCAGCTGGCGCTGGCGGTCAACGGCGAGATCCAGGTCTACAACGCAAGTGCCGCCGACGGGGCGGCACCAGCGGGTCGGTACCTGACTGGAAGCAACATCACCGGCATCGACTGGTCGTCGCCGATGACGGGCGAGAGCCTTGCGCTCGTCAAATCCGGCAACGGGCCGCAGGCTTTCGTGGACGCGCTGCTCGACGCGACGAAGCTGCCGGCGGCGGCGGACACAGCCGCGGCGAGGCCGGTGACCAAGGTCTATCTCTGGCAGTTCGACTCGTCGAGGCCGTCACCGATCGCAGCTATCGCGGATGCAACGCCGGCGATTCTCCAGCAGTACCCGCCGCTGCCGGCCGGTGTCAACCTGCATCACTGGGCGGCTTCGAACAACTGGCAGATGCTGGGTGGGTGCTTTCGATATCGCGTTGTGATCACGGGCAGCGTGGCGCCGACCGCGTCGACGGTTGGGTTGGCGTCGAACACGGCTTGCAACGCGCCGGCGGCCACGCCAACGGCAAGTCCAAGCCCGACCAAGTAGCCGGCCCTACGATTGTTTCGTGGCCGACGTCGATTTCCTCGCCGTTCACGCCGAGGGAAGCCCGGATAAGCCGGCTCTCATCCTCGGCGAGCGCGCCGTCGATTTCTCCACCTTGAACAAGCGCGCCAATCAGGCCGCCCACTTGTTCCACGAGCTCGGGTGCGAGCCCCAAGATCGCGTGGCGATCATGGCTTTCAACTCGATCCATGGATTCGAGATCTCGAACGGCCTGCGCCGGGTGAGCCTCGTCGCTGTCCCGGTCAACTACCGGTTGAGGGGATCCGAGGTTGCCTACCTGCTCAACGATTCCGGTGCCGCCGTCGTATGCGCGGATGACGATCACGTCGACGTGGTTGATGGGGCCAGGCCTGAGGTAAACGGCCACCGGCACTACATCGCGACAGGAAACAAGAGGCTCGAGGGTTGGTCTTCTTACGCTGAACTCATGTCGGGCGCGCCTGATGGAGCGCTCGCGGCGCAGGGTTCCGGCGGTCTGGGCGCTTCGATGATCTACACCTCCGGTACCACCGGCCATCCCAAGGGCGCCTGGCGCCCGAACGGCGTGAACATCGAGAACGTCCTGCAGGTCATCTCGATCTTCGGGCTCAACCAATCGGACGTGCATCTGATGTGCGGCCCCGGATATCACAGCGCCGTGGCGTTCTTTGCCGCGCTCCATCAGGTGCTCGGCGCCACCGTTGTCATCCAACCGAAGTTCGAGGCCGACGGGGCCCTCGACCTCATGGAGCGTAATCGAGTGACGACGTCATTCATGGCGCCGACGCTGCTCAAGCGTTTGGTCGACGCCCAGGAGCTCAAGCCCCGCGACCTGTCATCGCTGCGCGCATTGATCCTTGGCGCCGCGCCCTGCCCTAATGCGCTGAAAGTGCGCGCCGAATCCGTGCTCGG
>VBFD01000147.1:0-5004 GCA_005883585.1 Chloroflexota bacterium
ATCCCGAGGCCACCAACCTCTCCAGGATGCTCATCGAGACCGGCCGCGTCGATGAGATTGGCGGCATCGTCGAGGAGTATGAGAACCTCGCGGACGAGGCGTCAGGTCGCGTCCGGGCCACCGTGACCACCGCGGTGGAGCTCTCGTCTGACGACCGCGATCGCATCCGCGAGCAACTTTCGGCCCGACTCGGCAAAGAGGTGCGCCTTACCGCAGCGGTCGACCGTCGCATCGTCGGCGGGCTCAAACTGCAGTACGGCGACCACCTTATCGACGCCAGCCTTGCCAACCGATTGCAGCAGCTGCGCCGCCGCCTGGCGGACGCTTCGTAGGAGATATAGGAAGAGTGGGCATCAGCACCAAAGAGATCTCCGAAGTCATCAAGGAGCGCCTGAAGGACTTCGACGCCAGCCTCGTGGCGACCGACGTGGGCCGGATCGTGGCCACGGGCGACGGCATCGCTCAGATCTACGGCCTGCAGAACGCGATGGAAGGCGAGCTGCTCGAGTTCCCGCACGACACTTACGGCCTGGCCCTCAACCTCGAGGAGGACCAGGTCCGGGCCGTCATCCTCGGTGAGTTCGGTCACCTCCACGAAGGCGACGAGGTGCACACCACGGGACGGCTCCTCGAGGTACCGGTCGGTGAGGAGCTCATCGGCCGCGTCGTCAACCCGCTGGGTCAGCCCGTCGACGGCAAGGGTCCGGTGAAGACCACGAAGACCATGCCGCTCGAGAAGATCGCCCCCGGCGTCATCACGCGCCAACGCGTGGACAGCCCCGTGCAAACCGGCATCAAGGCGATCGACGCGATGATCCCCATCGGCCGCGGTCAGCGCGAGCTGATCATCGGCGACCGCTTCACCGGCAAGACCACGGTCCTGCTCGACACGATCATCAACCAGAAGGGCAAGGACCTGATCTGCGTTTATGTCGCCATCGGCCAGAACGCGGCGTCGATCGCGCGCGTCGCGGCCACCCTGGAAGAGAACGGCGCGATGGGCTACACGATCATCGTCGCCGCGACCGCCTCCGACCCCGCATCCCTCAATTTCATCGCCCCTTACGCCGGGTGCGCGATGGGCGAGTACTTCATGGACCAAGGCAAGGACGCGCTTTGCTGCTACGACGACCTGACGAAGCAGGCGTGGGCGTATCGCGAGGTGTCTGCCACCCTTCGCCGGCCGCCTGGTCGCGAGGCCTACCCCGGCGACGTCTTCTATCTCCACTCACGACTGCTCGAGCGCGCCGCGAAGATGAACAAGGCCCACGGTGGCGGCTCGCTCACGGCGCTTCCCGTAATCGAAACGCAGGCCAACGACGTTTCCGCCTTCATCCCGACCAACGTGATCTCGATCACCGACGGTCAGATCTATCTGCAGTCAGACCTGTTCAACGCCGGCCAGCGTCCCGCCCTCAATGTCGGCATCAGCGTTTCGCGCGTTGGCGGCGATGCGCAGACGAAAGCGATGCGTCAGGTTGCCGGTCAGCTGCGCCTCGACCTGGCGCAGTATCGCGAGCTCGCCGCCTTCGCGCAGTTCGCGTCCGACCTCGACACCGCCACCCGCAACCAGCTCGAGCGCGGAGCGCGGCTGACCGAGCTCCTGAAGCAGGACAAGTACGAGCCCGTCCCACTCGCCGAGCAGGTCGCGGTGCTGTACGCGGGCACCCAAGGACACATCGACAAGGTGCCAACTGCTCGGGTCGGGGAGTGGGAGGCGGCGTTCGTTCGCTTCATGAGGAGCGAGCGGCCAAGCGTGCTGGAGGCGATCGAGAAGCAGAAGGCGCTGGATGACCCGCTGGTCGAACGGCTGAAGGCGGCGATCTCGACCTTCAACCATCAGTTCGGGGTGGAGGGCTATACGGAGGTGCCCGACCCGGCTCCGAAAGCAGAGCCACAAGAGGAGCCCAAAGAGGAGCCGAAAGCCGAGGCGAAGCCGGCGGAGAAACCAAAACCAACACCTCGGAAAAAGGCCACGAAGTAGTTGCCAGCGTACCGAGACATCGTCCGCCGGATCGACAGCATCAAGAACACGCAGAAGATCACCAAAGCAATGCAGGTGGTCGCCGCGACCAGGCTGCGCCGCGCACAGGCTGCCGTGCAGGCGACGCGGCCGTACTCGGAAAAGATGCTCGAGGTCCTGCAGACGGCCGGCGAGCGGGCCACCGAGTACAAGCATCCCTTCCTCGTCCGGCGCGAGGGCACCCGCGCGGTGATGATCCTGGTCACCACCGACAAAGGGCTTGCGGGCGCCGTCAACGTCAACAACATCCGCGCCGGCACGCGCTACATGACCGAGCACTACCCGGACCAGCAGAAGTACGTCACGCTCGGGCGCAAGGGCCGGGACTTCCTGCTGCGCTTTCGCCGGAACGTGATCGCCGACACGAGCGGGTTACAGGACCGGCCGTCGATCGCCCAGATCCTCTCCGGCGTCGCGGTTGCACTCGAGGAATACACGAATGGCAACGTCGACGCCGTCCTGCTGTGCTACGCGAAATGGGTTTCGACACTCAAGCAGGAGCCGGTCGTCCAGGTCCTCATCCCGGCTGAGATTCCGCAGCGCGAGAAAGACGCCGGTCCACGCGCCGATTACATCTATGAGCCCGACCCGGAGTCGGTCCTCGACGCGCTGCTCCCGCGATATGTGGAGACGCAGGTCTACCAGGCCGTTCTCGAGAACAAGGCCAGCGAGTACTCGGCCAAGATGATCGCCATGCAGAACGCGACCAAGGCCGCGGGCGACTTCATCAATGACTTGACCCTTTTTGCCAACAAGGTCCGCCAGGCGGGCATCACGACTGAGCTGATGGAGATCGTCGGCGGCGCCGAAGCGATGCGCGAAGCCGGCTGAGACTGATAAAGGAGACCCATGGCCGACACAAAGAAGAAGACGCGAGAAGGAAAGGTGAGCCAGGTCATCGGCGCGGTCGTGGACGTCGCCTTTCCGCCCGGTGAGCAGCCGGAGCTGTTCGAGGCGCTCGAAGTTCACACCCAGCAAGGCACGACGGTCGTCCTCGAGGTCGCGAGCGCCATCGGGAACAACGTGGTGCGCACCATCGCCATGGACTCGACCGATGGTTTCCGCCGAGGCGACAAGGTGATCGCCACCGGCGGTCCGATCTCTGTGCCGGTTGGCGTCGAGACGCTCGGTCGATTGTTCAACGTCATCGGCGCCCCGATCGACGACGAGCCCGCTCCGGAAGGCGTGACCCGCTGGCCGATCCACCGAGCGGCGCCGCCTGTTTCCGAGCAGCAGGCGAAGGTGGAGATCCTCGAGACCGGGATCAAGGTCATCGACCTCATTTGCACGTTCGCCAAGGGCTCGAAGATCGGACTGTTCGGCGGCGCCGGCACCGGCAAGACGGTCATCGTCCAGGAGCTGATCCGCAACATCGCCTACCACCACAAGGGACGGTCCGTTTTCGCCGGCGTGGGGGAGAGGACGCGGGAAGGCAACGACATGTATCGCGAGATGGAGGATGCCGGCGTGCTGCCGCAGACGGCGCTCGTGTTCGGGCAGATGAATGAGCCGCCAGGGGCCCGCGCGCGCGTCGGGCTGACAGGACTCACGATGGCCGAGTATTTTCGCGATGAGGAGGGCGCCGACGTCCTCCTGTTCGTGGACAACATCTTTCGATACCTGCTTGCGGGCTCAGAGGTTTCCGCGCTGCTCGGACGCATGCCGTCCGCCGTCGGTTACCAGCCGACGCTCGCGACCGAGATGGGCGAGCTGCAAGAGCGGATCACATCGACCAGCAAGGGATCGATCACTTCGGTCCAGGCCGTGTATGTGCCCGCGGACGACTACACGGACCCGGCGATCCAGACAGTGTTCGCCCACCTGGGCGCAACGGTGCGTTTGGAGCGGTCCCTGGTCGAGATCGGGATCTATCCCGCCATCGACCCGCTTGGCTCTTCCAGCCGTTTCGTCGAGCCGTCGGTCGTCGGCCAGGAGCACTACGACGCGGCCCAAGGCGTCAAGAAGACGATGCAGCGCTACAAGGACCTGCAGGACATCATTGCCATCCTTGGCATGGAAGAGCTGAGCGAAGACGACAAGCAAGCCGTGTCACGCGCTCGCAAGATCCAGCGATTCCTCTCGCAACCGTTCAGCGTCGCACAGCGTTTCACGGGACGTGAGGGCAAGTACGTGAAGGTCGAAGACACGGTGCGCGGCTTCACCGAGATCCTCGAGGGCAAGCACGACGACCTCCCCGAGCAGGCTTTCTACATGGTGGGCACGATCGAAGAGGCGCGGCAGCAGGGCGAGCAGATGAAGAAGGCAACCTGAGTTGAAGTACCCGCTGCGCGTTGTGAGCGTCGAGCGAAGCCTGTTCGAGGGCGACGTCGAGTTCATCATCGCTAACGGCGCCGACGGAGAGCTTGGCGTGATGGCGCGCCACGCGCCCCTGATGACCGTTCTCAAGCCCGGTCCGCTGCGCATTCAGGAGGTGATGGGCGGCGCCGAGGAGTTGCTGTTCGTGGGCGGCGGCTTCCTCGAGGTGCTTCCCGACCGCGTGACGGTGCTCGCGGACGTGGCCGAGCATGCCGAGGAGATCTCGGTGGAGAGGGCGGAGGAAGCGCGGCGGCGCGCCGCGGAGAGGCTGGCCGGCACCCTCACGACCGCGGAGGAGGCCGAGTTCAACCAGGCGCTGGCGATCGCGGAGGCGAGGCTCAGGCTGGCCCGCACCCGCCGGGCCTGATGAAATCGGGCGCGCCTGGTCGCGACTACGCGCTGCGGATAACCGGCGGTTCGCAGCTCGCCGGCGACGTTTGCATCAGCGGCTCCAAGAACGCGGCCCTACCGGAGATGGCCGCGGCGCTTCTTACCTCGGAGCCCGTTCGCCTCAGCAATGTTCCGAACGTGACGGATACGGCGCTGATGGCCGAGATTCTGACCGCGCTGGGCGGCCGCACCGAGCGCGAGGGCTCGATGGTCTTGCGCATGGGACACGCCCGCGAGACCAGCGTCCCCGATGAGCTGGGGCGGCGGATGCGGGC
>VBFD01000148.1:0-4889 GCA_005883585.1 Chloroflexota bacterium
ACTTGTCTGAGGGCCCGGGCTTTAGCAGCTTCGTCCGCGACGAGGGTGCCGTATTCCACGCCTACTCCACCACCGCCCGTGGACTGGAGTTTCTGATGGGGTATTACCCAATCCTCGACCGTGCCCCCATGGGTCGCAACGAAGCCGACTCGCCCTTCTGGCTGCGCCGGCACGACGAGTACGCGCGGAGGACGACGTGATACTCGGCGAGGTACTGGGTGCATTGCTGCGCTGTCGACATTCGCGCCATCAGCTGGATTGATCCTGCCGGCGTCGTCTCCATCGTCGTGACGCGAGGTTTCCTCGGACGACTGGGCTGCGGACCTCCACGACTAGAATGTGCGTGGCCTAAACGGGCTTTGAATAACCGCGACCTTGTATCGCGGTTCATGAGACAGGCGAGACGGCCCAATTCGAAAAAGCGGGCGGTAGCTTAGCTCGGTAAAGCGCCTGGTTTGGGACCAGGAGACCGCGAGTTCGAATCTCGCCCGCCCGACCAACACGTTTTGAGACGCTGAAAACGGCCGATTTCGATGTCGTTTCGGCCGTCTGGGAAGGCGATGGGCGCGGCGTTGGAACGGCGGTGGAAAACAAGACCCCTGGAAACCTGCCGAGTTAAGAGACTTGGGGATGTCGTGAGGTTCATGAAATCGAGGCTACAGGCTCCGTCGCCGATCATTGACAGGTGCCAAGGACCTCGACCCAGGTGTCAGACATCTTGACCAGCTTGTCGTCTGTCGTTAGCAGCCAGAAGGCACCGCGGGTGCTGGCCGATCCAGACCACACGCCATGAGAGTCAACCGCGTAGGAGCCTGGAAACGGAATTGCTTCTTGGGGTCCCGAATAGAGGAGCGACCCCTGACTCGGACCCGCGAGAATCCAGAGCTCTGACGGCGCCGGTGCCTGCTGTATCCATTGGATCAGCGGCTTGCCGGATGCATCGCTGCCTGCGTACCACAGCCATGGGTTGGGCTTGCTAAACCACAGGACCCGGTCGCCAGTCGAAGGATCGATTCGATAGACCCCTGATGAAGAAAGGACATCGGTTGAATTTCCGGTCCAAGCAGCGCCGCTGCCAAAAGATGTGTTTCTTATCGAGTCGGGAACGATCTGTCGCATCGCGCCGGTCAGTGGATCGACCAACCAAACTCCCCAGTTACCCTCAGATGCGGCCGCCTCCTTCTGGAGGTAGATGCCATCCGGGCTGTACCGGATGATGCCCCAGACCCCACTGGCTTGACTGGTCCATGGACCTCCTTTCAGCACGATGCGATCGGTTCCAGCAGCGACATCGACGACGTGTAGGTTCCCCTGGGACTGAGGCGGGAACTGCGAGCCAGTGTCTCCGACATATGCGTAGCGCATTTGGTCGGGGGCAACTTGGTTGTACCGGACTGGTAGCCAGCGGTGAGCCGGCCACGAATAAGTGACCCAATCCTGCGAGCCAGCGGCAGGATCGGAAGCGAAGTGCCCGTTATTCAGATCCAGGAAGCCCGGGATGGTGCCCAGGGCGATTCGGGCAGGCAACCGACACTCGAAGTTCGCGAGGAGCGGAATCGTCCCACTCGGCATTGCACTTGGCGCTGTGGAAGGAGGGGCCGATGGGCTTGGGGAGAAGCTGGGACTGGTCCTAGCCGACGTGCTCGAGCTTGGTGGCGTTGGGCTGGGAATGCCAGACGTGACTCCTGGGCTGCCACAGGCGCTCAACGCGACCAGACACACAAAAAACACGAGACGTCGCATCGACCGCTTTGGTTACCTCCTCGGCATCAGGTGACCGGGAGCTTACGACCACCTAGTGGCTTCTCCGCCACTTATTCGCAACGGTGTCGGCGGTCGATCGTTACGCCGGTTACCGGTTAAGAGACTTGCGGCCGATTGCCACCCGGGCTTTAAGATCGCCTCAAGTTCGGTAGGCCATCAGGTTCGGTTTGGGACCAGGAGACCGCGAGTTTAAATCTCGCTCGCCCGACCATCAACGCCGAATACCCGCCATCGCTGGCACTCGCGTGCCTGGGCGGTTAATGAATGCCGCAAGTGCCCGCAACCGCGGGTGTGATGCAGCCAGCCGGCTGCTCTGTCCGGGCCGTCAATGCCGGTCAGACTACCGCCAGGTAACTGGTTGCATTCGCCAGGCGTTGGACAGTCATGAGGGCCGTTGCCTCGATCGCAGCGATCTTGCTGTGTGCATGTGGTTCCGGCTCGCCCTCAGGCGTAGCGTCGGGATCTCCGGCTGCTTCGACACCAGCCAGCGCGCCGCGGCTCGAATCGCGATCGCCGACGCCGCAGGCACAATCTCCGTCGCCGGTTGCACTATTGCCTGTCACTGACCCCGGATTCAGCTGCCGCCTGCCAGTCGACGCGAGCTTGGGTGAGAGCCCACTCATGGGCGGTTTTGTGACTGTGCCGTCGGGTTCGTTCCAACTGGACGCCACATCTCAGGTGATCAACGTGACAGGCCAGCCGTGGTCTTACCAGACGACTGCCCAACCGGTACTGAAGGGAACGGACGGGCTTGCATATGATGCCCCACAATCCCGCTGGGCTCCCGCCAGTCCAGAAGTCTTCTCGGCAGACGGTTCAGAGTACGCATGGACGGAGCGCGTCGCCACCGCAAATCGACTTCACGTCACGAAAGTGAGTGATGGCAGCGACCGCAGCTGGTCAGTGCACAGCGCGCAGCAAGGCGGTCCTATTCCTGTGCCCCTCGCGATCACGGACGGTTCGGTATTGCTCACCTACGGTTGGGAGGGGACATACGGCGTGTGGCGGTTCGATCTGGCCAGCGGGTCGCTGACCAGGTTGAGTACCGAGCCGGCGGCGCGAGGATACGGTACAGGAGCTGTTTGGTTGGAGCCCTTACGTGGGACCGCACCCGGCGGGGCGGAGCAGAGCGGTGACACGCTCGCGCGCCTCGACCTATCGACCGGCATGGTCACGGACTGGTTCCATCGCGACGCCACACTTGTCAGATATTTGGGCGCCGACGGCGATGGGCACCCGTGGGTTCTGACATCGATGTACAGCTCTCAGGGATTCAACCTTGGAATTTGGAGAGTACGCGGACCCGGTCAAGCCGACCTGACGCTTGAGGGCCAGCGGATCGACCGCATTTTTAGCGACGTTCACGGCACGTGGTTCGGGAATGAAAGCGGCGTGTATCTGTTTGCCGGCGGCCACCTCGACCGAGTGTCGGCTGCGTCGGTTGGCGAGGTAATCGGTCCGTGCGTTGCGCAGAAGTGATAGCCGCCTAGAGCTAAGCGGCCGTCCACAGCGCAAGGCCTTCAACTGCAATTCGGTCAGCAGCCACTACGCGCCAACGGAGATGTGCGAGCGACGTGGTGGCCGGTCCGTGCAGGACGTGTCCATCTATCGCATACACCGCGCCATGGCAGGGATCTTCAAAACGCTGGGATGTCGCATCGAACGTCACGGTGCAGCCGTCGTCCGAGCTATCCGCCGCGAGCGCCTCGAACCGGCTGCCGGTATTGACCAGCCAGCCCATCCCGGTCGGCTTGCCGGCCGCGTTGAGTCCACCGCCGTCGATCATCACGAAAGCCTGGCCGGGAGGGGCGATGAATCCAAGCGCCTGGCCCGTGGCCAAGCTCGATATTGGGGCGTTGAGGTGAACGACGACGTCGGATTTCGAAGGCGATCGTGGCCACAAGTAGATCGCGGCAACAGCTGAGATGGACAGAAGAATGACGCCGCACAATCCGCCTATGAGGGCCGTGAATGTCGACGGCCAGGGGTTCCGGCCGGTTGCTGATCCTCCGACGGCCATCTCAGTGACCTGTGCGCATACGGAACTTTCTCGCTACAGACTAGCGATCTAGAGCGGCGCACGTGGCGGGGGACGGACCGCTGCTCGGAACGTCTACTGCCCATGGCATTTTGGGGCTCGTTGGATTCAGCCGGGCCGGCACGTTCACCGGCACGTGGCTCGAGGCGGTGGGTCGATAGGCGTAATGGCCAGCCGAAGCGTTGTCGTAACTAATTGGGGGCACTGGTGTTCCACCAGCATGGCCCTCGCCGGTTCCCGTCCGATCGGCCCTCTCCGCGTTCTGCTCGCAGTTGCAGCTGTCGCGGTTTTGGTGGGCTGCGGAGCGACGACGGGGACGACCAGCGCATCAAGCCCGACGCCCGACATCGCGAGTGCTAAGCAGGCTGCACTCGGGTTGTTCGTGGCCGATCCATCGACCACGAACCATTGGATTGCATGTTCAAACGTTGACAACTGGGCCGCTTGTCCACTGTCCACGACAGTCAAGGCGCGTCTCGCCGACCTCACCAGCAAGGGTTACTTCGGTGACGTTGGGGGCTGCGGCGAGGAGTACATCAGCGGCACGCAGAACGGCTTTAACAACGCACCACAGGCGTTATCTGCGGTGGCGCGGGCGAACGGCACTGTTGCGGTCGTCATCCAAAGATCCACTGCTAACCCTCGGAGCCCAAACCTCACCTCCGTAATGACCCTCGAAGGCGGTAAGTGGCTCGCCTCTGATCTAGCGTCCGGAACCGGAGCCAACGCGTCGATCTTCGCGGCAAAGCCAAACTGCTGACAAGGCGGATTGCGTGTTCTAGCCTAGGCACGAGCCATGGGGCGGAATGCACGTAAGCGTGCGGCTCAGCGGGAGGGCCATAAGGCCCACGGGGTCTCTGGAGAATCCCAAGAGCAGGAAGAGGGCATCAAGAGGTGTCCGAGATGCGGGTCGACCAACCTCGTCACCGGTCCCTACATGGCGGGCGTCACCCAAGGCGTCGACGTCGTCTGCGGAAATTGCAACTGGCACGGCATGATCGAGCCTGGTATCTGGTAGCCGCCTCTTAGCGGGAGCCGACCACCGGGAATTCTTCGATCACCTTCCCGAGCTCGTCGAGGGTCGCCT
>VBFD01000149.1:0-6009 GCA_005883585.1 Chloroflexota bacterium
TGGCCTCCATCGGCGCGGGCAAACCGGCCGACGCCAGGTCGGCGACGAACTCCGACGCTGTCTCGTAGCGCTCAGCTGGGACTTTCGCCAGCGCCTTGTCGAGGATGACGGCGATGTCCACACTCAGCTCGGGGTTGATCTCTCGCGCCGGGGGCAGAGGATCCTGCACCTGGGACATGAGGGTTGCTCCAGGAGTGTTGCCCTGGAAGGGCACGCGGCCGGTGAGCATCTGATAGGCGACGACCCCAAGCGAATAGCGGTCCGCCGCGGGTCCGGCTCCATCGCCCGACACGAGCTCGGGCGCCATGTATTCGGGCGTCCCCAGCACCTGGCCGGTCACGGTGATCGTGTCGCCGCCGAGGACCTTTGCCAGCCCGAAGTCGGTGAGCACGGGAGTACCGTCGCTGAGGAGCATGATGTTCGACGGCTTGACGTCCCGATGCAGGACGCCCTGCGAGTGCGCGTAGTCGAGCGCTGAGGCCACCGGCGTCAACACCTGGAGCGCGTCCGCGATCGCCATGATGCCGTCGAGCCGGTCCGCGAGCGTGCCTCCGTCCACGAACTCGCAGACGATGTACGGAACGCCCTCTTCCTCTCCATAGGCGAACACGGTGAGGATGTTGTTGTGACGCAGCTTCGCGACCGCGACCGCTTCGACCTGGAAGCGAACCCGGTAGTCCTTGTCCTCGGCGAAGAACTCGGGCAGGACCTTGATCGCCACGTGGCGGGTAAGAGGCTCTTCATAGGCCTTGTAGACCGTGGCCATGCCTCCACGGCCTATCTGTTCGACGATCAGATAAGAACCGAGCGTCGTCCCCGGGTTAAAGCTCAGCCTGTTTCTCCTTCCCCCACCGATGCCCGCGCGCCACGAACTATTTTCGCCGATGAATGACCAAGAAGAACCGACTTACGCCTTGAGTTACCCGATAAGAAATGACGAGATCGCCAAAGAACGCGTCAAAAATGAGAGTGGATTCAGATCAGCGCCCGATTACGGCCAGAGCAGGTGGCCCAGCACCATCCCGATGAGTACCGCGAAGACGTAAGTGCCCCTCGGGAACCGCCGCACGAATGCGCGCACCCCGTTGCTCATCGGGTCTCTGCCTTTTCTCAAGGCGATCGCCTCCTCGAGCATCAAAAGGAAGGCGATCCCGACGCCGGCGGTCGTGATCAGGGCGAGGATCGCCTCGGCAAACGCCCACGCCGGGTGGTCGTGCACCGCGGGCCGCACGTAGTCGGTTATCGGCGTGTGGTTCGTGATGATCGCCCAGCTCTCGTAGGCGAGGAGAAGGAAGAGCACCCCGAAGAGGGCGGTGACGAGCCACGAGAAGAGGTTGCTCAGGGCAGTCATTGCAAGCTCAACGGCGACGAATCCTACTGGTTACGTAGCCTTGTGTGGACTTGAGTTCCGCCGGCGAGCGCTTCCACCTCACCCGGGCGGCACTCGTCGCGATCGCGGCGATCTTCTTCCTGATGGGGATTCTCGGCTCCGCTTACGGCCCTCTCCTGGAGCACCTCGCGCGCCGATTCGAGGTCAGCCTGTCGGTCGCCGGCGGGGTCTTGAGCGCCCACTTCTTCGGCGCCCTGTTGGGAGTCCTTGTCTCCATGCGCGCGCTGCAGCGCTTGCCGAGCCGCACGTTCGTGATCAGCGCACTGTCCTGTCTCGCTCTCGGGTGCGCAGGGGTCGCCCTGGCGCCGGCGTGGCCGGCTTTCTTGGCCGGCGTGCTCGTCCTCGGAGTTGGCTGGGGCGCTCTCGACATCGGCTGCAACCAGCTGGTGGCGCACAGCGAAGGCCTCAGGCGGACTGCAGTGCTCAACGCGCTGAACGGCACCTATGCCGTCGGCGCCATCGCGGGTCCCATCCTGGTGTCGACCGTCGGCCGCACTCACCTTGGCTTTTTCTATGGCGGCGCGGCGGCGCTCGCGGTCCTGCTCGTGCCGCTCGTCGCCCAGGTGTCGGGGCGGTTGCCATTCATGGCCGGCAGGAGCACCGGCAAATCGATAGGACTGCTGGCGATCTTCATGGTCGCCTTCGCCCTGTACGTCGGCCTCGAGACTGGCATCGGCGGCTGGATGCCGTCCCATCTCGAGTCACTCGGCCTGCAGTCTTTGACCGCGGCGACGCTGACGTCTGGCTTCTGGCTGGCGCTCGCGACGGGCCGCCTACTCGCCGCCCTCGTGCCCGCCGAGATGCCCGAGCACCTGATCGTGATGATCGGGTCGGCAGTGGCTGCCGTCGCCCTCTTCGCCGCCGTCATCCCGATCGCGGCGCCGGTCGCCTACATCGTCGCCGGCCTGGCGATCGCGCCGATCTTCCCCACCGGCATCGTTTGGCTGGCGAAGCAGAGACCGGGCGACGCGCGCGCCACCTCATGGCTCTTCCCTGCTTCGATGGTGGGCGGTGTGGTCATTCCCGGCGGCATCAGCGCCATCATCGGGGCTTTCGGCATCGGATTGGCGCCACTCGTTCTGGCGTTGGTCGCGCTGGCCTGCTTGGGCTCATTTGCGCTGGCTGCTGGCAGAAGTTCGCGGACCGCTGGCTAAGATTCCGAACTTGTGGAGGGCGGCCTGTGGCGCTCGATGCTTGGTTGGCTTCTGGTCGTCGCCGGGATCCTGGTGGTTCTTCTTGGTGCAGCTGCCGTTGGCGGCAGCTACCTTCCCGATGCCCAGGACCCGGTCGGCACTCGCATCGTGGCCGCGATCGTCATCGCGGTCGGCCTCCTGCTTGGCTCGGGAGGGATCCGTCTCATCAGGTCAGGACGTCGGATTGCCCGAGCAGCACCCAAACAGCTGAGACGTGCGCGCCGGTTCACCAGGGTTCACACGGTCGGATACGCGGCCGCCGTTGTGCTCGGAGCGGCGTTCGGTGTCGGGGCCATCATTTATAGCTTTTCCCTTGACGGCGAGGTCCAGAGCTTCCGGTCGTCCCATCGATGCACGACCGCTCCCGATCCCAACTGCTACCAGCTTCGCGACGTAGTCATCACGGGAGTCGACATCAGCCACGGGCGGGGCGGAGAGACGGACACCGTTCACTTCACCGACTCCGGTTCTTCGCGGGAGGTGGCCATCCACCCAGGCGCTCTCGACTCATCCGTGCTCCGGACCGGTGCAGAGGGCGTTGCCACTGTGTGGCACGGGAAGTACACGAACCTCGATGTGTCTGGTCTGAGCTTCGCGACGTTTGACAATCCCGTCGGCCAGCGTGGGGAATGGCGGCTGATCGGCATCGTCGTCCTGGGCTCCTTCTTGTTGCAAGCCGCTGTCCTCGGGGGCGGTTTGCTTTACCTGCGGAAGCGAAAAGCGTCAGCGGCCGTGCTCACGCCCCGGTCCGCGGCGGAAACGACTGGATATCTGATTCTGCCCCTCGTTCTCCACCCCACTCTGCCAAAGAGCCGGAGCATAGTGTGGTTTGTCGCCCTCCCCGTCGCACTTGTATTCGAGTTCTTCTATTTCGCGCAGTACGGGCGCGTCGTTCAGTGGACGATCGGAGCCGCCTCGGCGCTCCTCCTCGCCTGGGGTGCGATCTGGCAGCTCGTGCTCGTGCCTCGGTCGGCGATCTACGTCGACGACCTGAGCTTCGGAAAGGTCAGCGGGTTTGGGCGGCGCAAGAGTTGGGATCGCAGCGAGGCGGCTGGCGTCGTTCTCAGGAGTCTCGACAGAGGCCGCAGGGTGCCAGCGCTACCCAGCGCTTTCGTCGTCGGGCCCGATGGTCGGGCGCGCATGAGGTTTTCTGCTGCGCTCTACGACGAGGATTCCTACACCAAATTCGCTGAAGCCCTTCGCGTTCCACTCAATACTGATGCAGTCGCGGTGCCGATCGTCCCCGCGCAGCTCGAGAAAGAGATCCCCGGCTCAACGTCCTGGGCCGCGCGCCACGCCACCGCGGTTGGAGCCGGCATGGCGATTGTCGGCGGGGCTGTCATCCTGCTTTTAGTGGAGTTGAGCTCAGGCCCGAGCCAGCGTTAGGTTCTGGTCGACAAGACCATAACTTTCTGTTAGGGTAACAGTCGTGGCGACCAAAACCAGTCACCCTCGAAGGACGTCGGAGTACAACCCTACGAACTACCCGGCGTTCGCGGTCACGGTGGACGTCGTGATCCTCACCATGTCCGAAGGCCGCCTGCATGTGCTGCTCGTGCGCCGGGGAGTGGCGCCGTACGAGGGCATGTGGGCGATCCCGGGTGGCTTCAAGCGACCAACGGAAACCCTGAACGAGGCGGCGAAGCGAGAGCTCGCGGCAGAGACCGGCATAGACGGCGCCACATCGCTGATCCAGTTCGGTGCCTACGGTGATCCCGGACGCGACCCTCGAATGAACGTCGTGACTGTCGCCTACCTCGCGGTGCTTCGCGAGGTGACTGAGATCGTGGCCGGCACAGACGCCGCCGCGGCCGCTCTGGTTCCGGTGTCCGAGGCGCTGAACGGGAAGATCAACCTGGCGTTCGATCACGCGCGGATCATCGGCGACGCGGTCGAGCGTGTCCGCGTCGACCTCGACCTCACGGGCATCGCGACTGCGTTCGTTGGACCGACGTTCACAGTCGCAGAACTGAGGACTGTGTACGAGGCGGTTTGGGGCGTGCAGCTCGACGGGGCGAACTTCCGCCGGAGCGTGGTGAGCGAGGACGGCTGGGTGATCCCGACCGGGCGCCTGGCTCGGCCCGGAGCCAACGGCGGCAAGCCCGCCGAGCTTTTTCGAGCCGGGCGCATGTGGAAGCACGGCAGCCCAATAAGGCGTTCGTCATGAATGCGGTTGTCTTCGACAAGTACGGGCCACCCGATGTTCTGCGATTCGAAGAAGTCGAACCGCCGGTACCCAGGGAGGACGAGGTCCTCATCAAGGTTCACGCGACCACAGTCAACCGGACAGACTGCGGCGTTCGTGCCGCAAAACCTTTCATCGCCCGTTTCTTCACCGGTCTCCTACGGCCAAGACAACGGATCCTCGGCACCGAGATCGCAGGAGAGATCGCAGCAGTCGGCGCGGCCGTCAGGGAGTTCGCCGTCGGCGACCATGTCTTCGGAATCAATCCGTGGAGGTTCGGAGCGCACGCGGAGCTCATGTGCATGCGGGAAACGGCCCCGCTGGCGCACATGCCGGATGGTATGAGCTTCGACGAGGCCGCAGCCGTCTGCGACGGAGCGATCTTGGCTCTGAAGTGCCTGAGATCGGCAGATCTCCAGAAGGGACAGCGAATCCTCGTGTACGGCGCGTCTGGGTCCATCGGCACCGCCGGGGTGCAGCTGGCCAAGTACTTCGGCGCCGACGTCACCGGGGTGTGCAGCACGAAAAACCTCGAGATCGTCAGATCGATCGGAGCCGACAGGGTGATCGACTACACGAAGGAAGACTTCACCAAGAACGGCGAGACGTACGACGTCATCTTCGATGCAGCCGGCACCCTCGCGTTCAAGCACAGCCGCGGCTCGCTGAAGCGGGGCGGCCGCTACCTGGCCACCGACGGACTGCAGAACTTCATCTTGGCGCTGTGGACGGCGAGGTTCGGAGACAGGAAGGTGCTGATGCTGATCCCACCTCGAGACATGAAGAAGGATGTGCTGTTCATGAAGGAGCTCATCGAGGCGGGGAGGTACCGGGCGGTCATCGATCGCTGCTACCCGCTGGACGGCGTGATTGAGGCAACCCGGTATGTCGAAACGTGGCACAAGACCGGGAATGTGGTTGTGACCATCAATGGAGCGGCAAGGCATGGAGAGTCATGAGGGCAGTTGTCTATGACAGGTACGGGCCCCCAGAAGTCCTGCGGCTCGTGGACGTCGAACGGCCGGCACCCAAAGAGGACGAGGTCCTGGTCAAGGTGCACGCCGCGACGGTAAACCGGTTGGACGTCCACACGCGCGAAGCCAACGCCAAGTCCGGAGTCGCGGTCTCGGTCCTCAGCCGCGCCATGTCCGGCGTCCGCCGACCGAGGCAGCCGATCCTCGGCAGTGAGTTTGCGGGAGAGGTCGTAGCAGCCGGCGCCGCCGTCACCGAGTTCACGGTCG
>VBFD01000015.1:0-24707 GCA_005883585.1 Chloroflexota bacterium
GCCAAAGCGCGAATGGACCTCGATCACCTTGCGGCCCTGGGCGCCCAGCAAACCGTTCGCTTTGAGCAGCGGGCGGAGAAGCGCCATGGCCTCCTCGCCGGCGATCTTCGCGTTGCGGAGATGGACCGTCGAGCTCGCCGGCTTGATCTCGATCCACACGCCGGGATACGAGCCGAGAAGCTTCGCGGCCTCGGAGTTGAACTGTTCGAGGGCGCGTTTCTCCTCGGGATTCGGCGGCGGGAGCCCGCTGTCGCCGATCAGCCGCACGCCGGTCACCGGAACCAACCGCGACAGATCGTCGTGAGTGCGGCTGCTCAGGACCACGACCTTCTTCAACAGGCGCGAGAGGCGCCGCAGCGCATCGAGCGCCCCCGGAAGCGCGGCCGATCGGGCTGGATCTGGACCGATCTCGGCCAGCGTGCCGTCGAAGTCGGTCACCAGCATGACCTCGTTCGGGGACAGGCCCGATACCGGAGACTCTCGCCAGACGTCGGCGATCCCCTCGAGCTCGGTCTTCACCACCTTATCTAACGTGAAACGAGGATCTCGGTGCGCTGTGGCGGTTCAGATGGCCGGCCGGTGTCGCTCCACGATCCCGGGTAGACGCGAGCTCGGCGGCAGGGTGCCGAACGATCGACCTCCACCCGAATCGAGACGGGAAGCGCAGAACGCCTCGGCCACCGCGGGGTCGCCGTAGCGGACGAGGAGCGCCGCCTCGAGGGCGACGGCCATCAGCTCGACGACGGTGCGCGCGCGAGCCTCGGCATCGTCGCCGTCCGACAGCAGCTTCTTGAGGTTGCGGACCGAATCGTCCAGCCTCGGGTCCATCCCGCGAACCTCGTCGAGCTCGTCGAGAAAAGCAAGGACCGACTGGGGCTCGCGATTCATCGCGCGCAGGACGTCGAGCGCGTTGACGTTTCCAGAGCCCTCCCAGATCGAATTGAGCGGCGCCTCGCGATACAGGCGCGGCATGATCGACTCCTCGACGTAGCCGTTGCCGCCGTGACACTCCAGCGCCTCGGCCACGACCGCGATCGCCCGCTTGCATGTCCAGTACTTCGCGACGGCAAGGGCGAGGCGCCTGAAGGACGCCTCTCGCGGATCGTCCGCGCGATCGAGCGCGCCGGCCAGGCGCATCATCAGCACGGTCGTCGCCTCCGACTCGACGGCAAGGTCGGCGAGCACGTTGACCATCAGCGGCTGTTCGCTCAGGAGGCGGCCGAACGCGCTGCGATGCGCGGTGTGGTGCGTGGCCTGCGCGACCGCCTGGCGCATCAGCGACGCCGAGCCGATGACACAGTCAAGGCGCGTGTGGTTGACCATGTCGATGATCGTTCTGACGCCCTTCCCCTCTTCCCCCACCATCACGGCCCACGCGCCGTCCAGCTCGATCTCGGCTGACGCGTTGGAGCGGTTGCCGAGCTTGTCCTTCAAGCGCTGGATGTGGAACTCGTTGCGAGTGCCGTCGTCGAGGACGCGCGGCAGAAGGAAGCACGAAAGACCACCCGGCGCCTGGGCGAGGACGAGGAACGCATCGCACATGGGCGCGGAGCAGAACCACTTGTGCCCGGTGAGCATGTATTCGCCATCGGCCCCGGCCGGCTCCGCTCGTGTGGTGTTGGCGCGCACGTCCGACCCGCCCTGTTTCTCGGTCATCGCCATTCCCAGCAACACGCCCCGCTTGCCGGTCGGCGGGCGCAGGCCTGGGTCGTAGTCGAGAGTTGTCATCAGCGGCTCCCAGCGCTCCGCGACGTTGGGTTGGTTGCGCAACGCCGGGATGGCGGCGTAGGTCATCGAGACCGGGCACCCATGCCCACCTTCCACCTGCGACCACACATAGAACGCTGCGGCCCGTGCGGCGTGGGCGCCCGGGCGCGGCTCGCGCCAGGGCAGTGCATGGAGGCCGTTGCCGATCGCGACCTCCATGAGTCGGTGCCACGCGGGATGGAACTCCACCTCATCGATGCGATTCCCGAAGCGGTCGTGGGTGTGGAGCTGGGGCGGGTTGGAGTTGGCCTGGAAGCCCCATGCGATCGCCTCTTCGGTGCCCGCACGCCGGCCGAGCTCGTGGACGAGGTCGTATGCCCAGGAGCCACCTTCGCGCTCGAGCGACTCACGCAGCGGCAGGTCCGCGTCGAAAAGGTTGTAGCCGACGAGGGGCGGCGGCTGGTTGGTCACGCCATGCGTCGCCACGGCTACAGGCTAACCCTGACCGCCGGCCGCCTCGACCCACTCGACGCTCGCTATGTCGCGCAAGGCTGCGAGATGCCGCTCGAACGCCCGACGGCCGCCCTTGGTGAGCGACAGCCACGTGCGCGGCCACTTGCCGACGAACCCCTTGTGGACCTTGACGTGGCCGGCTTGCTCGAGGGCGCTCACCTGCTTCGACAGCACCGAATCGCTGACCTCGACATGGTCCCTGACAAAGCCGAACTCAGCCTTGGTAGCCGCCGCCAGCAAGGCCATGATCGAGAAGCGAACCGGATGGCCCAGCAGGTCGTCCAGCTCGTGGCGTGGGTGGCTCACCGCCGCCCGAACAGCCACGTCGCGACCAGCAGCGGGATGACCGCCACCGCGACGGTGCCACCGAAGTGGATCCCGGGCGCGTGCGGTCCCCACCACCCCGTGGCGATGCTCAGCCAGATGACGATCCCGTTCCAGACGAGAAAGGCCGCCATCGCACCGACGAACCACAGGACCGCGGCCCGACTCCAGGCCTTCACGCGCCAGCCCAGGTATATGGCCAAGACCAGGGCGACGAGGAATGTGATGAGCAGCGCGGTGCCGATCGGCCTGCTCCCTTGCCGCGGGTTGAAGCTCAACAGGATCCCGGTGACCACATACATCGCTGCGATGAGCAGAAGGGTCCATCGCAGCTGCCTCTCCGACTGCCGCACCGTCGCGGCGCGGCCCTTGGCTTCGTCAAGCAACGCGCGAGCATCCTGTGGTGTCGGTGATGTCTCAGTCATGCTGCCTACCGTAGCACCTACTTTCCATTTTGGCAAGTAGTTTCCACGACGATCTTTTAGTTCAACTCGTCGTTGAGCTCGGCCACGAGGCGCAGCTGGCGCTGGCGCTCCTCTGCGTCGAAGGCCATCGGCGAGACGATCAGAGTCTCGACACCTGCATCCCGAAATGCGTGGAGCCGTTCCCGCGCGCGGTCTGGGGGACCGGCGATGCAGGTCATGTCGATCAGCTCGTCCGGGAGGGCCTCCATCGCTGCTGCCCGCTTGCCGTCCAGGTACAGCTCCTGCACCTCGCGGGCGGCAGCCTCAAATCCATACGAGGAGACGAGCTTGTTGTAGAAGTTCTGCTCGCGTGAGCCCATGCCGCCGACATACAGGGCGAGCATGGGGCGCATGGAGTCGCGCGCTGATGCCACGTCGTCGCTGATCATCACGTTGACGGTCGGGCAGATCCGAAAATCGTCCAGCGAGCGCCCGCCGCGGGCGGCTCCTTCTTCGAGCGGCACTCGCAGCTTCGAGACGTGCTCGGGCGAGAAGAACACCGGCAGCCAGCCATCGGCGATCTCGCCCGCGAGAGCGACGTTCTTGGGGCCGAGCACCGCCAGGTAGATGGGGATGCTCTCTTGGACGGGCCGAATGGTGAGCTTGAGGACCTTGCCAGGTCCGTCCGGGAGGGGTAGCTCGAGCGTCTCACCGTGGTACTCGACCTTCTTGTGCGCGAGAGCCATGCGCACGACCGCGACGTAGTCGCGGGTCCGCTCGACCTGGCGCGGAAAGCGCACCCCATGCCAGCCCTCGGATACCTGGGGACCGGACGTGCCGAGGCCGAGCAGCATGCGCCCGCCGGAAAGCTGATCGATGGTGGCCGCCGTCATCGCCGTCATGGCCGCGCTGCGAGCAGGGATCTGGAAGATGCCCGCCCCGAGCTTGATGCGGCTGGTGCCTGCCGCGAGCCATGCCAGCACTGACGCGGCGTCCGAGCCGTACGCCTCGGCGGACCAGATTGAGTCGTAGCCGAGGTCTTCGGCGGTGCGGGCGATCTGCAGCTGGTCGGCGGCAGTCAGCCCCATCCCCCAGTAACCGACCTGTACCCCGAGCTTCACGAAGCACCTCCCCACCGGTTGAATCGCATCTGGTCAGACGAGTGTATTGTCGTATTGGCATCGATCACTCACGGAGGTTGTGAAGTGGATTACAACGGGCCCGGTTTCATGCCCATGGGGTTTCACCTCTTCTTGATGCTGCCCCTCCTGCTCATCTTCGCGATTGCCCTTGCAGTACTTGTCATCTGGGCGGTGCGGGCATCGGGCCGGCCCGCATATCCAATCGGTCAGCCACCGATGCCGCCCCCGCCACGCGAGACGCCTCTCGAGATCCTAGCGCGGCGATTTGCTTCGGGAGAATTAAGCGCGGAAGACTACGAGCGCGCCCGGGATCTGCTCGGAGGCGGCAGCAAGACCTAGACGCCGGCGCGATCAGCGACCGCTCACCAGCAGGAAAATCAGGAACACGTTCAGGCTGAGGATCACGCCGATCACAACGGTCGCGAGTGCCGTGGTTGAGCGCTTGTTGACCAGCGTCCCCATGAGGCCGCGGTCGCGGCAGAACACCAGGAGCGGGATGAGGGCGAAGGGGATCCCGAATGACAGCACGACCTGACTGAGGACGAGCGCTCGCGAAGGGTCGAGGCCGATCGCGATCACGACCAACGCTGGCGCCATGGTGATCGCCCTGCGCAGAAACAGTGGAATCTGGCGGTGAATGAAACCCTGCATGACCACCTGCCCCGCCAACGTTCCTACCGAGGAGGACGACAGGCCAGAGGCAAGCAGGCCGAGGCCGAAGAAGATGTCCGCTCCGTGGTCGAGCGTGTGGCCGAGCGCTCGGAAGGCCGCGTCAAGGTTTGCAACGCTGATGTTGTGAGCGTGCAGGGCGGCGGCCGCGATGGTCAGCATCGCGATGTTGATGAGTCCCGCCAGGCCCATCGCGATGATCACGTCCCACTTCTCGAAGTTGAAGATCTTCTTCTGCTCGTCCTCGGTCGCACCCACCACCCGCCGCTGGGTGAGGGCGGAGTGCAGGTAGATCACGTGCGGCATCACGGTCGCGCCGAGGATGCCGGCGCCTAGCAGGACGCTCTCGGTGCCGTCGAATCGAGGGGTGACGAGGCCGGCCGCCACCGCGCCCACAGCCGGCCGCGCCAACACGACCTCGAACGCGAACGCAGCCACGATGACGCCGACCAGGACCGTGATCACGGCCTCGAAGCCGCGGAAGCCGCGAGACTGCAGCGACAGGATCCCGAACGCGGCGAACGCGGTGATGATGCCGGCCGTGAACAGCGGGATCGACGGGAAAAGCAGGTGGATGCCGATGGCGGCGCCGATGAACTCCGCGAGATCGGTGGCCATGGCGACCACCTCCGCCTGCATCCACAGGCCGACCACAGCGGGGTATGGGAACTTCTGGCGGCAGACTTCGGCAAGGTTCAGCCCGGTTGCGATTCCGAGCTTGGCGCTCATGGACTGGACGAGCATCGCCATGAGGTTGGCCGCGAGCACGACCCAGAGCAGCATGTAGCCGAACTGCGCGCCGCCCGCGATGTTGGTGGCGAAGTTGCCTGGGTCGACATAGGCAACCGACGCGACGAATGCGGGGCCGAGGAAGGGCAGCAGCGCGCGGAACCCGCGGGTCTGGCCTGAGAGCGCCTTTTCCGCCGCACGCAGCACCCGTGCTTCGCCAGGGAGGGCGACGACAGCCGGCGGCACCTTCGCTTTCGCCGCCGACGGCGGTGCGGAAGGCGGCTCGGTGATTACGGGTATCGGCGCGGGTTCGGCCAACCGTTAACGCCGCTCGACGAACAATGCGCGCGCGAGTCCGAGCGGAACGCTCACCCTGCGGCCTTTCATGCGGACGTCGATGGGCCCTTCGTACTCGCTCGGGGCCACCACCTCGACGTGGGTGCCGGGCAGCAGGCCGCGGCGCTCGAGCTCGCGCAGCCGCCGTGGGTCGTCATCCGATACGCCCTGCACGATCACCCTCTCCCCCGCACGGCATTCGCTGAGCGGGCGCTCGCTCACCGGGCGAACCTTCCCGGCCAGCGTGGGAATGGCATGGCCGTGAGGGTCGAGCTCGGGCCGTCCGAGCAGCTCGAAGATCCTCTGCTCCATGCGCTCCGAGATCACGTGCTCGAGACGCTCTGCCTCCTCGTGGACCTCGTCCCAGCTGTAGCCGAGGACCTGAACCAGGAACATCTCCAGAAGGCGGTGGTGCCGGACGAGCTCGAGCGCGACCTTCCTGCCCTCGCGGGTGAGCTGCTGGCCGCGGTAGCGGTCGTGTTCGACCAGCCCCTGGGCGGTGAGCCGCGTCACCATCTCGCTGACCGACGGCGAGGAGATGCCGAGGCGCTGCGCGAGGTCGCGCGTCGGGACCGGGCGGCTGTCGCCGTGAAGGTGGTAGAGCGCCTTCAGGTAGTCCTGCTGCGACCGGGTGAAGGTGCTGCGCCGGGTGAGCTCGACCGTGGACAAGACCTAGGCTTTCCTAAAAGTGATCACCGGCGAACCTACCATTAAATGTAGGTTAGCCTAACTTTGCACCACGGCGCAACTAGTTAAGAGAAATTTGCTCCGGGCTTAAACGCAGGCCCCGGTGGAGGTCGAGGCGGGGTTGTAGCTCACGCTCACGTTCGGCGTCACGCTCACATTGCTTCCCTTGGTCGTGAAGACGCTCAAGTAATCGGCGCAGCCTTCGGCCTTGTGAAAGTCGTAGTTGACACTGGTGACGTCTGTCCAGGTGATCTCAGCGCCCGAGTGGTGCATGCAGTAATTCGTGTTCCCGACCCCGTTGTCGATGCACTCGACCGCCTTCCCCCACTGCTCGAACGTGAGGATGCTCACCGTCATCGGGCCATTCGAGGTTGCGACGAGGTGGTACGTGAACGTGTCCGGTATGCCCCCGGCCAGGTACCAGCTGGGGTTCTTCAGGACCTGAGGGACGTTCCAGATCGTAAGCGTGGGGTGCTCCAGCTCCGCCCGCACCGTGGCGAGCTCACCGAGCGTCGCGGTGAGGTTGGTCTGGGTCGTTGCCAGCTGAGTCGCCAGCGACTTGTTCTGAGCCTGCAGCGACCTGTTCTGGCTGTTGACCTGGTTGGCGGTGTTCTGAAACGTGGTGTCGTCCAGGTACAGGAGCGCAAGACCGCCGGCGGTGAACAGGAGCGCGCCCGCGAGCGCGGCCGTCCACAAACGCGGTCCCAACGGCCTCGAGATGCGCACAGGCCGGGGCGCCGGCCGAGTTGGCACCGGCCACGGCGTGGCGTCGAACTCGGCGGCCGGTAACGCCTCGGGAACCTCCTCGGCGTGGACAGGCGGGCCTTCGACGGCGGGCTCTGTCTCCGACATGGTTTCGTCCATGCTGCTCGAGGCCATCATCCCACCATCGGCGTCAGATACGAAACCGCGGGCTCAGACTTGCCCTGGCCGCGGCCATTCGCCGAGCACTGACGCGATCGTGGAAGCGGTTTCGGCCTGCGAGGCGATGCTGTACGTGAACGTCTTGCCATCCGGCTGGGTCGCCGGGCCGAGTCCGCAGTTGGCGCCGCAGGGCGCCTCCTCGATCAGGAACACCGTTCCCGAGTTGAGGAATGACGGGGTCGAGCGCTCGTTCGGGAGCTGGCCTCCGGCCCGTCCGCCATGTCCGTACAGCCACACGCTGGGAATGCCGTTCGAGTCGCGGACCGTGTAAGCCAGGTAGTCGTCGCCGGCATCTGCCCGCGGCCGGATCCAGGCGAACTGCTGTCCGAATGCCTGCGAGCGGTTGCCCGCCGGCCCGGCCGAATCCCAGACATAGACCACCGCAGCATTCGGCTGTCGAAAGTAGAGCTTGCTGCCAGTGCTGCCCCAGGTGGCCATGGTCGCATTCGCTTGCGAGAAGACGAGCCCGGACCGGCTCCACACGTCCAGGTGGTCGCTGCTCCCGGTGAAGGTCTGCTCGAACGCGAAGAACGCGCCATCGGGCGAGAAGCCGATGAACGCGTCGTCCTCATTGGGGTTCACGCCTCTGCCCGGCACCGCGCCGAAGGTGGACACCACGCGGTCACCACCTCCGCTCAATAGGTGAACGGTGACCGCGCTTGCATCCGAGGTCACGTACACCAGGGTGCTGCTCTGATCGGGACTCCACGAATGCAGGCCGTCCATGAACCCGCCACCCGTCCAGCCGGCAGCGAGTGCGCTGGTGCCTGTGAACAGGTCGAGAGTGGCGATCACGCTGGCTCCGGGCGTGCCTGGACTGCCTTGCGTCGCCGACCACGACACCATTTGCTGGCTCACCAGCTGCGGGGTCCAAGAGCCGGTGATCGTGCAGATGGTGCGCGGATGCACAGGGTCGGTGACGTCCGCGAGCACCGGGTGAGTCGATCCCTGCAGCGTGATCAAGGCCTCCTGTGCGGCGGGTCCGCCCGAGCAGCTGGCATGCATGGCAGCCCAGGAAGGGACGACGGCCGGAGTCCCGGCCGGGCTCGGGCTGGGTGAGGCTGCGGGACTCGAGGCGGGCGACTCACTTGGGCTCGGCGAGGGCGACTCGCTCGCCAGCGCCGAAGGAGATGGGCTGTGGTGTGGGGTCCCGCCGTTTGAGTTCGAGCAGCCGGCGACGGCGAACATGGCGATGACGGTCGCCAGCCTGATCCCCACGGGGAACTCAAACGACGCTCGGCGCGCGGACGTTACGGCTTGGGGAATCGGCGCCACGGCCTCCACAATAACCGCACCGGTTTTCGGCCTCAATGAGCAACAGGTTTATGAGATGAGGGCAGTTCTGGGAGTTGCTGTGCTCCTTCTTTCTGCTTGCTTCAACACCCCGACCCCGCTGACCGCCGACGTGAGCGCTTCGGCCACCCAAGCCGCGACCGTCGGCGGGCGCGCGCAGCTGGTCGTCAACGTGACGAACACGGGACCGGCTCTCACGCATGTCGGCCTCACGTTCATCTCCGCCGACCGGTGGTACGAGCTCCACACGGTGACCGACCCGGGGACCTGCTCAGTCGACGTCGACCACACGGCGTTCGATTGCGGAGGCCTCGCCGCCGGGGCGACCGCGACGTATTCGATCGCCGGCACCGCCAACCAGGCGGGCACCTTCCACTATCAGCTGGCCCTACGCGAGCTGATCCGGCCGTTCAACTACGTCAACGACCACCCGGACGGCGCGGACGTTCAGACGTGGGACGAAATCGTCGCTCCCAAATAGTTGAGGGTCGTCATCACCGGCGGAAGCGGGCAGGTCGGTCAGATCCTGTCTCGCCATTTCCATGGTCGAGGTGTTGACGTGTCGGTCGTCGCGCGTCACATGCATCCTGTTCCGTGGACGACGGTCGCCTGGGATGGGTTGCACTTCGGTGATTGGGCCCGTGAGCTGGACGGCGCCGACGTCGTCATCAACCTGGCGGGTCGCAGCGTCAACTGCCGATACAACGAGGCCAACCGCCGCGAGATCAAAGAGTCCCGAATCGTCACCACGCGGCTGGTGGGCGACGCGATCGCGAAGTCATCCCAGCCGCCGAGGCTCTGGATGAACGCCAGCACCGCGACCATCTACCGCCACGCGCTGGATCGGCCGATGGGTGAGGTCGACGGTGAGATCGGAGGCGGTGAGGCGCGACTGCCGGCGTCGTGGCGTTTCAGCTACGACGTCGCGACCACCTGGGAGCAAGCCTTCTTCGAAGCCGTAACGCCGCACACGCGCAAGGTCGCTTTGCGCAGCGCGATCGTCATGAGCCCCGACAGGGGCGGAGCTTTCGAGATCCTTCTCAACCTGGTTCGGGTGGGTCTGGGCGGCACGTCCGGTTCCGGTCGCCAGTTCGTGTCGTGGATCCACGACACAGACTTCATCGAGGCGATCGAATTCCTCATCGCCCGCACCGACCTGGCCGGCCCCATCAACGTCTCCTCTCCCCGACCGCTGCCCAATCGCGATTTCATGACCGCCCTGCGCCGAGCCTACGGGGCGCCAATCGGGCTGCCGGCGACCGACTGGATGCTCGAGGTCGGCGCCTTCGTCCTGCGCACCGAAACCGAGCTCGTCCTCAAGAGCCGGCGAGTCGTGCCGACGCGCCTCGTCGAAGCCGGTTTTGAGTTTCGATTTCCGGACTGGAGTGGCGCGGCGACCGACATGGTGCGGCGCTGGAGAGCAGCCCGCAATAAATAGACCGACCGTCGGTCTGTTATAGATATCGGCATCTAGCGAAATGCGACCCCTTCGGTACTCCATCAACGTCACATTGGACGGGTGCTGCGATCATCGTGAAGGGTTCGCGGACGAAGACTTGCATCGTCACGCGGTCGAGAACCTCAACCAGGCCGATGCCCTTCTCTTTGGCCGGGTGACCTACGAAATGATGGAATCAGCGTGGCGGCCGCCGGCGCCGACGGGAGTGAGACCTGATTGGATGGAACCGTTCGCCCAGACGATCAACGCGGCAAAGAAGTACGTCGTGTCGAGCACCCTTGAGCAGGTCGATTGGAACGCGGAACTCGTGCGCGGGGATCTGGGCAAGGCCGTTCAGCAACTCAAGCGGGAGTCGGGCAAGGGACTTTTCGTGGGAGGTGTGAAGCTCCCACTGGCGTTGACGGAGCTGGGATTGATCGATGAGTACGAGTTCGTTGTGCAGCCCAGGCTGGTGGGCCACGGGCCGACATTGTTCGCGGGGCTATCGAAGCGTGTCGACTTGAGGCTCGTGAGCCGGCTGGAGTTCGGCTCGGGGGCGGTGGCGATGCGGTACGAGCCGAGAAGGTAGCCATCGGGCTTGCTGTTTAGCGACACACCACTAGCGTCACAGATTCTTTTCGAAGCAGATGCTGCTTGGCGATGACGAGTACTCGCCCCAGCAATCGGTCTGCGTGAATCCGGCCCGGCGATAGAGCGAGATCGCCGCCTCCTGGTAAACGCCGGTCTCGAGAACGAGGCGCTTCACGTTGAGTTGCCTCGCCGAAGCCTCGATGCTTGCCAGCACCGCCCACCCCACTCCCTTGCCCCGTTGGCCCGGCTCGACGTACATCCTCTTCACCTCGGCGGTCGCCGGATCGAGGAGGCGCATGGCGCCACAGCCGATCGCTCGTTCGCCATCCCGCGCCACGAGAAACGCGCCGCGGCCGGCCTCGAGATGCTCCGGCTTGAGGTTCGGCCCGAAGCGCTGCTCGGGCGGATACAGCTCGGCCAGGCCGGCGTCGAGGGCCGAGACCAATCGCAGCGCGTCGGCGGAATCGAACGGTTCGGCGGTGATGACCAGGCTCAAATCACCGCCAAGGATGCGCGAGAATCGAGTCGACGGTCAGGAGCGATGAGTTTCGCGTCCAGGTTCGGTCTAAAGAGATGAACGAACTCATCAGGAGGTTCACACCATGAGTACGACTGTGCCGGTGACCACCGAGACTTTGAAAGTGCCTGGCGCGAGCCTCTATTACGAGGTTCGGGGATCAGGACCCGTGCTGCTCATGATGCCTGGAGGACCAGCTGACGCCGCGGCGTTCCGGAACACGGCAGTTCCCCTCGCCTCGGACTACACGGTCGTGACCTACGACCCGCGCGGCCTCTCGCACAGCAAGCTCGACGGCCCGCTCGACGAAGAGCGGATCGTGCAGGTTTTCGCTGACGACGTTCATCGCTTGCTGTCAGCAATCACGAAAGAGAAGGCTTTCGTGTTCGCCAGCAGCGGCGGCGCCTCGATCTCGCTGGAGCTGGCGGCTCGTCATCCCGAGCAGCTGAGCACTCTCATCCCGCATGAGCCGCCTTCGCCGGCACTGCAGCCGGATCCCGCGTACGTACGGTCGGAGATGGAAGACATCGTGGAGACCTACCGCACGGCGGGAATGGGGCCCGCGATGCAGAAGTTCATGGCCCTCACGCGGGTCAAGAACAGCGGGCCTCCGCCTCCACAAGGCGAACCGACCCCCGAGATGCGCGAGGGGATAGCCCAGATGATGCGGAACATGGACCTCTTCGTCGGACCGTACATGCTTGCCGTCGCCCGTTACGAGCCCGACTTCGCCGCCTTGAAGGCCTGCTCCTGCAGGATCGCGCCGGGAGTCGGGGCCGAGTCGCGTGGCGAGCTCGCCCACGACGGCGGTTTGGAGCTGGCGAAGCGGCTGGGGACGCAAGCCGCCGTGTTTCCTGGTGCTCATGCCGGCTTCGACAGCCACCCCGACCAATTTGCGGTCAGGCTGCGCGAGGTGCTGGAGGGCTGAACAGCGCTGCTCGACTCCCCATCTAAAATCGACCTTGTGAAGGAGTCCGCGCTCTCGGCCGCGCCCGCATTCGGCGAGCTGGAGGAGCATCGGGCGTCGCTGACCGCCTACTGCTACCGGATGCTCGGCTCGCCCTTCGACGCGGAAGATGCGGTCCAGGAAGCCTTCGTGCGCGCGTGGCGTAGTCGCGACCGGTTCGAGGGGCGCGCCGCGATGCGCTCCTGGCTGTATCGGATCGCAACCAACGTGTGCATCGACATGCTGAAGAGCCGAGAAAAGCGCAACCGGCCGCTGGATCTCGGTCCCGCATTGGCGCCTCTCGAGAAGAACCTCAACGTCAGGCCCGAGGCGACGTGGCTCGAGCCAATCCCCATACAGCTCGTGGCGCCGGAGAGAGACCCCGCCGACCTTGCTGTGGAAAAGGAGTCGATCCGGCTCGCCTTTGTCGCTGCCTTGCAGCACCTGCCGGCGCGCCAGCGGGCCGCCCTCATCCTTCGCGAGGTCCTGCGCTGGGAGGCGACGGAGGTGGCCGAGCTCCTCGACACCTCGGTGGCGTCGGTCAACAGCGCCCTCCAGCGGGCGCGGGCCACGCTCGCCAAGAGCAAGGTCAGCGCGACCGATCCCTTACCTCGATTGAGCGAGTCCGACCGCGCCATGCTGGAGCGCTACGTTTCAGCCTTCGAGCGGTACGACATCTCGGCCCTGACATCTCTGATCCGGGAAGACGCGACCCAATCCATGCCGCCGTACGACATGTGGCTGAGCGGTCGCGAGGACATCCTCAAGTGGTGGTTTGGGCCTGGAATCGGCTGCCGCGGGTCACGTGTGATTCCCGCCATCAGCGCCAACGGAATGCCGACTTACGGGCAGTACAAGCCCAGCCCGAACGGCGGCCATGAGCCATGGGCGCTGCAGGTCATCGAGCTGTCGGACGGCCGGATTGCCGATATCACCTTCTTCCTCGACACCGCCCGGCTCTTTCCTCTATTCGGTCTGCCGCCCCGGCTCGACCCTTAACACGCCCGCCAGGCCACAGAGGTCGATCAGGTCGACCAGGGATCTGCTCGCGTTTTCGAGCTGCAAATCACAGCCGCCTCTCTGGACCGCAACCTGGATCCTGGCGATCTGGTCGATCGTCCCCGCGTCAGGTTCTTCGAGCGGGGCGCAGTCCAGGATGATCGTGCCGATCGTCATCACCTGTTTAGACGGAATTCAGGGCTGAAATTCATCGGTTTTTCTAGTCAGACCGATGAGTTTTGCGGGCAGGGCAGTCTGAAAGGGCATGAGAAACACGCGCTGGCTGTCGCTCCTGATCCTCTGCACCGGCTTTCTGCTGATCGTGATCGACATGACGATCGTCAACGTCGCGCTGCCATCGATCCAGCGCGACCTTGGCTTTTCGCAGGCTGGGCTGGCGTGGGTCATCAACGCTTACCTGATCGCGTTCGCCGGGTTCTTGCTGCTGGCAGGCCGCCTCGGCGACCTGTTCGGGCGCAAGCGTATTTACCTGATCGGCCTCGGCATTTTCATCGGTGCCTCGGTGCTGTGCGGATTGTCGTTCAACCAGCCGATGCTCATCGCCGCACGCTTCATCCAGGGTATCGGCGGCGCCACCAGCTCGGCCGTCATCCTCGCGATGATCGTGACGTTGTTCCCGAAGCCTGACGAGCAGGCCAAGGCGTTCGGCGTCTTCAGCTTCGTGGCCTCCGCCGGCGCGGCCGTCGGCTTGCTCGCGGGCGGTTTGATCACCCAGGCCGTCAGCTGGCACTGGATCTTCTTCGTCAACGTCCCGGTGGGCCTCGTCACGGCGGCCTTGTCCGCTCGGCTGCTCGAGTCCGGCCGCGGGATCGGAATTGGGCGGGGCGCCGACGTCCTCGGCGCCGCCCTGGTCACGGGTGCGTTGATGCTCGGCGTGTACACGATCGTCGAATCGTCGGTGTACGGGCTGGGCTCGCTTCACACGATCGTGTTCGGCGGGATCGCGCTCGCATTGCTGGGTGCGTTCGTCGCGCGGCAGGCGCTCGCGCGCAACCCGCTGCTGCCGCTCGGAGTGTTCGCCTCACGCAAGCTATCCGCCTCCAATGTCGTGCAGGCCCTGATGACGGCAGCCTTCTTCGGATTCTTCTTCATGGGCTCGCTGGACCTGGAGAGGGTGCTCGGATATGGGCCGATGGCGATCGGACTGGCGTTCTTGCCGGTCGCCGTCGTCATGGGCCTGTTCTCGATCCGCTTCTCGGCCTTGCTGATCAACAGGTATGGCCCCGTCGCGGTGCTTGGAGCGGGGCAGGTCGTCGTCGCGGCCGCGCTCACGATGCTCGCGCTAGGACCGACGAACGCGAGCTATCCGATTCATCTGATGGTTCCGCTGGCCCTGCTCGGCCTGGGCGGCGGCCTCTCATTCCCCTCGCTGACCATCATCGCGATGTCGGACGTTCGGCCCGCCGACGCCGGTTTGGCCTCGGGAATCCTGAACACGACCGGGCAGGTTGGCGGCGCGCTCGGCCTTGCGGTGCTCGCGACACTGGCGGGCTCGCGCACCTTGAGCCTGCTTCACGATGGCGCCGGCAGCGCCGTCGCGCTGGCCGGCGGTTATCACCTCGCGTGGTTGGTCGGCGCCGGTACGGTGGTCGTCACCCTGGCGCTGGCCGTGTCACTGCTGCGAGGCAGGCCCTCGATGCCGGTCGAGCTGCCGGAGACCGAGTGCGTCGAGTGCGAGGCGGCGGCGTAGCAGAATGTGCTTGGAAATAAAGCGAATGGAGGGGTCATGACGAAGGTACGTCTACTCGTAGGCACCCACAAAGGCGCGTTCGTCCTGACGTCTGACGAGCGCCGCCAGACCTGGAAGGTCGATGGTCCGCATTTCGCCGGCTGGGACGTCTACCACCTCAAGGGTTCTCCCGTCGATCCGAACCGGCTTTATGCGGCACAGTCGCGCGGCTGGTTCGGCCAGGTTGTGCAGCGCTCTGACGACGGCGGTGCCACCTGGAACCCGGTGGGCAACGAGTTCAAATACGAAGGCGACACGCACACGCACAAGTGGTACGACAACTCCGACCACCCTTACGAATTCTTGCGCGTGTGGCACCTGGAGCCGTCGCTGACCGACCCCGACACCGTGTACGCAGGGGTCGAAGATGCCTCGCTGTTCAAGTCCACGGACGCGGGTAAGACATGGGAGGAGCTTTCGGCCCTGCGCACGCACCCGTCCGCCCCCACGTGGGCCCCTGGCGCCGGCGGCCTGTGCCTGCACACGATCATCCTCGACAAGACACACCCCGACCGCATCATCACCGCGATTTCATCGGCCGGCGCGTTCAGAAGCGACGACGCAGGCAAGAGCTGGCTTCCGATCAACCGCGGTCTGAGGTCCAACTACATTCCCGACCAGGACGCGGAGGTCGGGCACTGCGTGCACCACGTCGCGATGCACCCGAGCAAGCCCAACGTGCTGTTCATGCAGAAGCACTGGGACGTGATGCGCAGCGACGACGCCGGCGACAACTGGCGCGAGGTCAGCGGCAACCTGCCGACGGACTTCGGCTTTGTCATCGACGTGCATTCGCACGAGCCGGAGACCGTCTACGTGGTTCCCATAACGAGCGACTCAGACCACTTCGTTCCGGAGGGGAAGCTGCGCGTCTACCGCAGCCGCACGGGCGGCAACGAGTGGGAGGCCCTCACGAAGGGACTCCCTCAGAAGGACTGCTACGTGAACGTGCTCCGCGACGCCATGGCCGTGGACTCGCTCGACTCTTGCGGCGTGTACTTCGGCACCTCGGGCGGCCAGGTGTACGCGTCGGCCGACGCCGGGGACAGTTGGAAGGCGATCGTTCATGACCTGCCGGCAGTGCTCTCGGTGGAGGGTCAAACCCTGCAGTGATACGGGTCGTGAAGCGGCGGCCCCTGCTCAGGTTCTACGCGTGCGAGGAGGATCGCTCGGAAGATTCGCCCGACGATCCTCTGCCCGCGGAGGTCGCCGCCGGGCGCGAGCCATACCTGATCGTGGGCGCGATAGCGGGCGGCTAGGCCGCGACCCAATCGCTTTCACCGCGCCCAGCGCGGCCAGGTCGTCGATGGCGGCCATGAAAGGGATGCTGCCGTGATTCGCGTTCGAGCTCGCGTGTGCGATCTCGTGCAGCAGGACGCGCGCGAAGTGTCGCGGCGAATCCAGCACCGAACGCTTGACGACGATGTTGGGCGCATCCCACACGCCCTCGGTTTCGTACTGCGCCTCGTCCAGTCGCATGGTCGCGGAGATGCGCACTTCCTGCACCCGCTTCGCATGGTCGCCGGCCAAGCGCAGCACCTCCGGCAAGATGCTCCAGCTCTTCCGCTCCGCCGCGTTCAGCCTGGATGGATCGACGAAGTCGAAATGGAACGACTCGTTCCAGACCCTTATGAAGGCGCTCAGGTCGAGGATCGGCTTGCCGTTGAGGTCGCGGAGGTCTGAGAGGCGCGCGGCGAGTCGGTCGGGAATCCACTGGATCTTGTATCCGTCGGTTCGCGCCTCTTGAATCGTCGCGCCCATGTAGAGCAGCTGCCGTGAGGTGACGAAGATGGACTTAGCCTGCGTGGCGAGGATGCGAACCGCCTGCTCCTGGACGTCGAGCCAGGTGATCTCATCGTGGTTGGTGCCGGCCTGAATCTTGGTCAGGTCGGCGGCGAGCTGATCGGCGACCGCCGCTGACTTGCTCTTGAGCAGGATCGATTTGACACGGTCCTGGTACGCCGTGCGCCCGACATTGCTTCGTTCGCGGTTCAGCGCCTTCTGCAGCTGGGCCGTGGTCGAGGTGATGTTGTACGAGAAAAGGAACTGCTCCTCGGTGGCCACACGCACGCCCTTGACGTAAACGCGGGCCGGCTCGTCGGGGCGCCGCCGCAGGATCGCGCCCAGGTCGGTGCGCTCGAGCTCTTCGTCACCTGCGAAACGAAGGAAGTAGTCCTTGGCGGCGGCCACATCCGAGTCGCGGAGGCCGCGAAGCGCGAAATCGGTGCCCTTGCGTTTTGGTTCGGACGGCGCGGAAACAGCGGCATGCAGGGTTTTGACGTCGGCGAAGTTGCTCTTGGCCGCTCGCTGCAGAGTGATGTCTGCGTGGGGGCTGCGAACCATAACCTCGATGCCGCGACGGTGGAACGTCGCCAGCGCGTCCTTGAGGCCGACGCCGAACTTCCCGACCACGAGGTCCGGCTGGCGGCGCTTTTCCGGATTCTCGTTCTGCGTCAGGTGCTGGTAGCGGAGGCCGCGCCCGAAATCGATCACGTGCCATCCGTCGCGCCGCTTGACGATCTCGGGTTCGGCGGTGCCGGTGAGCGCACTCTCGTCGATGGCGTTGGCGATCACCTCGCGGATCGCCTCGGGCACGTCCCAGTGATCGAGGATCTTCTCGACGTTCAGGTCGAAGAGGGACGGCGCCTTCTTGGAGGTTTTCAGGTGCCCATGATCCGCGTCCGGCGTCACGGAATCAACGGCCCGGTCACAGAGGAATCGGCGTGCCGGTGAGCTCTTCACAGGCCGCAAGCAGTCGGTCCTGGATTGTCGCGTCTGAAGCTACTGGATGGATGCTTTGGCGCTTCTTGTGATAGAAGTACGCGCCACTCACCATCGCGGCCGCGTCCTGACTGACCGCGAGCCACACCTGCGTTTCGGATCCTTGTTCGAGATCGTCCGGCGCGCCCCGCCCGCCCATCTTCGTGGCGACCCAACCCGGGTCGACGGCATTGGACCGCACGTCCGGCCATCGCCGCGCCATCGCAAAGGCCAGCAGGACGTCTATCAGCGCGGTAAGCAGGTAAGGGGCGAGCACGTTGATGGCAAAGATGTGCTCGAGCCCATCGACCGTCTCGATTCTCCGCTCGCGGTCACCGACTCCGGCGTTGTGAATAACTGCGTCGAACGGCCCCAAACGGTTGGCCTGTTCGGCAAGCGCACGAGTTTCCGCGATGCTGGCGAGGTCGCCGACGACCACACCTCGGGCCTTCGGCGCCGCGGTCTGCGCGTCGCGGGCACGACCCGAGTTGCGGCCGTGGAGGACTACCTCGTGACCGGCGGCGAGCAATCGCTGAGCGGCCATCAGACCGAGACCGTCGGATGACCCGGTGACCAGTACCTTGCTCATGGACCGACAATAGGGTGAAGTTGGCACCGCGAGAGATCGACGAATACCTGGCGTCCCTCGACGAGCCGAAGCGGACGACGCTACAGACCCTGCGCCAGACCATCCTCAGCGTCATCCCTGACGCCGAGGAGTGCATCTCGTACGGCATGCCCGCCTTTCGACTGGACGGCAAGGTGATCGCCGGCTTCGCTGCCTTCAAGAACCACCTCGCCTACCTCCCCCATAGCGGATCGGTGCTTGGGGAGCTGTCCGGTGATCTGGCGGGCTATGAAAGCACGCCGGGGTCGTTGCACTTTCCGATCGACAAGCCACTTCCGAAAGCGCTGGTCAAGAAGCTCATCGCCACTCGATTGAAGGATGTCCGACGGTAGGCGATTTGATGGCGGCGCACCTGCGTTCTCTTGGCGAGTCGCTCTTGCGCATCTACAAGCTCACACACCAACGCTTGTTGAGCGCGGGGGAAGAGCTGTCAGCCGAGCAATTTGCGTGGAGCGCGGGTCCAAGCCTCCACTCGGTCGCCTGGCAGCTGTGGCACGCAGCGCGCTGGGACGACGTTTTCGCGTCCTACTTTCACAGAGCATTGGCCAAGGATCCTCGCGCGCAGGTATGGGAGAGGGAGTCGCTGGCGGAGCGGTGGTCGCTCACTCCCGGCTCGATGGGGCGGCGCGATACAGGAACAGAGATGTCGGACGACGCGGCGGAAGAGATGCGGTTCCCGGTTCAGAAGGAAGTCGTCGAATACGCCAGACTCGCCTTCGCGTACGCCGAGGAGGCGATCAAGCTCATAACGGATGAGGAGCTGCTGGCCGTCCCGAGGGTTGAGCCGGATGGCGACACAAAACTAGACAACGTCCTCATCTACCTCGAGCACCTGAGCCGCCACCTCGGGATGATCGAGTCGATTCGGGGGCTCCAGAAACGATGAAGGACATCGAGTCGCGTTGGTGGGATCGCTTGATCAACGCGTTGGTGCCTGTCGCCTTTGTGGCGGCCATGATCTCGTACGCGTTCCCATTCGGGGTTCTAGTTGGCTACCCCTCATACAGCGAATCCGGCTTCCTGGCTTTCTTCGGCGGCTTTTTCGTCTTGACGGTGGCGCCTCTGGATCCGTTCTTCTGGGTCTTCTCGCTTCCGTTGATTGCCGCTGTCGTCGGACTCATCTATCAGCGCCGGCCCGGATGGATGGGGTCCTTGGGCGCGCTCATCTGCGGACTTGTAGGCCTTTTCTGTTTGGGATCTGCTTACGTCTTGGAACCTTCCAAGCCTTTTGCCTATGGCTACTTCGCGGTTGAGGCCAGCTTCCTGATCGCGGCCGTGGCATCCGCCGTTCGATTGATCCGCCTACGCCGCAACCAGGCGATGTGGGATGCGAAGCCCGAGCCACGAGATGAGCCAGCGGCCTCGGCCCAACAGCAGCTACTTTCGCGATACCGCGACAAGTCGTAGCCCAAGCGGGACGCTATTCGAACCATCTTGACGAACTCGGTCACCTCGCAGAGCGTCGTCCTCGGCGTCCACCACCGGGCAGCGCGAAAGGGTCGACTACATCCACATCTGCGTATCGGCTGAGGCCCAGGTCGCGGCTGTAAATGCGCCGTACGCCGTACTGCCTCATGAGCGTAATGAGGTGAGCGTCGGGCACGTCGTTTCCGCGCGCCTGGTCGCGGCCCGTTTGACGGAACAGCTCCCAGAATCCGTCCGCCTCGCCTGGTGTACGCACGTGCGGCCGCTGGAGAAGGGCTTCGGCGTTGGCGGTCGCGTCGCGTGCGCTAAGGGGCTTCGGGAGGATCGCCGGGTGAGTAACGATGCGCAGATATCCCAATACAACCGGCCAGAACAAATACAGAAGGTCGGGTCCAGCTGCCAGCCGCGTGACCAGCTGTATGGCCTGCGGGTAGACAGGATCGCTCTGATTGCTTGCGTAGACGAGGATGTTGGCGTCGACGGTTGCGCTCATTCGCGCACGTCGAATAGGGCCCTCACCGCCTCCTTGTCTTCGAGGTCAGCCAAAGGCCGGCCCAAATCCTTGGCGATCCACGTCAGGCCACCGGGATTCCGAGGGCGTCCGGCCTGTTCCCTTAGAGACGAGGCCAGCAGCTCGGAAGCGACCTGGCCCATGCTCTTGCCCGCGCCCTTGCTCCGGCGCTTGAGCTCCTTCACGACCGTAGGATCGAGATCGATCGTGGTGCGCATGATGCGTGATGTTACCATCGCACGCATCAGATGAAGTAGCCCCGGCGGGATTCGAGGCGACACCTACGAAACCGCGGCTCAGGTTCTCATGAACTTGCTGCAAGGGTCAGACCGGGGTTGTTGAGCCTCCCAAGACCTCGCGGATCGGCTCCGCAGCCACGAATCTGACTGCACGCGCCGGTGCCAGCCCGGCGGCCATCGCCTGAATGACGTTCGCGGCCGCGGCGAAGGTGTGCTCAGCTCCATTGTCGTCGCCCATCGCATATAGAGCCCTGCCGAGGGCCGCCTGCGCATGCCAGCGCACTGAAGGGCTC
Source organism: Chloroflexota bacterium (assembly GCA_005883585.1). Taxonomy (GTDB): domain Bacteria; phylum Chloroflexota; class Dormibacteria; order Dormibacterales; family Dormibacteraceae; genus UBA10449. Next base: position 20,826 of record VBFD01000015.1, read on the forward strand.
CTAAGCCGATCCGACTGCTCGACGGCGAGGCGCAGCTCGGGCATCGCGTCTGGCCCTATTACGCCATCAAAGCGGGCGCAGGTCGGAACTCGTCTGGAAGTGGTGTTCCAACCTCACTCGAATCCACCTCGACAATGTCCGACTTCAGAGGGCCAAGGATCGCCAAGAGCTCGTCTTGTTCGGCGCTGGGGACCTTGAATTGATTCAGCGTCGCGACAAGATCCTCGACCAGGGCACTGAACTCACCTTTGGTGACCTTCATCCCGGCATGTGCTTCCTTCATGCTCCGTCCGTTATATCGACAAGGACCGCCCGTAGCTTCGCAGACCTGGTCGATGAGCATCTTTGTCAATCGCGCAAGGTCCGTCCTCGCGAACTTCAGGTTTATCCGGTCGTCTCCGGCCACCCGGTCCCTGAAGTCTTCGACGACCGCTGTGACCGCGCCGATTCCACCAAGTCGCTCGAACAGCGTCCGTTCCATGGCTCCTCCCCCGTGCAATCCTGTTTCTGGAGCTCGGTGCCTCCCGCGGCATCGCCGTCGCCTCGACTATTAGCAGTGCGTGCCACTGTGTCAATAGCCGAATTAGCGCTCGCATCCACATCCGTCGCCAAACCCAATGGCTAGCAGCTCATGTCCCGGGGTGGCGGGCAGGAGTAGCCCCGGCGGGATTCGAACCCGCGATCTCAGCCTCGCCGGGCGCGCGCAGGGCGCATTTTCCTAAGACCCCTCTCAAGGCTGAGAAGAAGTAGCCCCGGCGGGATTCGAACCCGCGGTCTCAGCCTTGAGAGGGCTGCGTCCTAGTCCACTAGACGACGGGGCCACGAACCGGTGGTGGGCGGCGTTGGGTTTGAACCAACGACCTCTTGCGTGTGAGGCAAGCGCTCTCCCGCTGAGCTAGCCGCCCAAATATGCGCCTGCGCGCGCCCGGCGGGAGTGACCATTCTACCCAAGGCTTTACGATCATCTCGATGGCGTCCGAGACCAAACCCCTCCACCAGCGACACTGCGTCAAGTGCGAGCCTGGCACTCCCCCACTCTCCAGCCACGAGGTCGGGCAGCTCCTGGAGCAGCTCGACGGCTGGACGGTCGAAGACGACGAGGGGCACCTGCGCCTCACCAAGCGGTACAAGTTCAAGGGCTTCATACCGGCCGTCGAGTTCGTCAACAGGATCGCTCCGATCGCCGAGGCCGAGGGTCACCACCCCGACCTGCTGGTCAGCTACGGCTCTGTGACGGTCCATCTTTTCACCCACGCCGCCGGCGGCCTGACCGACAACGACTTCATCCTCGCTGCCAAGATCGACCGCATCAAGTCTTAACAGTCTTTCCTTTGCTTTGTCGGGGGCACCGTGATAGCTTCGTCGGGCTCAATGACCTACATCGTCTGCTGGCTGCTGCACCGTCGCGAGCGAGAGGTACTGCTGCAAGGGATCCTGCCCTGGGGGATCGACGCCGTGGTTTTCTGCTGGCGCTGCGACCGTATGCGTGGCCGCGCGGTACGCGTCCTCCAGCTGAACCACACCCACGCCGGCTGGTAGCGCGCCGGGCTCAGCGCCCGAGCACGACGGCTGGGTAGCTGGCGGGAAGTAGCGTCCGGCGCGGGAATTCCTGTGCCGCGAGGTCGCGCAGCGCCAGGTCGACGTTCCAGCTCACCACCACCACTTCGTCACATCCAGCCAGCTCGTCGGCGGTCGTGACCACCTTGAACCGGGTCGTGTAAGCAGCCAGGACCGACTCGTCCGAGTGGATCACGCAGGCCGTGCCTCCAGCGGCCTGGGCGCGATCCACCTCGGCCGCGGCCTGCGGCAGCGCGAGGGGGTCTTGCGTGTAACCCGGCGCCTGGGCCACGACTGCCGCCACCGCACCGGCCAGGACGACGGGCGCCAACACCTTCCAGCGCTGGATGGCGGCGGCCACCAAGAACGCGATGCCCGGGATGAGGAAGGTGAAGAAGCGCGGGTAGAGGTATGCAGGCTGCAGGACGAGCCAGAGGACGGCCACCACCGCCGCCACCACCGCAATCGACGCCCACACCAGGGGCTCACGGCGCACCGCCCACAGGCCAAGCCCAACCGTGCTCAACCAGAGACCTACCGCCAGCAGCACGGGTGCGCCCAGCAGAAAAAGGACGAGGTCGCGAGGGAACGTGGGGTCGAACTGGCTCGAGGGAAAGCCGTGCTGCACGAACTCCATCACCTCGATGTTGGCGTTGGCCACAACGCCGATCGCTAACGCGGCGATCCAGGCTGGGGCGAGTTTCCTGAGCTCAGGCCACGATCTTCGCAGCCCGATCCAGACTACGTGCGCCACCAGCACGACGACCGCGAAAACATGGGTAGCGATTGCCAGGCCCATGAGCACTGCATAGACAACCCGCGCCCCTCTCCCCAACCCTCTCCCCGGCGGGGAGAGGGAGATTGTCGCCAAAAGTGCTAGGAGCGCGGCCAGGCTGTAGCCGCGCAGGTCGCGGCTGTTCTCCACGAACAGCGGATTGGTCGCGATGAAGATCCCGGCGCACGCACCCGCCATCAGTCCGAAGCGCTTCGCCAGCACGGCCGCCGAGACTCCGACCGTGCCCCCCGCCGCCAGCGCCGGCACGAGCCTGTACACGACTTCGCTTCTCGATCCCGTCAACGAATAGATGACATGGCTAACGAGCGACAAGAAAACGTGGTCGTTGGATGCGATGTACTTGAGCGGGATGCTGGGCAGAGCCGAATGGACGGCAAACGCATCGACAAGATTTGGGGTCGCGACAAAGTTGGCGAAGGTCGCGGCGGCGTCGTAGCCGAAGGAGCGACCTGAGCCGATCAGATAAGCCCCGGCGGTTGCCGCGCCGAGAAGGATGCCGGCCCGGATCGGCGTGAGAAACCGGGGCGGCATGGCGGGAAACTCTACAAGGAGACTCCCGCTACACCTTCACATCTTCGGGTTCGGGGAGCACATCCTCGCCCGTGTACGCGGACGCCTGCATCCGGAAGAGCCGCGCATATCGGCCGTTCAGCTTCATCAGGTCGGCGTGCGTGCCCTCCTCGACGAGGCGGCCGTGCTCCAGGAAGACGATGCGGTCGGCCCGGCGCACGGTCGAGAACCGGTGCGAGATGTAGACAGCGGTTCGACCGCGGGTCAGCGACCGCAATCGTTCGAACAGGTCGTACTCGGCCTGGGCGTCGAGCGCCGACGTGGGTTCATCGAGCAGGAGGATCTTCGCGTCGCGCATGAACGCCCGAGCCAGCGCCACCTTCTGCCATTCACCACCGGACAGGTTTACGCCGTGGTCGAACCACTTGCCCAGTGCGGTGTCGTAGCCATCGGGAAGCCCCGAGATGAGCTCGGCTGCCCCGGCCTGGGCGCCCGCGACCTCGATCCGCTCGCGGTCGTCGATGTCGGGAACGTTGCCGAGGCCGATGTTCTCCGCCGCCGTGGCCTGGTAGGTGACGTAGTCCTGGAACATGGCTCCGATCTGCGCGCGCAGCTCGTTGGGATCGAAATCGCGGATGTCGATCCCGTCGATGAGGATCCGGCCCTCGTTGGGGTCGTACAGCCGGCAGATGAGCTTGAACAACGTCGTCTTGCCGGCGCCGTTCCTCCCCACGATCGCCAGGGTCTCGCCGGGCTGCACGGTGAAGCTGAGATTGGTGAGCGCATTGGCCTCTGCGCCCGGGTAGGCGAACGTCACGTTGTCGAAGCGAATCTCGCCGCGCAGGGGCTGCGGGACCTTGGTCGGCTTGGCAGGCGCGGGCATGGTCGACTTCGTCTCCATGAGCTCGAACAGGTTGTTCAGGTACAGGTTGTGCTCGTACATCCCCGAGAAGCCCCCGAGGATGCCCTGGATTGAGCCCTGCACTTGCGAAGCCGCGGTCGTGTACAGCGTGAGGTCG
>VBFD01000016.1:0-16331 GCA_005883585.1 Chloroflexota bacterium
AACCGACCGCCGGAACCGCGTGATTGGAAAGGCTGAATCGCTTCCTGGCGCGATCGGGCGTCGCCAGCAGGCGTGGCGCCGATGATCTGATCTCGTCGGGTTCGGTGCTCGTCAACGGCGACCGCCCGCCGCCTTCCGGCGTGCTCGTCGACCCGGATCGCGACGTCGTCACCGTCGACGGGCTTGTGGTCAAGCCGCGTATCAAGCATCGCTACCTGATGCTCAACAAGCCTCTGGGCGTGATCACGACCGCGAAGGACGAAGCGTCGCGGCCGACGGTGCTCGACGCGGTCGGCGATGAGGGCATGGCGGGCCACCGCCTCTTTCCAGTCGGCCGGCTGGACGCGGACACGACCGGTCTTCTCGTCCTCACCGACGACGGCGAGCTCGCCTTCCGTCTCACGCATCCGCGCTACAAGGTTGCCAAGGAATACATCGCGGTCGTCGTGGGCAGCCCGAATGGGAAGGACGTCGAGTCCCTGAGAACTGGGGTTGAGCTGGAGGATGGCAAGACGGCGCCGGCGGAGGTCGAGATCGTGAGCTTCGACCCGGCCCCCGGCGCAGCCCGCACCGAGCTCCGCATGGTCATCCGTGAAGGCCGCCACCGCCAGGTCCGCCGGATGCTGCATGCGATCGGGCACAAGGTGCAGTCGTTGCGTCGCACCGGCTTCGGCCCGTTGAAGCTAGGCCGGTTGAAGACCGGTGATTGGCGGGTCCTGGGCGAAGCCGAGGTCGAAGCCCTGCGCCGCGCGGTTCGGATCGAGCCCACGTGATCGTCGCGATCGACGGCGGTGTGGCGACTGGAAAGTCGGCCGTGGGGAAGCGTGTGGCTGAGCGCCTCGGCCTCCCCTTCATCGACAGCGGTCTCATGTACCGAGCCATAACCAGGCTGGCCGCCGAACGCGGCGTCGACCCGGGCGACGCCGACGCGACAACCAGGCTGGCGGAATCGGTGCAATTGACGGTCGAAGGCGATCGCGTGTGGGCCGATGGGGTGGAGCTGACCGAAGGTATCTACGACGCCGACTTCGCCGAGGCTCTACCGCGCATCTCGGCGATCCCCGGCGTACGCGCGGCGCTCGTGGACCAGCAGCGGCGGCTGGCGCGCGATGGCGTCGTGATGGCGGGCCGCGACATCGGCACCGTCGTGTTTCCGAACGCCGACCACAAGTTCTTCCTCACGGCGAGCCTCGACGAGAAGGTGCGCCGGCGTGCGGCTCAATACGAGCGACGCGGCGAACGGGTCGACCCGGAGGTGATGCGACGCGAGGTCGAGGCCCGCGACCTCGTCGACACGCACCGAGCGGTCGCGCCGCTGCGGCCCGCGCCGGATGCGGTGTCAATCGACACCGACAACCTCGACGTCGATCAGGTGGTCGACGTCATCGTGCGGCTGGTCGAGGCCGGACGCGCCACGCCATGACATACGCGTTCATGCGCTGGCTCATGCGCGCGATGACGCGTACCTATCTGATCGGCCTCTTCAAGGTCGTCGGACTGGAGAACGTTCCGCGTCACGGCCCGGTGATCATCTGTCCAAACCATTCGGCCACCCTCGATCCGCCGCTGGTGCCGGCATTCTTGCCGCGCGGCGATTCGTGGAGCATGGCGAAATCCGAATACTTCAAGCGCGCCCACATCGCCTGGATATTCCGTCTATATCACGCGTTCCCGGTCATACGCCACTCCGCGGACCGTACAGCCATGCGCACGGCATTTGACATCCTCAAGTCTGGGCAGGCGCTGATCATCTATCCGGAGGGAACCAGGGTCGAGTCGGGCGTGCTGGCTGAGCCCGAGCCGGGGGCCGGCTTCATCGCGCAGAGGGCGGCGTGCCCCGTCGTCCCGGTAGGCCTCACGGGAACGCGGGACTGCTTTCCTAAAGGCGCCCACTGGCCGCGGCGGACGCATGTGAGCATCACGTTCGGGAAGCCGTTCCTGGTTCTCTCCAAACGTTCCGACGGCACGAGGGTGAAGCGAGAAGAGGCGGCGCAGGCGATCATGCTCGAGATCGCGGAGCTGCTGCCAGAGCACCAGAGAGGCGCGTTCAGAGACCTGCCGATGTGGCGCCAACGACTCCGAGGCGTAACGACCCCGATAGAACGCTAAATAAGCGTAGCCAGGGCGGCCGGGTTTATCCCGGCCGCAACTCGGTGTGCCTTTTGACTGCCAGCGTGGCGAGGCGTGATATTCAGCAAATCCCTTCAGCGGGAAAGAGCGCAGCGCCTCGGCGAAGCCGACGCGCGATGAGGGAAAACCGGCAGGTTTTTCCTCATAACCGCTATGTAATAGCGGGTCTCGCCCAGTCCTCTTCGGTGAGGCTGCCGAGGGCGGGGTTGAAGCAGGCGTCGAAGGCCTCCTTCAACGTCTGGGGCGTCAGGCGCGGCGGTTCCTGGCGGTAGTTCGCGAGGTCCACAAGGCGGGCGATCAGCGCACGTGGGTGCGAACCGCGCAGCGGTTTCTTTCCATACAGGTTGTTGAGCAGATACCCGATCGCCTTCTCGTCGAACGACACGCCCTGCCGGTCGCACTCGTAGCGCAGGATGCGGCCGAACGCTTCCGGCGACGGATTGCTCACTCCGATCTTGTAAGCCATGCGGCGGAGGAAGGCTTCGTCGACGAGCTCGGTGGGGGACAGGTTGGTGGAGAAGACGATCTGGCACAGGAACGGCAGCTCGATCTTGCGGCCTGAGGCCGATAAGTCGAGGTAGTCCACCTTCTTCTCCATCGGCACGATGAATCGGTTGAGGAGGCGCATCGGCGGCACTTCCTGGCGGCCGAAGTCGTCGATGACGAACACGCCCGCGTTGGCTTTCCACTGAAGCGGGGCTTCGTAGTAACGGTTGGACGAGTCATACGTGAGGTCTAGCTGCTGCAGCTTGAGCTCGCCGCCGGCGACGACGACGGGCCGCTCCACCTTGACCAGGCGCCGGTCGATGGGCTGCGCTCCGTCCGCGATCTTGTGGTAGACGGGGTCGATCACTCGGATGATCTCGTCGCCCACCGCGACGGCGTGGGGAATCTCGACCGGCGCACCCATCAGGAGCGCCATGCGCTCGGTGATCGTGCTCTTGCCGTTGCCGGGCGCACCGAAGATGAAGAGCGATGCGCGCGACACCATCGCGCCGCCGATCTGATCGATGACATGCTGCTCCAGCTCGAGGGTGCCGAGGGCCTTCTTGAGTGAGGCGTCGGTCACGTTGGCCTTGCCGGTCGACTGCGAGCGGATCAGGGTCAGGTAGTCGTCGAAGTTGATCGGGCACGGGCCGAGGTATCGCGTCTGCACAGCCGACATCTCCGCGGCGCGCTGCCTGCCGGCGCTCGACACGGTGTAGTTCATGCGCACCGGGATCGGACGACCTTCGAGCCCGGGCTCGTTGGAGAAGCCCAACGTGTCCATGAGCTGCGACTTCTGGAACTCTTCGATCAAGGGCTGCAGGCTCTCGAAAGGAAGCCCGAGCCGGGTCTCGATCGACGCGCCGCTCAGCTGATCGGCAAAGGCCAGCGTGCGCAACAGCAGGCTGGCGACCAGGTCCCTTCTGACGTGTAGGTCCTCGAGTTTCTTCGGGGCCTCGATCGCTCCGGTCTGCATCGCCGCGCAAATATACCAACCGCCGCTCAAGGGGCGGCCCCTGATAGAGAATCGGCGGCGCCCGTAAAATCCAGGTCGCCGGTGCCGGAATACGCAGCCCTTGACCTCGAGACGACAGGTCTCGATCCGGGCCGCGACCGAGTGATCGAAGTCGGCGCGGTCGCGTTTACGCCCGAAGGCATCACCGCGTCCATGGAGCGCCTGGTGGATCCCGGGCGATCCGTGCCTGAGCCCGTCCTCCGGCTCACCGGGATCAAGCCCGAGGAGCTCCGAGGCGCGGCGACCGAGGAGGTGGCGCTGGCCGAGCTGGGAGCGTTCCTGCGCGGGCGTCAGCCGGTCGGACACGGTGCGCGGTTGGACGTCGACTTCCTCACCGCGGCGGGCCACTGGGACGAGGCGTCGGAGATTCTCGACACGCTCGATGTCGCACGCATCCTCATGCCCGCCGCCGCCAGCCACAGCCTTCCGCTTCTGGCGACGGAGCTGGGGTTCGGGCAGCCACGGCCTCATCGAGCGCTCGATGACGCGGATGCGACACGCCAGCTGCTGCTCCGGCTCCGCGAAGAGGCGGCGGGGCTCGACGAAGGGCTGAAAGAGCCGATGCTTGCGCTGGTCGCGCCGTACACGTGGCCGATCGCCCGATTCTTCGCGGACGCGCTGACGGCGCCGAATCCGGATCCAGTGCCCGCCTCCGCCGCAAGAGCGCACGTCCATCACGAGGCGAAGTCGGCGCAACCGCCGGACGACCCCGGCCTGGTCGCTGCCCTGCTCGGTCCCGAAGGCCCGCTCGCGGGCCTGCTTCCCGGCTACGAGCACCGCGAGCCGCAGCTGCAGATGCTGCTCGCCGTGGCGCAGATCCAGGCTCGCGGCGGCAGCCTCCTGGTCGAGGCGGGCACCGGTACGGGCAAGAGCCTTGCCTACCTCGTGCCCTCGATCGCGCGCGCTGTGCGTCATGGGGAGCGCGTGGTGGTGTCGACCGACACGCACACCCTGCAAGAGCAGCTCATGGGCAAAGACTTGCCGGGACTGCGCGAATGGCTGCCCTGGGAGTTCAAAGCCTGCCTGCTCAAGGGCCGCTCGAACTACGTCTCATTGCGCCGATGGCGGCGGTTTCTCGCCGAGCCGTGCCGCGACGCCGACGAGCTCCGCTTCAAGCTCAAGGTTCTCGTCTGGCTGCACGGCACCGAGAGCGGTGACCGCTCAGAGCTGCGCCTCTACGGCCGCGAGGAGGTGTCGTGGGCTCGCATCGCCTCCGATCCGCTCGATTGCGTGGGCATCCACTGCACGAAAGAGGACTGCTACGTACACCGGGCCCGCGCCGAAGCCGAGGCGGCGGATCTTGTCGTCGTGAACCACGCGCTCCTCCTCGCGGACGCCGAGATCGGAGGTGGCCTGCTGCCCGAATACGACCACCTGGTCATCGATGAAGCCCATCACCTCGAGGACGCCGCGACGCGCGGGCTGCGCCAGGAGGTCGACGGGCCCGGCCTTCAAGCTCTGCTCGAGAGGTTGGGAGGGGAGGGGTTACTTCTCGAGCTTCGGCGTCTACCGCATCTGGGTGCGTCCGACGACGCGTTTGCGGACGCGATGCCGTTGACGTTGGTCGCGGGCGAGCGCGTGCGGGAGCTCTTTGCCCTGACGGTCGGCTGGGTGGGAGGCCGCCTCAACGACTCGGAACGTCGTGAAGACTGGCTGCGCATCACTCCGGCCGTTCGCGAGGACGAAGGCTGGGAGAGTGTGAGGCTCGCGGGCGAGAATGCGACCACCGCACTGGCGGCGCTGGACACGGCGCTGCGGCGCGCGGTTGGCGGCGCACGCGAATGGCTCGGCGGATCGGAGCCGGACCAGAGCGTGCGCGAGCTCGAGATCATCCGCGGCCGGCTCGCGGCATCCGCCACCCTGCTCGACGAGGCCCTGCTGAAGCCCGACCCCAATCGGGTCTACTGGTTCACGCTGTCGGCTCGGAGCGAGAACCTCGTCCTGCGGGCCGCCCCGATCAACGTCGGCACGCTGCTGCGTGAGCGCGTGTACTCGGAACGCCGTTCGACCGTGTTCACATCGGCGACCCTGGCTGTGGGTGGGACGTTCGACTATTTTCGATCGCGCATCGGGCTCGGACCGCAGGCGGAAGAGCTCATCCTGCCGTCGCCGTTCGACTTCCTGCATCAGGCTCTGGTGTGCCTGCCCACCGACCTTCCGGCACCCGAAGACGAAGGCTTCGATGCCGCCGTCGAGCGGATCGTGGCCGCAGTGGCGCAACGGGTCGGCGGCCGGACGCTGGTCTTGTTCACGTCGCACCGGCAGCTCCGTGATGTGCACGCGGCGCTCAAGCAGCGCGTCGACCTCGACGACGTGCTCATCCTCGCGCAAGGCATCGACGGCCAGCGCCGGCAGCTGCTCAAGGCGTTCGAGGAGTCGGAGCGCCCGCTCTTGCTCGGGACCTCGAGCTTCTGGGAGGGGATCGATGTTCCCGGCGAGCGCCTGAGCTGCGTGGTCATGGTTCGACTCCCGTTTCCGGTGCCCACCGATCCCGTCTATGCGGCTCGCGCGGAGCGTGTACGAGACCCGTTCACGCAGCTGGCGCTCCCCCAGGCGGCCTTGCGACTGAAGCAAGGATTCGGCCGTCTCATTCGCAGGTCCAGCGACCGCGGCGCGGTGGTGATCCTCGACAACCGCATCCTCGGGCGCGACTACGGGAAGGCGTTCCTCGATGTGCTGCCGCCGGCATCACGCTTTGTAGGCCCGGCCTCAGACATCCCTGACCGGGTAGGTGATTGGTTATTGCAAGAGTGAATCGCCCCACCCCCGAGAGGCTCGCTGCGCGAGCCAGTCGGGACCTCCCCCCAGGGCGGGGAGGCGAGTGAGCCGTCTGTACGTCGTCGCGACGCCAATTGGCAACCTCGAAGATGTAACCGCGCGAGCCGTGCGCGTTCTGGGCGAGGTGGATGCGATCGCAGCCGAGGACACGCGAGTCACCTCGCGGCTGCTCGCGCGCCACGGCATCCGCAAGCCGATGATCAGCTACCGGGCGCCTGTCGAACGACTCGGGCTGCCACGCGTGATGGCGGCACTGACGCTCGGCGATGTCGCGCTGGTCAGCGACGCCGGATCACCAACGCTCTCCGACCCAGGGCAGGCTCTGGTCGCGGCCGCGTGGTCGGCCGGGCACACGGTGGTGCCGATCCCAGGCGCCAGCGCGATCACGGCGGCTCTATCGGTGGCCGGGTATGGCGGACCAGGCTTCACGTTCCTCGGCTACCTGCCGCGCAAGCCGGGCGAAATGCGCCGGCTCCTCGCTCCGCTTTTGACTGATCCGCGGCCTGCGGTGGCCTTCGAGTCGCCCTATCGAGTGCGCAAGTCTCTCGCGCTGATCGCCGAGGTCTTACCGGAGCGGCACATCACTGTGGGACGCGAGCTCACCAAGCTCCACGAGCAGGTGCTGCGCGGAACAGCCGATGAAGTCCTGGACGCGCTCGGCGACCCGCCGCGGGGCGAGTTTACCCTTGTGATCTCAGGTGCCTGAAAAACGAACAGTCCTGGTTGCGCCGGCGTGGCCTTATGCCAACGGCCCACGCCACATCGGTCACGTGGCCGGCTTCGCCGTGCCCGCCGATGTCCTCGCCCGTTTCGAGCGCCTACGAGGCTCGCGCGTGCTCATGGCGAGCGGTACGGACGAGCACGGCACGCCGATCACCTACGAGGCGGACAAGCAAGGAATTCCGCCGCGCGAGTTCGTCGATCGCAACAACGCGCTGATCGTCGAGGACCTTCGCCGCCTGGGCATGACTTACGACATCTTCACGCGCACCACCACGCGCAACCACTACCGGGTCACCCAGGACATGTTCCTGAAGCTCTACGAGAAGGGCTACTTGATCAAGAAGACGCAGCTCGGCGCCTTCGATCCGGTGAGCGGGCGCACGCTGCCCGACCGTTACATCGAAGGCAAGTGTCCGATCTGCGGGTTTCCTGAGGCACGGGGCGACCAGTGCGACAACTGCGGCAACCAGCTCGACCCGACCGATCTCATCAATCCGCACCAGCGAGGAAGTGACGCGCCGGTCGAGTTTCGGGAAACCGAGCATTACTTCTTCGACCTGCCCGCCTTCGGCCGGCAGCTGAAGGAATGGATCGAACGCCACGACGACTGGCGGCCGAACGTTCGCAAGTACTCGCTCGAGTTCGTCACCAACCTCAAGCCGCGCGCCATCACGCGCGACCTGGATTGGGGCGTGCCGGTGCCGCTCCCCGGTTGGGAAGACAACCCGCACAAGAAGATCTACGTGTGGTTCGACGCCGTCATCGGTTACCTCTCCGCCTCCATCGAATGGGCGGCGCAGCGCGGCGAACCGGACGCATGGACCGACTGGTGGCATAACCCCGCCAGCCACCACTACTACGTGATGGGGAAGGACAACATCACGTTCCACACCGTCATGTGGCCCGCGATCCTCATGGGCGCGGGCGATCCGGAGCGCCCGCTCGACCTGCCGGACGACATCGTGGCGAGCGAGTTCCTGCACATGGAAGGCAAGAAGCTCTCCACCAGCCGCGGCCAGGTCATCTACGTGAAGGATTTCCTGGATCGCTACGACGCCGATGCGCTGCGCTACTACCTGATGATCGCGGGCCCTGAGAACCAGGACACTGATTTCACGTGGGCCGAGTTCGTGCGGCGGAACAACGACGAGCTCGTCGCCACGTGGGGCAACCTGGTCCACCGCACGCTCGTCAACGCCCATCGCAACTTCGGCGCCGTGCCGGAGCCGGAGAAGCTTACGGAGGCTGACGAGGCGCTCATCAAGGAGGTCGAGGCGGCGCTCGATCGGGTCGCGGCCGAGCTGGGCCAGGCGCGATTTCAAATCGCGTTGAGGTACGTGATGACGATGGCGGCCCGGGTCAACGTCTACCTCGGCACGGAGCAGCCGTGGCACACCATCAAGACCGATCGTGGGCGGGCCGGCACGGTGCTGTACGTGGCCCTCCGCTGCGTCGACAATCTCAAGACGATGCTCACGCCGTTCGTGCCGTTCTCCGCACAGCGTCTTCACCGCATGCTCGGTTACGACGACGTGATTGCGCCGCAGCCTGAGGTGCGCGAATTCTCGGATGACGGCGCCACGCACACTGTCATCACGGGCGATTACTCCAGTGACAATCGCTGGCGACCGTCGGAGCTGCCGCCAGGCCGCGCCTTGCCTCCTCCGGAGGCCCTCTTCAAGCGCCTCGATGACGTAGACCCCACGAACGCGGGCGATCAAGACGCGGAGCCGCTCGCATCTTCGTAGACACGCATCTCCATTTGGAGGAGCTGGGCCACCCGGGCGAGGTGGTGGCGCAGGCGGTCACCGCCGGCGTCGATCGAATGATCGCGGTGGGGGTCGACCTCGAGCACAGCGAGCGGGTGGTGGCCCTCGCCCACGAATTTCCGCAGGTGTTCGCGGGCGTCGGACACTACCCGACGGATACTCCAGAGCCAGACATTGAAGCGCTTCGCAGGCTCGCGTCAGACGAACGCGTGGTCGCCATCGGCGAGGTCGGCCTCGACTTCGTGGACGTCAACAGCCCGTCGCACGACGTACAGCAGACCCGCTTCGAAAAGCTGCTCGCGCTCGCGGTGGAGCTGGACCTGCCGGTATCGATCCACAACCGCGGCGCCGCCGATGAAGTCGCCGCCGCGATCAAAGCGCATCCGGGCTTGCGGGGATCGATGCATTACTTCGCTCTCGAATGGGATTGGGCTCAGCGATTCTTGGATCTGGGCTTCTACCTGTCGTTCGCAGGCCTCGTCACCCGGCCGAGCCGGAACGCGCTGCGCGAAGTCGTCAAGCAGTGCCCCGCCGATCGCCTCCTCCTCGAGACCGACTCGCCGTACGGCCAGGCACACATTCGCATGGGCGTGCCGAACCGGCCCGCCTACCTCCTGGACACGGCGACTCTTGTCGCTGAGCTCCGGGGCATCACCCTGGAGGAGCTGGCAGACATCGAGCGCGCCAACGCGTTCGCTTTGTTCCGCAAGATGACGTGATCGACCCGGCCGACCCGGATCAGCTCTCGAAGCTGCTCCACCGGCACCGCATCGACCTGAAGAAATCCCTCGGCCAGAACTTCCTCATCGATCCGGCACTGCGCGATCGCATCGCCGAAGCGCCAGGAGTGACTGGCGAGGATGACGTCCTCGAGGTCGGCGCCGGAGCCGGAGCGCTGACGGTCGCATTGGCTCAGCGATGCCGCCGGCTCGTCGCCGTCGAGCTCGACCACCGCTTCATTCCTGTGCTGCATGAGGTGGTCGGCGCCTTCCCCAACGTCGAGATCGTGCAGTCAGACATCTTGCGGCTGGATCAAGCCCAGAAATTTCCGAATGGGGGTCACATCGTCGCGGGCAACATCCCATACAACCTGACTGGCGCTCTGATCCGAAAGCTGCTCGACACGTCGCCGCGTCCCCATCGCCTCTCGCTCGTGGTCCAGAAGGAAGTGGCCGAGCGCTGGACGGCGACGGGCGGTGCGAGCCTCGCCACCGTTGCGGTGCAGGTGTTCGCAACCGCGAACTTGCGGTTCACGATTCCCGCGTCGGCTTTCACGCCGGCGCCGCGCGTCGACTCGGCGTGCGTCGTGCTCGAGGTGCGCGAGCGGCCGGCCGTCGACGTCCCCGACCTGGATGCCTTCTTCCGGCTCGTCGAGGCGGTGTTCCAATTTCGCCGGAAGCAGCTGGGCGGAGCGTTGGGCCGCATCAGTGGCATCGGCAGCACGAGCGCCGCGGCTCGCCTGCGCGAGTCGGGCATCGATCCCGAACGGCGGCCGCAGACGCTCACGCTCGGCGAGTGGGAGGCGGTCTACCGAGAATTCAATGCCAGACCCTCTCGCTAAGCTCTGACGGCGGTGGAAGCCCCATTCCGGTTCCCGGTCGAGACCCCTGGCGGTTTTCGAACCGTCCTGCGGTTCACCGCGTTCAGGAACATCTGGTTTGCTCAGCTCGCCGCACAGCTCGCCGACAAGTTCCTGCTCTTCTCGCTGATCATCCTCGCGTTCAAGATCTCGGGCGGCAGCACTCCGGTGGCCATCGTCCTCCTGACGTACACGGTGCCGTCGGTGTTGCTCGCGCCGCCGGCGGGCGTGATCGCGGATCGCGTCAACCGCAAGCAGATCATGATGTGGTCGAACTTCGGTCGCGCCGGAGCAGTGGCGCTGATCCCGCTGGCCGCGCTCGTTCCCGGATTGCAGAACGACTTCCTGCATCTGCTGCTGATCACGCTGATCTTCTCGTCGGTCGGCCAGCTGTTTGCGCCCGCGGAGGCGGCGGTGATCCCGACCATCCTTCCGCGCTCGGCGCTGATAACCGCGAACTCGATGGCGCTGCTGACCATGGTTCTCACACTCGTGGTAGGCGGAGCGCTGGCCCCGATCCTTTCGCGCATCGACCTCTACGCGCCCTACTGGATGGCCGCCGTGCTGCTCACCATCGCCGGAGCGCTGATCTTCGCGTCCGACATCCCGCCGCTCGAGCGCACGCACGAGCCGCCGGTGACAGAGTCACGCAACCGCTTCCACAGGATGGTGGTGGACATCAAGGAGGGCCTGGATGCGCTCCGCGCGTCCCCCGGCCTGATGCTCGCGTTCGGCCAGGTGAGCATCGCGGTCCTGGTGCTCTTCATGCTCTTCACACTCGCGCCCGCGTACGTGAGCCACGTGATCGGAATCGCCGCACAGGACTCTTACGTGATCCTTGGACCGGCGACCGGCGGAGCCATCCTCAGCGCTGTCCTGCTCGGCCAGTTCCTCCGCCACGTGGACCGCTCGCGCATCTTGATTGGATCGCTCATCGCGAACGGGGTCACGCTCCTGGCGCTTGCGGCCGTTCCGCAGGCGATGGTGCAGGTGCCCGATCTTCGCGTCCACGCTCGGATCACGGGTGCGGTCTTCAGCCTGTTGCTCGGCATCGAGTTCGGCGCGATCATGATCCCGGCCATCACCTACCTCATGGAGAGCACGAGCGATGAGCTGCGCGGCCGGATCTTCGCTCTCCTCTACATGGTGATCAACGGAGTCACCGCCATTCCTGTGCTCGCGGCGGCTGCGCTTTCCGACCTTGTCGGCACCGCGCACGTCATCGGAGGGTTGGGGGTCCTGCTGGTCGCGGGAGCGGTGACGTTCGCTATTGCCGGGCGGCGCGCATTCGCGCCAGCACCGCAATGACTACGAGCAGGGCGATGACGACCACGCCGCCGATCCCGATGTCGCGGATGACGGCTGCGATCAGGGCTAGGTTGCTGCCGAGCAGGTAGCCGGCCACGCCGACGGCGACGGCCCACGCCAGGCCGCCAAGGGCGCTGAACACCTGGAAGCGCCAGAACGGCATGTGCGCCATCCCGGCGAGCATCGAGCCCCATGTCCGCAAGCCGAGGATGAATCGCGCGGTCAGGACCGCCTTGTCGCCGTGGCGGGCGAAGAACATCTCGGCGCGGGCGATGTGTTCCGGGCGGATCCGAAAGATGCTGCCGAAGCGTTCGATGAACGGCCTGCCTCCGCGATGGCCGAGGTAGTAACCGATGTCGGCGCCGGCGACCGAACCGAGAAACCCGAACAAGATCACGAGGACGATGCTGTGGTTCCTCGCCGCCGCCCACGCGGCCGCGGCCAGGAGCAGCGCTTCGCCTGGAAAGGGCACACCGGCGCTTTCGATCAGGATGCCGAGCCCGGCGGCGGGGTAGCCGAGCGCGTCGACGATCGCGGTTGGGTTCACGGGGCTTCATATACTGACGGCCTCATGGCCGGCTACGGAGACCACGAATCGAGCGAAGATCCGCTCCACATCCTTCGCCATTCGACCGCGCACCTGCTCGCCGCCGCGGTCATGGAGCTTTATCCCGACGCCAAGTACGGCATCGGCCCGCCCGTGCAGGACGGCTTCTACTACGACTTCGCGTTCAGCAGGCCGATCTCGGAGACCGATCTCGGCGCCATCGAGTCGCGCATGCGACGGATCGCGCAGGAAGACCGGCCATTCGTCAAGGAGACGATGTCGCGGCAGCAGGCGATCGACGAATTTCGCCGTCGCGGCCAGGACTACAAAGTGGAGCTGATCAACGACAAGGTCGAAGGCGACGACGTCAGCGTCTACCACACCGGTGATTTCCTCGACCTGTGCCGCGGGCCCCATGTGCGGTCGACCAAAGAACTGAAGGCCTTCAAGCTCCTGCGCGTCGCGGGTGCGTACTGGCGTGGCGACGAGAAGCAACCGCAGCTGACGCGCATTTACGGAACCGCGTGGTCCAACGCCAAAGAGCTCGACGATTACCTGAAGTTCCTCGAAGAGGCCGAGAAGCGCGACCACAAGAAGCTGGGCAAAGACCTGAAGCTGTTCATGGTCGACGAGCGCGTCGGCCCGGGTCTTCCGATCTGGTTGCCGGCAGGAGCCACCGTCCGCCGCGAGCTGGAACGCTTCATCGTCGACGAAGAGCTGGCGCGGGGATACCTGCATGTGCGCACGCCCGACGTTGCGCGCCTGGACCTGTACCGGCAGAGCGGCCACGCCCAGCTGTACGCCGAGTACATGTATCCCCCGATACGATTCGAGGACGGCGAAGAGCTGGAGCTCCGTCCCGTGAATTGCCCGCATCACATCGTCGTCTACCAATCAGAGCTGCGCAGCTATCGGGAGCTGCCCATGCGCATCGCGGAGATCGGTAACAACTGGCGCTACGAGCGCTCAGGAACCCTGGCCGGACTAAACCGAGTCCGCGCCTTCGCGCTCAACGACGCGCACATCTTCTGCACGCCAGACCAGCTGATGGACGAGGTCAAAGGCGCGATCGACATCGCGCTGTATTTCTCGAAAGTGCTGGGCATCGATGAGTTTTCGTACCGGCTCTCCGCTCGCGACAACGTGAAAGAGAAGTGGCTGGGCACCGAAGAGGAGTGGCAGCGAGCCGAGGCGGCTCTCATGGAAGCGCTCGAATCGATGGGCCAGAACTACGAAGTCGGCGTCGGCGAAGCCGCGTTCTACGGGCCGAAGATCGACTTCCAGGTCCGCGACGCCCATCGGCGTGAGTTCACGAACTCGACCGTGCAGGTCGACTTCCAGCTGCCCGAACGCTTCGATCTCGAGTACGTCGCCGAGGATGGGTCGCGGCAGCGCCCGGTCATGGTCCATCGCGGCGCCGCCGGCGCGATGGAAAGGCTGTTCAGCTACCTCATCGAGCGCTGGGTGGGGGCGTTCCCAACCTGGCTGCATCCCGTGCAGGTGGTGGTGATCCCGATCACGGACGCAGAGGCCGCGTACGCGAGGTCGGTCGCCGATCGCTTGCGGAAGAAAGGCCTCCGCGTCGAGGTCGACGACCGGTCAGAGCGCATGCAGCGCAAGATCCGCGACGCGCAGGCGCGCAAGGTGCCCTACATGGCGATCGCCGGATCTCGCGAGGCAGAGTCCGCTCACGTCAACGTCCGCGATCGCGCCGGCAAGCAGACCGATGAATCACTGGAGGCGTTCGCCGAGCGAGTCTCGCAAGAGGTCGCCGAGCGGCGCCGATCCGACTAAAGGCCTCCCGGTAGCCGGCCCGCGCAAATGCCCTGTGCGGCAATGGGGATGAGATTGGCCTTCGTGAAGTCCCAGACCCGCGGCTGCGCGCTGGTGCCGCCGATCATGTGCGTGGAGTCGATCCAGCCGCAGGCCTCGAAGTTCTGGCTGCCTCCGACGAAGATGTTCGTCACTCCCTTGCCCACGACCGCGACCGAGTTGCCGTCAGGCGACAGGTAGGCAGGCGCGGTGATGCTGAGCGGGAAGGTTTTGACAATGCCCCCCGTCCAGCCGATTACCCGTAGCTGCGTGGACGCGGCGTCCTCACATGTCACGCCTGCCGGGGATGGCGAACCCGCGACGAGACATGTGGGGCCGCCGAGTGTGAATCGGCGTACCGCCGTCGCCGGATCGACCACGTGCAGCTCTTGAGGCGAAGCCGAGAACGGTCCGCCACCCTGGGTGCAAGCGGGCACCTTCCCCACGACCAGGTTGTCGGTCCCGTGCCAGCCGACCGGCCACAGGCTGAAGGCATTCGATTGGCTGTAGATGTCCAGGTGATTGGTGCCGCCGTTGAGATCCTCCACGTACAGCCTTATCGAGGCGCCGGCGGACGTGAAATCGCTGACGATGACGGCGATCCGCTGATCATCGGGGCTGACGGCGAACATGCTGCGGCGGCCGCCTCCGACCGGAACCGTGGTAGCACGCCGTGACTCGCCCTGGACGGTGAGGAACCGCACCACGCCCTGGGCGTCCATGTAGTAGGCGCGGTCGTCGCTGGTGCTGACGGGGAGGGGGAGGACCGCTGCTGCGGCATCGCCGCACGTGACGGCGGTCGGGCTACTCGCCTGCGCCGAAGCGACGACCTTCCCGTCGACTCCGACGATGCTGACCGTGTAGGTGTCAGCGCTTGTCGAGGTGGCCAGAACCGCGAATGCCCCCGTGAGCGGCGCCGGGGATGCGCCTGCCCGTGATGTCGGTGAGGCAGCGATCGATCCGCTCGCCCTGGGCGATGGGGAGGCAGTGGCGTGGGATCCCAGGCCGCCACACGCCGCAACCAGAAAGGCGAGCGCCACGAGCGATGTGAGCTTCACGGCCGGAATCATCTATCTCAACGCCGCTTTGCGCGTGCGGTTACGTTTCAGGTACCATCCTGCATCTGAAGCAGGGACCGACCCCTCACCCCCAGGGCACCGCTCGAAGGGGTACGGAATGACGGACGGCACCTGCTGTCCGTTTTGTTTTATCTGCTTGGAGGAATACTAAGAACACTGAATTTGGCCGAGGTAACGTCTCATCTCGTTTAAGGAGCTAAGGATCAACGATCAGATCCGCAGCTCCGAAGTGCGGCTGATCGACGACCAGAACAACCAGCTCGGGGTAGTGTCACTGGACGCCGCTCTGCGGATCGCCAGCGAGAAGGGGCTCGACCTCGTCGAGGTGGCGCCACAAGCGAGCCCGCCGGTCGCCCGGCTCATGGACTACGGACGTTTCAAGTTCGAGACCATCAAGCGCGAGAAGGATCAGCGGCGTAAGCAGAACGTCATCAAGCTCAAGGAGATGAAGCTGCGGCCGAAAGTGGCCGAGCACGATTTCCAGACCAAGTTCAAGGGTTTGAAGCAGTTCCTCGAAGCAGGCGAGAAGGTGAAAGTGACGATCATGTTTCGGGGCCGCGAGATGGTCCACCAGGACATCGGGAGGAGAATCCTCGACCGGGTGGCCGACGAAGCGGATCCGGGTGACCAAGACCGGCAAGCTCATGCGGGCGAGCGCCTGGAAGAGCCACCTTCTGGAGCACAAGTCGAAGAAGCGCAAGCGCAACTATCACAAGTCGCAAGAGGTCCATCACAGCGACCGCAAGACCGTCCGCCGAGCTTTGGGCATTTAAGGCGTGGCACGAATCAAGCGCGGCGTTCCGGCACATCGCCGTCACAAGGCGATCCTCGACCGCGCGAAAGGCTTCAGGCTCTCCAAGAAGCTGCTCTTCCGCCCGGCCAACGAGGCCGTCCTTCACGCCCTCGCATATGCATATCGCGACCGTCGCCGCCGCAAGCGTGAGATGCGGCAGCTCTGGATCGCTCGCATCAACGCCGCCGCGAGGCAGTCCGGGCTGCCCTACAGCAAGCTGATGCACGGCCTCCGCCAGGCCGGAGTAGAGATCGACCGCAAGGTGCTGGCTGACCTGGCCGTGCGCGACAGCGGTTCCTTTGCTCGGCTGGT
>VBFD01000017.1:0-23873 GCA_005883585.1 Chloroflexota bacterium
CCGGCGTGGGTCTTCATCGGGCTGTGGTTTCTTCTGCAGCTCGTCGACGGCCTGGCCTCGCTCAGCAACGCGACCGCCGGAGGCATCGCGTACTCAGCCCACGTCGGCGGCTTCATCACGGGGCTGGTGCTCGTTCGCCTGTTCGCGCAGTCGCACCGTGTCGATCGACTGCGGGTGTATCACCAAGCCTGAGCCGGAGTGTAACGAGTGCCTCCTACACTTAGTTCGTGACCTGGCCAGAGCTCCCATATGCGGCCTGGAAGGACACGCGGGACACGTTGCACATGAAGCTTCAAATCCTGGGCAAGGTCCGCCTCGCGCTGACTCCTCTCGAGCCCCAATGGGCCAACGTCCCGCTGTACGTGACCGCGCGCGGCCTGACGACGAGCCCGATGCAATCGGCGGGCACGATTTTTCAGGCCGATGTCGATCTCATCGATCACCTGGTCGTCATCCAGACGTCCCGTGGAGACATCCGTCGCTTGGCACTGGGCGGCGGATCGGTCGCCGACTTCTATGCCGGCTTCATGTCCAGCGTTGAGGCATTGGGCATCGATGTGGAGATCAGAGCCATTCCCGACGAGGTCTCGAATCCCATTCCGTTTGCCGAAGACAACGTTCATGAGGCGTATGACCCCGCGTGGGCGAAACAATTCTTCGAGGTCCTGTCGCAGGTCGACATCGTCATGAAGGCGCATCGCTCTCGGTTCAAAGGGCGGCACACGCCAGTGCACTTTTTCTGGGGCACGTTCGATCTGGCCTATGCCCGATATTCAGGCCGTCCAGCAGACCCTCCGGCTGGAGCCGGTCTCATCGCCCGGCGATCAGCCGACGCCGAGCAGATCTGCTGTGGTTTCTGGCCCGGACACGCGGAGTTCCCGGAGCCTGCGTTCTTCGCCTATACGTACCCGAAGCCAGAGGGGATCGAGCGGACCACCGGCTGGGACACCGACCTGGGTGAGTTCGCGCTCTCGTACGAGGAGGTCCGGAAGAGCCCATCGCCTCGCGATAAGATCCTTCAATTCTTCGAAAGCACCTACGCCGCCGGGGCGCGGCTGCGCGGCTGGGACGGGGATTTGGTGAACTAACGCGGCAGCGGTTTGGCGCGCCGGCGCCATAATCAATTTGCTGTAGGCGGGTTCGCACGCGGGGGCCGGATGGCGCTGGCAGCCTTGGCTGGACCAGTCCGTTATCACGATGTTTGGCGCGCCCTCCTGCAACTGGTGATCGTGGCCGTCACATACTGGATCGCCGGCACCTTGAGCCTCAGGCTGGCCCTCGTGCACGGCCAGGTGACGCCGGTCTGGCCGCCAACGGGCATTGCGCTGGTGGCCATCCTCGTCCTTGGGTGGCGCGTCTGGCCCGCCGTGTTCGCCGGCGCGCTGGCGGTCAACCTCCCTCTCGGTCCATCGCCGTTTGGAGCCGCGCTCATCGCCACCGGCAATACGCTGGCGCCGCTGGTCGCGGCGCAGCTGCTGATGCGCGTCGGCTTCCGGCTCGAGCTCGACCGTTTGCGAGATGCGGCGGCGATCATCGGGCTCGCCGCCCTTCTGGGCATGACGGTCAGCGCCACGGTCGGCACGAGCGTCCTCGTGCTCTTCGGCGCGGTGCCCGCGAGCGGTTTCTGGCCGACCTGGGCGGTCTGGTGGACCGGGGATGCGATGGGTGTGCTCCTCGTGGGCCCTTTCCTGCTGAGCCTGCTGCCACGATCACCGGGCCCGGCGCTGACGCTGCGCAGTGGAGTCGTCCTAGCGGCGCTCCTGGCGGGAATCGGCCTGGTCACGTTCGGTCTCTTTCAGAACCAGCTGCGTCTCGAATACCTGGCCTTCCCGTTGATCATGGTGGCGGCGTGGCGATACCGGCTGCGCGGAGCTGCTCCGGCTGCCCTCGTCGCCTCAGGTGTCGCCATCTGGTCGGCGGCTCATGGAACAGGGCCCTTCGCGACCGAAAACCTCGGCCAGAAGATGATCACTCTGCAGGTCTTCAACGTTTGCGTGGCGCTGACCTCATTCGTCCTCGCCACATTCGTTGCCACACGCGAGCATCAGGAGGAGACGACGCGACTCTATGCATCTGCAAAGGCCGCCAGCCAGGCGAAGAGCGCTTTCCTCAACATCGCCGCGCACGAGCTCAGGACGCCAATCACCGTGGTGGTGGGCTATCTGTCGATGCTCACCGACGGATCGCTCGGTCGGGTGCCAGCGTCGTGGTCAGCGCCCTTGCAGGTCGTAGTGGCGAAGACGGGCGAGCTGAGCCGCATCGTCGAGGCCCTGCTGCAGGCGTCGCTGGTCGAGAGCGATACGGGTCCGCTGAAAGGCCAGGTCGTCGACTTGCGCGAGGTCGTGGAAGACGCGATCGCCCGCGCTCAACCGCGGGCCGATCTCCTGCACGCCGATATTTCCGTGAGCCTTGCCCCGGATGTGGTCATCGTGAAGGGCGACAAGGGTCAGTTGGGCCGGGTGCTGGACAACTTGATCAACAACAGCCTTTCGTATTCGGCCCCACCGGCCAGGCTCTTCATCGACGTGTCGACCGACTCGCGGCGGGCGGTCGTTCGCGTCGAGGACAGCGGCATCGGCATTCGAGACGACGAGCGTGAGCAGGTCTTCGATCGTTTCTACCGTGGCGGCAGCCCGGCCGTCGTCAGGGTGCCCGGCGTCGGCCTGGGCCTCTACATCAGCCGCCAGCTGGCGGAGCACCACGGCGGCAGCCTTGTAGTCGAGAGCAGCACACCCGAGCTTGGAACGGTGTTTGCGCTCAACCTTCCACTGGCGGCTCGCTGATCGTCACTCGCGCTGACTAATTGCGACCGCAGTTGGGCATAATCGGATCGCAGTGCCGATACCACCCTCGTTGGCCGATCGAGCCGGCGCCCTGCTGACCATCGCGGCGCGCACCGGGCAGGAGCTGGCCGGCAAACGCCTCGCACCGATGGGCCTGACCGTGCGACTTTGCGGGGTGTTGAATCTTCTGGCCAAGGGCGCGATCTCCCAGCAGGAGCTGGGGGAACAGCTTGGGATCGATCGGACGACGATCGTCGAGCTCATCGATGAGCTCGAGCGGCAAGGGGTGGTGGTCCGACGGCGCAACGCTGCCGACCGGCGCTCATACGCGCTAAGCCTCACACCCAAGGGCCGGACGGTCCAGAAGAGGGCCTCCCGGGCGTTCGACGAGGCAGCGGACGAGTTCTTCGAGGCCCTCAAGCCCACCGAGCGACAGCTCCTGAACGACATGATGCGGCGGCTGATCGTCGCCGCCGACGAGAAGCTGGAAAAGACGCCGAAGCTCGCTTAAGTCCTCCTTCCGATCGTCAGCCAAGCAAATCATCCGCTCAAGGGAATAACGCGCTTCCAGGCCGGCTTCTGTTGGGCATGAATGGCATCAATCTCGGTCCGAAGGCGCGCCGCATCGTCCGTTTCGCAGCTCGTCTGATCAATCCGCTCGTCCTGGCCATCGCAGGGCGGCGCTGGATGCCGATCCTCGGCGTGCTGCACCACCAGGGCCGCCAGTCCGGCCGCATGTACGCGACGCCGCTGGGGATGCGGCCGCTCGGAAACACATTCGTCATGCCTCGCACGTTCGGCAAGAACGCCGCGTGGTACCTGAACGTCAAGGCAGCAGGTTGGTGCGTCGTCACCTACAAGGGTCACGACTACAAGCTGATCGACCCCGAGGTTGTCGATTACGCGACGGCAGCGCCGGCGTTCCCCCGCTACGAGCTGCTGCAGTTCCGCCTGGTCGGAATCAACGAATACCTGCGCATGACGCAGGCGCCTGATCAATCGAAAGCAGATAAGGAGCAATCACCAATGTCACAGGCATCGATCGCCAGCAAGACCTCCGCGCCGCGCAACCTTGGCGTGGCGCTGATCGTGATCGCGTTTGCGCAGCTGATGGTCGTCCTCGACACCACCATCGTGAACGTCGCGTTGCCCTCGATCCAGCGAGCGCTACGGTTCAGCTCGACCGACCTGGAGTGGGTCGTCAACGCGTATTCGCTCGCGTTCGGCGGACTGCTCCTGCTCGGCGGCCGGGCTGGAGACCTGTTCGGCCGGCGCCGGATGTTCGTCGGAGGCGTCCTATTCTTCGCGGCCGGCTCTTTCGCCGGCGGGCTGGCCACCAGCTCGACATGGCTGATCATCGCTCGCGTCGTGCAAGGAGCGGGCGCCGCCATAGTGGCGCCGACCGCGCTCTCGCTGATCGCCGACACGTTCAAGGAAGGCGCCGCGCGCAATCGCGCGCTTGGTATCTACGCCGGCGCGGCGGGAAGCGGTGGAGCCATCGGCTTGATCCTCGGCGGTCTCATCACCAACTACGTCTCGTGGCGGTGGGTGATGTTCGTCAACGTCCCCATCGCGCTGCTTCTGGCTGTCGCCGCGCCGCGTGTGCTCGCGGCGTCTGCAGGCCGGTCCGGCCGACTCGACCTCCCCGGCGCGATCAGCGTCACCGGCGGAATGACGCTTCTCGTCTACGGCCTGTCGCGAGCCGCGACGCATGATTGGAACGACGCGATCACGGTGGCGGCGCTTGGATTCGGAGCAAGCCTTCTTGTCCTGTTCCTGATCATCGAGCTTCGAAGCAAGCAACCGCTCATGCCGTTGAGCCTGTTCTCCAATCGCAACCGGTCGGGGGCCTACGCCCTACGGATGGTCGCCGGCGCCATGACGCTGGCCGTCCTCTTCTTCCTCACGCAGATCGTCCAGAACGTCCTCGGTTACAGCCCCCTCAAGGCCGGATTCGCCTTTCTGCCCCTCGGCGTGGGGGTCGTCATCGCGGCCACGGTCACCTCTCGAATCATCGGCCGGATCGGCCCGCGCGTGCCGATCGCTCTCGGCGCGATCGTGGTAGCGGGCGGCCTGCTATGGCTGTCTCGCATCGGCGATCACGCCACATACGTCTCTGACATCTTCGGCCCGCTGGCCATTCTTTCGATCGGCCTCGGGCTCATCTTCTTGCCGACGACTCTGATTGCGGTGTCGGGTGCGGCCCAGCACGAGAGGGGTCTCGCCTCAGCGGTGCTCAACGTCAGCCAGCAGCTGGGCGGTTCGATCGGCCTCGCGGTGCTCGGCACGGTGGCCGCCAATGTGACCAAGAGCAACCTCGTCAACGTGCGGCCGACACACGCTGCGATCAGCCACGCCGAGACGATCGGTTTCGCCACGGCATTCGAAATCGGGACTCTGATCGCGCTCGCGGGTTTCGCCATAGCCCTGCTGTTCATTCGCGCTCGCTCGCAGAAGACAGCGGCCGAGGCTCTACCCGAGGCGGCGTGATCGCCGGTTGATAGGGCGCGTGTCCCATTCGATGGGCCGCGCGCCCCGACCCACATATGTCTTTACCTCACATATATAGGACGCGCGATCGCTGCTCGGCTCGATGCTCCATTTGTACGACCGGACATTCCCGCATTTGTACGGCGACTCGCCGCGCCGCGCCGCAATAAGTTTTTGCTGTCAGGTCGCGGAAGGGTGTTTTTTGGAGGACGTTGGCGCAGTGATGATGAAGCAGTGGTGACGATGACGCCCGCCGTGGTCGGACCCAAGGCCAGGCCCGAAGCTCCAGTCCTCCGGCTCCCTCGCTCCGAGCAGGGCATGCAGACAGAGCGCGAGCGGATCGCGAACGAGCTTGCGCGCGAGCTGCACGACCAGGTCGCGCAGTCTTTGACGGGCTTGCTGGTGCAGACAGAGGTCTTCATGAGAGAGCAGCAGAGCCAGCCCGACGTAGTCGATCAGCTCGCCTTCGTTCGGACGACTGTGCGCGAGGTCCTCAACGACCTGCGCCAGATCCTGTGCGACCTGCGTGGAGAGCCAGGTCTCGCCAACAGCCTGGTGCCGGCGCTCATGCAAGGCCTCTTTCCCACCTATCAAATGCGGACCGGGATGAAGGTGAGCCTGTGGGCATCACCCTCCTGGCCGGCGTCACTTCCGCCCGAGACCTCGATCCACATCTACCGGATCATCCAGGAAGCGCTCACCAATGCCCACAAGCACGGCGGAGCGACGAACGTCCAGGTCGCCCTCAAGGCGTCGACCGAAAGGCTGGTTGTGAGCATCCGCGACGACGGGCGCGGCATCGCCTGGCTCGATGAGCAAAAGCCGATCGGCATGGGACTCGTAGGCATGCGCGAAAGGGCAGCCCTCACGGGAGGGGTGCTTACCATTCGGAGCCGCCCGCTTGCGGGAACCACGATCACGGTCAGTATTCCGACGGAGGCGCTGCGGTGGTCACCGAAGCACGTGTTGCCCGCGTCCTGATCGCGGACGACCAGACGCTCTTCCGGCGCGGGCTCGCCCGGCTTCTCGAGGAAGACCCGCGGATCGCGCTGGTCGGCCAGGCCGCCGATGGACATGACGCGGTCAAGAAAGCCGCGGCCCTCAGACCCGATGTCGTCCTGATGGACTTGCGGATGCCGGGGATGGACGGCGCTGAGGCCACCCAGCAGATCATCCGCGAGCACCCGGAGGTCAAGGTCCTGATCCTGAGCACGTTCGAGGCGGACAGCTACGTCCTCCAGGCGCTGAAGGCGGGCGCGAGCGGATACATCCTCAAGGACGCCGAGCCCGCCGCGATCGCCTCGAGCATCATGTCGGTGCTGTCGGGCGAGCGCGTGATGGCGGGGGCGGTCGCGAATCGCGTTCTCGACATGCTCACCGGTTCGAGCACGCCAAAGGAGTTCTACGACGGACTGACCGCCCGCGAGGTCGAGATCCTGAAGCTGATGGCCAAGGGCCAAGCCAACAAGCAGATCGCGTTCAACTTGAAGATCAGCGAGAAGACGGTCCGCAACCACATCAGCCACATCTACGAAAAGCTGCAGATCTATGACCGCGCGCAGGCCGTCCTTTATGCGGTAAGGAAAGCTCTTGTCGAGCTCTGAGGCCAGCCATGGGCGCCCACCACCAGTCTGAGCCGGCCGGGGGCAGAGGGGCGGATCGCTCGCCGGCGGCGGGCCGGGTGCTCCTGGCCGTGGGCGACACCGCCTTTGCAGACCTTTACCGGGAAACCCTGGCTTCGGTTGGCTGGCACGTCGACGTCGTCCATAACTGGAGGTCGACGCGAGCGCGGCTGCTCAAATCGCTGCCGGACGTCCTCGTCCTGAACCAACTGCCGGACATGAAGCAGATCGATGCTCTCGAGAACATTCGCGCTCATCCGGCGACCAAAGCCCTGCCCGTGGTTCTCCTCACCGACACGCTCGATACGGGAGATCTGGCGCGGGCGCAGGAGCTGGGCGTGCTGGGCCTCCTGATCAAGACTCGCGCCACCCGGACCGCGCTTTCCGACACACTCCGCCACCTGCTGCAGAACCGCTCCGAGTCGGCGACCAATGGCGGGACGAGCGGGCCGCGCTCGACTGACTCGGCCTGAGGCCCGGGCGCCAGAGCCGGGACGAAGCCCAAAACACCTGTGACACCCAGCGCCCGAACATGGGCGAAGCCCGGCCGGCATTCCCGATGTGACCATTGGCGGCGCTGGGACCGCTCAATAGCATCGGATTGATGGACAGCCCATGATCGCGCCCGACGTGGAGCTCGGCGAGAACGTGGTCCTCCATCACCCCGACCAGGTGAACCTGTACGGGTGCAAGGTGGGCGACAACTGCAAGATCGCCTCGTTCGTGGAGATCCAGCGCGGCGTCGTTGTCGGCAGCAATGTGAAGATCGAGGCGTTCGTCTTCATCCCGACGGGCGTAACGATCGAGGATGGCGTTTTTGTCGGGCCTCACGTCTGCTTCTCGAACGATCGCTATCCGGCGGCGGTCGACGAGAAAGGGAAGCTTCTCAAGGTGGGGGACTGGCAGGTCGTGCCCACGCTGGTGCGCCGCCGCGCGAGCATCGGCGCTAACGCCACCATCGTCTGCGGTGTGACCATCGGCGAAGGCGCCATGGTCGGGGCGGGTGCCACCGTGACGCGTGACGTGCCGGCGGACTCGCTGGTGCTTGGGAATCCCGCTCGGATCGTCGGACCTCGGCCGCGGTGGTGGAGCCGGCCACCAGTGCGCGCTCGCAAACAGAAGCTCGACCTCGGATGACCATCGACCTTCCGGTCGCATCCGAGAAACCGCTCGACCGCAGCCCCTACAGCATGTTCCGGCGCCTCCAACGGCGCAAGCCGACCTGGACCGTCGGCGTGGCCGTGATCGGCTATGGATACTGGGGTCCGAACCTGGTTCGCAACTTCGCCGAGCAGCCTGCCGCCAAGATGGTCGCGGTGAGCGATCTCTCCGTCGAGCGGCTCACGCAGGTGCATACGCGCTACCCGAAGGTGAAGCTGACCACGGACTTCCGCGACATCCTCGCCGATCCCAACGTCGACGCCGTGGTCGTCGCGACGCCGGTCTCATCGCACTTCGACATCGCGATGCGAGCGCTGCAAGCAGGCAAACACGTCCTGGTGACCAAGCCGATGACCGCGAGTTCGGAGCAGACGGCCAGGCTGATCGAAGAGGCGGAGCAACGCGGGCTCGTGCTCATGGTCGACCACACTTTCGTGTTCACCGGAGCCGTCCAGACCCTCAAGCAGCTGGTCGACAGCGGCAACCTGGGCCAGCTCTACTACTACGACTCCGTGCGCGTGAACCTCGGACTGTTCCAGCGGGACGTCAACGTGCTCTGGGACCTCGCGGTCCACGACCTGGCGATCATGGATTACGTACTGGGACAGCGGCCGGTCGCCGTGGCCGCGACCGGGTCGGCGCACGTGCCCGGGCACCAGGTGAACCTCGCCTACCTCACCTGTTACTACACCGGCAGCCTCATCACCCACCACCACGTCAACTGGCTGGCGCCTCTGAAGATCCGGCGGACGCTGATCGGGGGCGCGCGCCAGATGATCGTGTACGACGAGCTCGAGCCGAGCGAGAAGATCAAGGTCTATGACAAGGGCATCATCCTGGCCGACTCGCAGGGCGCCGTCGAGTCGATGATCGGTTATCGAACCGGCGACATGTGGGCGCCCAAGCTCAGCCTGACGGAGGGGCTGAGAGTGGAGGCCGAGCATTTCCTGGAGTGCGTCGCACACCGCCGCCAGCCGCTGACGGACGGCCACTGCGGGCTGCGCATCATCAGCATCCTGGAGGCGGCCGCGAGGTCCCTCGCGCAGCAGGGGCGGCCGGTTGAGCTGGAGAACGACGCCTCCGGCTCGGAGGCGCTGCCTTCACAAGCCTCATGACGGCAACCGCAAGGTCGCCGGCGGCAGGAACGGGATCGCTGAGGTCACAGACGGAACCCACCAGCTCGCCGCCGAACAGCGAGCGCACATAGGCTCCCGGCGAGAAGAAGCCTGCGCGGACACCCTGGATTCCGGCCGGGACGTCGGTGAGGAGGCGTATCCACCGCGGGCCGTATCGCGGTTGGCCGAAAACGACGTGGCGACCGAGTGAACGCTCGTACTGGATGTGCGGGAAGTCCAGGCCACACGCGATGCACAGAGTGTGCCAGCCCCATGGCCTGGGATTGACGTCCAGCAGCAGCTGCCTCCCGTCACGCGCGTCACGGATGAACTCCACCTCGACCACGCCGGAGATCCCCAGCCGGCCGACGATCTGTTGGGCGGGGTCCATCAGTCCCGGAACGTCGATCGCCTCCACGAAGCTGCTGCTCAAGCCGTAATCGATCGGATACTGTCGCGTCCGCCTTGCGGTCATTGCACTCACGATTCGACCGCCCTCGGCAAACGCTCCCACCGAGGACTGGCTCTCGGCGGGGATGATCTCCTGGACCATGATGTGGTCTGCGGGCATGATGGCCGCGGCGACCCGGTAGCTCGTGATGAGCTCGTCCATGTCCCTGACCGGCAGCGCCTTACGCCCAATTGCGTGCTGCATGTCGACAGACACGGTCGGCTTGACGATCGCGGGAAAGGTGACGTTGAGCTCATCGAGCGAGCCCTCATCGGTCGGGTACCAGGTGCGAGGGTGAGCGACGCCCATCTCATCGGCCGCGTCGTGCAGCAACCTCTTGTCGTGAGCTTGCCTGAGTACGTCCCAGTGAGGCGTGATCAGCCGGTAGGCGGACGATAGGAGCTCGCGATTCCGAGCCACCAGCTCGAGGGCGTCGTCTTGCACCGGCCAGAGGACGCAGCCTTCCATCCCCGCCGAGCCGGCGATGTTCAGCAAGAAGCTCGGCATCGCCTCCGAGCACATGGATTCGCGCCATCGGAAACGCCGGGTTACGTACCGCGAAAACCAGGCGGACCGGGGCAGGTTGTCCACGACCGCGACACGAATGCCGCGCCGGCCAAGGCTGCGAGCCACGCCCAGCGCTTTGAAGTCGCTGCCGAGCAGGAGCACCCCCGGCTCGGGGCCTGCCATCAGACCGGGCCTAATTGAGCTCGGCGGCCCGCCGCGCCACCCGCTGTGCCGAGATGTGGGCGCCGGCCACGAAGCGGCAGATCGGGCCAAAGGTCCTGCCCGCCAGCCCCCCGACGAAATGAAGCCCGGCCACGGACGACTCGAACCATTCGTCGAGCACAGGGAAGCCATCGTGCTGGTCGAGCTTCTCGCGCACCGATGAATCCAGAAACGGGATCTGGCCGACGTCGGGCCGATAACCGGTCCCCAGCAAGAGGTGATCTACCTCGCGGGATGTTCCGTCGCTGAGACGAAGGCGCAAACCGCCAGTGCCCAGCGTCGTCTCCAGCACCTCGGTGAAGGCGGTGACCGGGATCTTGCCCTCGACTCGCGGACGCAGCCAGCCGGCTCCCGCCGGCCGTACGGCGCGTGTCTCGATCCGCTTCCGCAAGCCGACGGGCAGGCGCCTCATCAGCATAGGTGCGCCGCACAGCCAGTTAAGGCCTGGCGGACCGACGTCGGTCGGCGGATACAGGAGCGTGCGCATCAGTCCACCGCGGTGGTAGAGCGTGCGGTTGATCCAGTGGACCGGCCCGCGAGCGATCACCTCCACCCGCGCTCCCTCGTCATGGAGAATGGCGGCCGACTCGAGCGCGCTCTGGCCGGCGCCGATCACGGCCACCCGACAATCGCGGAACCGCGAGAAGTCGATGTGCTCGCCGCTGTGGCTGGCGAGCTGGACGGGCAGGCCGCGGGCGAACTCGGGAATAAAGGCGAACTGCCTCACCCCGACCGCCACGACGACCCGCGCCGCGTCAACGGCCCGTCCGTCGGACAGCATCAGCTCGAACTCGCTCCCCTGACGCCGAACGCACTGAACGAGAACTCGGTCGATCTCAGCAACACCGTGCTCACGGAACCAATCCGCGTACTTGAGGAAGAAGGCCAGCGGTATCGGCTCGGCCGGGCTGGATCCGGTGGCCCTGCAGAACTTGTCGAGGCTGAACGCGCCTTCAGGGTCGGAAAGGCTCGATGCGCTCCAGACCGACTTGAGGTTCATCCGGGCCGGCATCGCCTGCCAGGATTCGAGCGGCTCGCCGAACACGTGGGTCGGAACTCCACGCGCGCGAAGGTGCGCCGCAATCGACAGGCCGTACGGACCGGCGCCGATGACCGCGGTGGTTTTCGAGGGCAGCTTGGCCGTCATCCTTTGCGCAACTCCAACGCTAGGTCGTAACCGAGCTCAACCGACATGGGCAATCCCCACCAGGTCGTGCAGCCCGCCCGCGCCACCGGGACTTGCGCCCACTCCCGCGTGGGCTGTGCCCATTTCTCCATCCAGGGTTCGTCGGCTAGCCTGGACCTATGCGCCAATCATCCGCGGGGACGGATTGGATTGCGCGCGGAAACCTTGGACGATAGGCCTCCCTTCACGCTCTTGCATGCTCTTGTGCACCGGCACCGGATCATCCTGGCCATCGCGGGTGTCTTCTGCTTGGCCGCAGGTGCGCTGTCGGTTCTCTTGCCGAAGACATACGAAGCGACGGCCATCATCTACCTCGACACCGCCCGCACGGCCACGGATTTCGATGCCGGAATCGCCGCCGGCGACCTGCTGCAGCACGACTTCATCGTCTCCGCCAACAGCAGGCCCACTCTCCAGGAGGCATGCACCACGCCGGCCATCGGCTGCTCGGCGAGCGACCTGGTGGCGCCTGAGACGACGATCGGCAAGCTCGTCAGCGCAAGCGTGTACCGTGGCACCAGCGAGCTGGCCATCGAGGCCAAGGGCCGCACGCCGGCCGATGCCGCGGCGCTCGCGAACGCCGTGGCGCAGGCCGTGATCGACCAGGACTCGGCGGAGGTCATCAGGCTTTACCAGCCGGCCAAGGACAACCTCAACAAGCAGCTGGCGCAACTGGCATCCCAGATGGATGCGGAGCAGAAGGCGCTCGCGGCCAGCCCACAGGGAAGCTCCGCCGCCGCCGCCCATGAGGCTGCGCTGACACGGCTCCAGAACGCGTACGCGTTGACGATGACGCGGCTGATGGACTTGAGCCAGCGGCAGGATCGCCTCACCAACGTCGCCACGATCATCCAGCCGGCGCTGCCGCCCTCGAAGCCGGAATCGCCGAACCCGCTCCTCTACGTCGGTGCTGCCCTTGTCGCCGGTCTCTGTGTCGGTGTATTCATTGCCCTGCTCATCGAGCGTTTCGACGATCGCATATTCAGCGCCGAAGGCCTGGCCAAGGCGGCCGCGATCCCTCCGGCCTTCGTCACCCACGACGTGCAGAGGCTGCTGTTTCCAAAGACGAAGAACGCTTACTCGCTCGCGCTCGCGAACATGCTGGCCCGCGCCCCGAACATACCGCATGTGTTGCTCGTGGTTGCCGCGTCGGCACGAGACTACAGCGACCCGGTGGCCGGCGGACTGGGTGCGGTCGCGGCCGGCGCAGGCCAGCGGGTGACGGTCATGGAGTTCGACGGTCACTCGCGTGGTGGTGCCGGCCTCCACCCGGAGGTCGCCGGCGTGACCACGATCCCAATGCCTGAGGCCGTGAGCCACAGTCCCGCCGGTGTTTCCAGGATGCAGGGCCTGCAAGGCCTTCAGGACGGCGAGTTCGTGCTGATGTCCGTGCCCTCGCCCGACGTCAGTCCGGCCGCGCTCGCCCTCGGGCGGTCGGTCAAGCAGTCGATCATCGTGGCCACCGACGGAGTCACACACTTCGGAGATGCCCGGCGCACCGCGGACCTGCTCCGTGAGTCCGGCGTCGACGTCCTGGCCGGAATCCTTGTGAAGAGCTGAGCGCGAAGGGAGCCCGGCTGTTGCGGAGCGGCGTGGTCCGGAACGCGATGGGCCTTTACGTGCTGCAATTTGGGAGCTACCTGCTGCCGATCGCCACCATCGTCTTCCTCGCGCGTTTGCTCGGCCCGCAAGGCTGGGGCGGGCTGGCTTTCATGCAAGCCTTCGCCGGCTACGTGATGCTCGTCGTCACCTACGGCTTCAACTACTCGGCGACGCGCGAGGTGGCGCGCCACCGCGACGATCCGGACCAGCTCTCGGAGCTCGTAGCCGGCGTGATCGGCGCCAAGGCTGCGCTGACGGTCGTGGCGCTTGTGGTGGCCTTGCCGGTCAGTCTCCTGGTCGCGCCCATCCATCGCTATCAGAGCCTTTTCTGGCCGGCGATGGTGTGGGCCCTGTCGCTCTCCTTCAGCTTGAACTGGTTCTTCCAGGGCCTCGAACGCATGGGCTTCGTGGCCCGCTGGGAGTCGGCGGCCCGGGTCCTCGCGCTCGCGGGCATCCTGCTTGCGGTGAGGTCGCCGGCGGACACGTGGAAGGTGCTCGCCATCCAGGGCGGCACGATGAGTGCCGCGGTCCTGATCGAGTTTGCCGTCACCTATCGAGAGGTTCGTTTTCAAATCCCGACTGCTCGAGCTGTCGCTCGCACGCTGCGCCTCGGTTGGTCGACGTTCCTTTACCAGGGCGCCCTCAGCTTCTACACCACGGGCAACGGATTCCTGCTCGGGCTGTTCGGCACGCCGGCGGCCGTCGGCTACTACGTCGGGGCGGAAAGGATCAGCAAGGCCTTTTCGACTCTGCTGTTCCCCATCACGCAGGCGGTCTTCCCACGCATCAGTCATCTGGCGTCGCACGCGCGGGGTGAGGCGGCGCGGCTGGCCCGTAAGAGCTTGCTGATCGTCGGCGCCGCCGGCTGCGCGATGGGCTTGATCATCTTCCTGGGGGCGCCGATCCTCGTACGGATCGTGCTCGGGCCCGGATTCGACAACGCCGTCGTCGTGCTCAGGATCCTTGCCCTTCTGCCGCCTCTGATCGCCCTCAGCAACGTGCTGGGGATCCAGTGGATGCTCGCCCTGGGCCTCGACCGCCTCGTCAACATCGTCGTCGTGTCGGCGTGCGTGCTCAATGTGAGCCTTGCGATCATCCTGGTTCCGCACTATCTCGAGGTCGGGATGGCCGTCGCCGTCGTCGCGTCGGAGACCCTGGTGGCGTTTGGGCTCTATGCGGTGCTTCGCATGAAGAATCTCGATCCGATCGAGATCGCGGCCTGGCCGGTCGCTGAGGACCCCATGCCGGCGACCACCGGAGCAGCCGTCCAACCGTGAGCGCGCCGGTCGTCTCCGAGGCCCTATCTCTTTACCCAGCGGTCCTCGCCCTCATCGGCGCGCTCGGCCTGCTCGCCCTGACGGCATGGAGGCCGGCAATCGGCCTTGCCGTGTACGCATTCTCGATCTCTTTGACGACCGGGCTCGGCCGGGGCACGCTCATCCCGGTCCTGCGGCCGAACGAGGCCATCTTGCTGGTCGTGGTTTCCGGCCTCGCGCTCCATTACCTGCCCCGCCGTCAGAGGCGTCCGATCACCAGCCTGGACCTGGCCATGGGGGCGTACGCGATCGGGGTCGTGGTCATCTCGTCGCTCGTGCTGATCCTGTCACGCTCGCCACATCTGTTCGATCCCGACACGCTGCGCGGCGTCCTGTCCCCGCTGCAGCTGCTCCTCGTCTATGCCGTCTACTCGCGCGTCGACCTTGGCAGCAGGGCTGTGCAGGCGGTCCTCAATGTGACGATGCTGGCGAGCATCTTCGTCAGCCTTCTCGCGGTTGCGGAGCTTGCGGATCTTCCCGGTGCGAGGGACTTTGGTTCGACGTACTACCCCCCGGCGGTCAACCTCTTCAATGCTTTCGAGCCGGGCTACCGGCCGATATCGACGCTTGGCCACTACAGCGCGGTCGGAGCCTTCGCGACTGTGAACTACATGCTGGCGTTGACGCTGTCCACCATGCGGGCTCCTGGATTCCCACGGCTCTGGCTGAGCCTCGTCATGGTCGTCAACCTGGCAGGTCTGGTGGCGAGCCTGACCTGGGCCCCGCTCATTGCGCTCCCACTGGTCACCATCCTGGTCCTCTGGTACGGACGCCACGTACCGCGCCAGTTCGTGCTGACGGTGGCGGCGCTGGCGATCGCGTTGGTGTTGTTCTGGCCCGCGGTGAGCTCGCGGGGAGCGGCGCAAGGCGTGCTCTCTTCGGGGGGATCGAACCTGGTCATCCCTGAATCGTTTGCCTATCGCATTCGTGTCTGGCAGGCGTTCTTCGTGCCGGCGCTCTCCGACAACTTCCTGCTCGGCACCGGGACTGTCATCCCGAGCGAGGTGCCGACGCCGCTCACGAACTTCGTCGACAACGAGTACCTGCGGGAGGGCTTCCGTGCCGGCATCGTCGGGATCGCGCTTCTGCTCACGATGTTCGCTACGGTCGCGGTGCTGGCTGTGCGATCACGCGCGAGCCCAGATCCCATGCGCCGCAGCCTCGCGGCGGCGTGCCTGGGCATGGTGTTGTTCTTCGCTTTCGTGGGTCTGACGGCCGAGTACCTGTTCTTCGCGGGCGTGTCTCAGGAATTCGGGATGCTGCTGGGGCTGTTCAGCGCCTCGATGCTGAACCAAGAGACCGCTAGCTCGCGAGCTTCACGGGCGGGGCGACGCGAGCCTCTGCCTGATCGAACAATGAGGCCCATGCCTTCATTGCGGACTTGAGCGTGGCCCAGTAATCGCCCTCTAGGTCAAGGCTCTCGGCGATCTGCTCGTAGCATCCGCCGACCGTGTCAGCAGTAAGCCCGATCGCGTCCACTTTGCGCCAGAGCACCTCGTTGATCGGGTAGCCGGGCGTCTCTTTGATCAAATTGACCTCCGGGTTCGACGCCCGCGAGTGGAGGATGGAGGAAGTACAGCCCGGGAATCATTGCGGGACGAAAAGCGAGGTTCATTCCGCACATCGGAAAGAACCGCCCGTGCGGCACGCGCTGAACGGTGGTCGCCGGCTCGAGCCTGTGATCGGGCAGAAGCAGTTGTGTCCTCGCGTCGAAATCGGGGACGTTTGACCACAAGCCGTGGTGGATCATCGTCGGCATCGTCGCGTGGCGGATCTCGTATGGAAACCCACGTGCCGGCATCGGCCCGTCCAGCGTGCTCCACCAGCGATCGTCATCCCAGCGCCGGTCGAGAGCATCACGGACCAGGGATAGGAATGACGGCGCGTAACCCTCCTCCGGGTAACAGTCGTCGTCAAGCGTGACCACGAAATCGCAGGGGTCCTGCGCCGCGAGGTAATACCCGAACGAGCGCACGCAGTCAGAGCGCCGAGGGATGATCCAGGCCCGATCTCCAAGCTGCTCGTCGATGTCCTTCCAGCTGTAGTGCTCCACCCACCCGGGGAGCGCGAACGTCTTCTCGGGGTTGTCCTCGACCACGATCACCCGGTGACCGCTGAATTCCGCCGCCCATTGCTCCAGGAACCGCAGAATGCTGTGCTCGCGGATGGTCGGCACGACGATCGTGGCTCTGATCATCCGTATGCGACCAGCTTTCCTTTCAAGGCGCGTCGAGCCCCGCGAAGGACTGTGAGCACGTACAGCGGCGAGAGGGACGGGAGCTCCGACAGCATCCTCAGCGAGATATAGGCGGGGTACCACGGCCTGAGCAAGGCCGGCAGCTGAATTCGCCCATACCGCCAGTGGATGTACATGGTGTTGCGATACAGGTAGTAGAACTTCCACCGGCTGGAATGCCGCGGCCGGACATACGGGTGGTAGTGAACCGCGTGGACGCAGACACCAACCCGAAAGCAGGCTGCCTTGCACCGCATCATGTATTCGTTCTCGTCGCCCCAGATGAAGAGGTCGGCCAGCACGAACCCGATCGCCTCTGGAACCGTCCTCCTGATCAGGACGCCATTGAAAAGGGCGGCGACGCCTTCATAGACTCCATCGGGCGCGAGGCGGCTCAGCTCCTGCAAGCTCGCGATCGAGGTCCAGGTCCGGAACCTTCCGCCGCGGTGGACGCTCCGCAGCTTCCAGGTGAGCCGGGCAGGATCGTCCGGCCTGACCACGGCAGGTCCGATGACGTCCAGCTCGTTTTGGCGGGAGAGAAGATTCTCCAGGCAGTCGGGGGCGGGACAGCCATCGTCGTCCATGAGCCACAACCACTCGTAGCCCGCTTCATAAGCTCGCCGCATTCCCTCGTGAAAGCCGCCCGCGCTGCCGCTGTTGGCCGGCAGACGGATGTATTCGATTGAGTCATCGAGCAGTCCAGCCGCGGCCAGGTGCTCGGCTGTGCCGTCGGAGGAGGCGTTGTCAACAATGAACACCCGATCACTCGGCCGCGACTGGGCCCGGATCGCCTCCAGGCATCTGGCCAGCAGCTGCTTCCGGTTGTAAGTGACGACGACGGCGGCGACGCTGCCCATCCGCCTCCCAAGCTAGGGCACCTCGGTGGAACCCGTAATGGCCGATTGCGGCGGCCGCCGGCGCCGCTGTCCCAGGTCTGGTCCGAATCGACCCATTGCCCGTACACGAATCCTCTGGTCTCCTCAATCCTGGAGGGAGCGAAAGCTGATCACCGCTCGGCGCCACGCAATCAGGCCTTTTCACGAGGGTCTGATCCCGATCGCGCGCCCGCAGCTCGGCGTGGAGGAAGAGAGCGCCGTCCTCGAGGTGATGCGTTCTGGCGTGCTGACGCAGGGCGAGAGGACGCGAGCCTTCGAGGAGGCCTTCGCCGCGGCGATGGGGGCGAGGTACGGCGTGACCACCAGCAACGGATCGACCGCCCTCTACCTGGCGCTGCTGGCTCACGGGATCGGCCCGGGCGACGAGGTCATCACCAGCCCGCTCACGTTCATCGCCACCGCCAACGCGATCAAGCACACCGGCGCGGTGCCTGTCTTCGCGGACGTCGATGACAGCCTGAACCTGGACTGCGCCGCGGTCGCACGCCTCATCGGCCCGCGCACCAAGGCCATCGTCATGGTCCACCTGCACGGCAATCCGGGCGATATGGACTCTTTCGTGCGCCTCGCCGAGAAGCACGGGCTCCACCTGATTCAAGACGCCTGCCAGGCGGTCGGCGCGACCATCGACGGCCGGCCTCTGGGCGCTTTCGGCACCGCCGTTTACTCTTTCTATGCGACCAAGAACATCACCACCGGTGAGGGTGGGATGGTGATCACCAACGACCCTCGCGTGGCCCGCACCTGCGCGCGGCTTCGCCACCAGGCCTACTCCGACCGGCCGTACGAACATGACGAGGCCGGGTACAACTTCCGGATGACGGAGATCCAGGCCGCCATCGGGCTCGTGCAGCTCGGCCGCCTAGAAAGCATCACTGAACACAGGCGGCGGCACGCGGCTTTTTACGACCGCTGGGTGTCGAGGTGGTATGGGCGCCCCCGGGTGGCCCCGGGCCGCGGGCACGTATATCACCAGTACACGCTGCGAGTCCCCACCGGCTGGTCCCGGGAGGAGGTTCGCTTACAGCTGCACCAGATGGGAGTCGGGACCGGCGTCTACTACCCGCTGCCGGTGCACCTGCAGCCGCCTTACTTGAGCCTTCACAACCCTGCCTGTCCGGTGGCCGAGGCGGCCGCCAAAGACATGGCGTCGGTGCCGGTCCATCCTGGCCTCAGGGAGGAGGACCGCGTCGCCGTGGCGGCGGCGCTGAACAGCATCGCGGCCTCGACGCTGGCCGACTAAATCCTCAGCTGCGCGCGGCCGGCGCGAGCCCGGCAAGGCTGGACACGATCGCGTCGACGTCCAAATCGTCGATCAATGCATGGGTGGGCAGGTTGACCAGGTGCTCGGCCGCGGCTTCGGCTCGCGGACACGAGCCGGTCTCGTAGGCGCCGTGTTCGGGTGACGCAGCCTCCTCGAGCACCGACGTGAACCAGTTGCCCAGCAGCACGCGCGGCCGGGCCGCACGAATCGCCGCCGGCCGGTCCTCCACCCAGATCGGGTAGCGCACGAAGGCCGGTTCGGCGCCGTCGGGGGTTCGCGGCACTCGGTAGCCGATCTCCGCCATCCGCCCGGCATAAGCGGCGGCCACACGGCGGCGGTGTTCGATGTTGCTTTGCAGGCGCCGCAGCTGTCTGAGAGCGAGAGCGGCCTGTGCGTTGCTGAGCCGCTGCTCGTAGTTCGCGGGCCGCTCGCCGCGCAGCTCGTCGTGGCTCGTCGCTCGAGGCAGCGGATGGCGCTTGCCCACCAGCTCGTAAATGGCGCGCGTGAATCGGTGTAGAGACGGCTTGGTGAGGATGTGATACGCGATGAACTTCAACAGGTATCGGATCGTCTGGTATGCGGCGGGCGCAGCGCACGAGCTCTGAAACGCGACCAGCCGGGCGGCGAGCTCGGGGTCGTCGGTCGTGACGATGCCGCCCATCGTGCTCGAGATCGTCTTCGTCTCCTCGGTGCTGAAGAAGGCGGCGCGCCCGAAGCTTCCCACAGGGCGGCCCCGATACGTGGCCCCCAACGCATGCACGCAGTCCTCGATCACGACGAGGTTGTGACGCGCTGCCAGCTCGAGGGCCGCGTCGAGGTCCACGGGATTGCCGAACGTGTGCTGCAGCAGCAGGACCTTCGTCTTTGGGGTGATGCGGCGCTCGGCCTCTTCCAGGTCGATGTTGTAGCTCTCGAGCGTGCAGTCGACATAGACGGGCCGTGCCCCCGTGTACCTGATCGCATTCGCCACGACGACGTGCGTGGGCACCTGTAAAAGCACTTCGTCGTCGCGTCCGATCCCGAGGCCGAGCAGAAGTGCATAGAGACCAACGCGCCCGGCCCAGAAGCTGCACGCAAACCGGGCTCCGGCGACGCGAGCGAATTCCGCTTCGTATTCCGCGATCACCGGCCCGTCGACGAGCTTCCGTCGAGACAGTAGGTATCGCAACGCGACGATGCAGTCGGCAAGCGTGGTCGTGCCTCCGATCGGGCCGACGCACCGTGGAGTGAGGTGGCCGCGCACGCGGCCCGTCCGCGTCACGCGGCCCTCAGCCCTGCGCGCGAGAGCCACTTACAGAAACCTGTAGACCGCGTCGCCAACGGCGGCGGTGACGCCGAGCGGCACACAGCGCCAGCCCGCCTCGAGGATTTTTTGCGGGCCGAGCGAATCCGTCGACGGGTCTTCCAACCGTTCGACGCGCGGCTGCGGGAAGTAGAAGCGATACAGCTGCCGCTCGTCCGCGCCCCACTTGGCCTTGAACTCCGCCAGCCCGCCATTGCCGCTGCTGACCTCGCCGAGGTCGTACTCGCGGAAACCTGCGCGCCGGAACGTTTCGATGGCATGCCACTGGATGAAGTCGTTCGGGCGCAGGCGGAGCTCGCTCCGGCGGCAACCGTTGAACGCGTAGAAGACCGTGCTCCCGAACGTCAGGTACAGCGAACCGGCGATGAGCCGCCGCTCTCGCTCGGCGATCAGAAGGCGCATCAGACCGCGGGGCCTCAGCACCTCCCACATCGCGTCGAACAGACGAAACGGGCGTGGTGGCGTCATGTGAGTGCGCATGGTTTCCAGGTACAGCTCGTACCAGCTGCGAAGGTCCTCACGCGTTTCTGCCAGGCGGACGGCGACGCCGAGGCGGATCGCCTTGCGAACCGCCCACTTGAGCCGAGCCCGGTTGCGCGAGTTCCCGAATCGGAGCTCGCCGGACGGACCGGGGAGCGTGAGCACATAAGCCGTGCGCCAGGGCATGCAAGTCAGTCCGCGGGCCGAGTCCATCGAGAAAGTCGCACTCGGCTTCATCTCGAGCCGCGTACCAGGCCGGTCGCGGACCAGGTCGATCGCGGCGCCGACCAGGGCGGTGGTCGCATGCTCATCGGTGGAAAGGGGGCCGGCGACCGGGGTGCGAGGCAGCGACGAGAGCCGGCGGCCGGTGCGCACGGTCGGTCCGAGAGGCAGTCCCTTGGTCCAGGCGAGCGGCAGGATCCCATGGATCGCGCCGGCGGCGTCTTCGCAGGCGAGGCAAATCGAGTCCTGCCCGTACTCCCTTTCGAGGACGTGCAGCCAAGCGGGATGGTGGTAGATCAGAGCGGCAGGGTGGTTGTTCACGAAGGCGTCCCAGCGCGGGTCCTGCGCATCGATGTCGATGACGCGCATCCCGGCTGGTGCATCGGACTCTTTGGGCGACCCAGGGCTGACCGCGATCTGAGCGCCCACCTCTCTGCCCAGACTAAGTGCTGTTTGGGCTCGGGCTAAATGGGAGGTTGCGGCGGTGGGGTGGGCTGTTGTCCCGTCCCGGTTGAACACCAGCCTCCGTAGCTCTCCATACCACCCATTGTTGCGCCAGGATCCCTGTGGTTTCCTCGAACCGTCGCTGTGAAGGTCGAAGGAAAGCGCGTGCTGGTCACGGGTGGCGCCGGCTTTGTCGGCAGCCACCTCGTCGACCTCCTGGCGCCCTCGAACGATGTGACGGTGATCGACGACTTCTCGGTGGGCACCCGCGCCAACCTCAGCTCGTCGCCCCAGGTCAACGTGCTCCACGCCGACATCCGCGACCGCGCCGCCATCGACGCCGCGGTCAAGCGGGCCGAGGTGATCTTCCATCTGGCCGTCGTTTGTCTTCGCGTGTCGATTCCGGACCCGATGACGAGCCACGACGTCAACGCACTGGGGACCCTCAACGTCTTGCTCGCCGCCCGTGAGAGCTCCTCGCTCGATCGATTCGTCTATGTCTCGTCTTCAGAGGTCTACGGCACGGCGCGCCGGGTCCCGATGGACGAACGGCATCCGCTCAATCCGATGACTCCATACGCGGCCGCGAAGCTGGCCGGCGAGGCGTATGCGTTGAGCTTCCATCGCACATACGGCCTGCCCGCCACCGTGATCAGGCCTTTCAACGTGTACGGCCCGCGGGCGCACGCCGAGGGCGCGAGTGGTGAAGTCATCCCCAGGTTCGTGGCGCGCGCTATCGCCGGCAAACCGCTCGTCGTATTTGGAGACGGACTGCAGACGCGGGACTTCACCTGGGTTGGCGACAGTGTGCGGGGCATCTTGGTGGCCGCCGAATGCGACGAGCTGGTAGGCGACTGCGTCAACATCGCGCGCGGCCAGGAGGTGAGGGTCCTCGACATCGCCCGGCTCGTGCAGGAGCTGCTTGGCACGCGATCGCAGATCCAACACCAGGACGATCGCCCGGGCGATGTGCGGCGGCACTTCGCCGGAGTCGAGCGGGCCAGGTCGTTGCTGGGGTTCACCGCCGACGTCGGCATCGAGGAAGGCCTTGCACGCTACGTCGAATGGGTGAGCTCGCAGCCCCGACAGCTCGACTCGGCTCTTGAATCAGAGGAGGCCAGAAATTGGCAGCTCGCGGCGGCGGTCGGCGCCTAGCCACCCACCGGGTCGCGGTCACCGGGGCCGGAGGCTTCATTGGCGCCCACCTGGTGGCGCACTTGCTCGCGACCGGTGCCCAGGTCGACGTGCTCGGGCCGACGCCGCTCAAGCGCCGGACGCTGCGATCGCTCATCGAGCGCGGCGAAGTGGTCTACAAGCCCTTCGCGCTCGAGACCGACGGTACTGGGCTGGCCGAAGCCCTCGAGGGCTGCAATGCGCTTGTGCACTTGCGATACCGACCGCCGGCGTCCGCTGGATTCTGGGACCAGCTTCTCGAAGGGGTGAATGAAAACCTGGTCGAGACGATCCACCTGCTGGATGCCGCGGCGGAGGCCGGGGTTGCGCATGTGAGCCTCGCCAGCTCGGTGAGCGTTTACACGCCGCCCGCGGTCGGGGTTGACGAGGATGCGCCGGTCGGCGAGCCGCTGAATGCCTACGCGATGGTGAAGGTCGCGCAAGAGGACTGCGTGCGGCACTGGACGAACCAAACCGGCAGGCCCGCCGCGATCCTTCGTCTGGCCACCGTCTACGGACCCGGCGAGACAGTCGGTCGCGCGATCCCGAACTTCATCCGCGCCGCGCTGTCTGGCGCGCAGCCGGTGGTCGCTGGGCGCGGTGCAGCGCAGTTCGATCCCATCTACGTCGGCGATGTAGCGGGGGCGTTCCTGTGCGCCATCGAAAAGAGCGCTGAGGGAACGTTCAACATCGCCACCGGTCAAGGCTGGCCGACGAGGCACGTGGCGCGGCTTGTGATGAGGCTCTGCGTGGCGGACGGCGACGTCCAGCTCAATCACGCAGCGCCGGATCGCGACCGTCCTGTCTGCAATGTCACCCGCGCCGAGAAAGTCCTCGGGTTCA
Source organism: Chloroflexota bacterium (assembly GCA_005883585.1). Lineage (GTDB taxonomy): Bacteria > Chloroflexota > Dormibacteria > Dormibacterales > Dormibacteraceae > UBA10449. The sequence continues at coordinate 23,317 of VBFD01000017.1, forward strand.
AGGCGATGACGCCGCTCGAGGCCGGTCTACAGGCCGAGATCGACTGGCTGCGTAACGTGCAGCTCAGCAGGACCGCATGAGCGCGCTGCCCGAAAGCCTGCTGGATGACGTCGACCTGCGGCCGGTTTGGCTGCCCAGGCGGGCTCGGTTCAAGCGAGTCGTGGACGTCGTCCTCGGATCGATCGTGCTGATATTCGCCGCCCCGGTCATCGCTTGCCTGGTGGTGATCATCCGTCTCGACAGCCGCGGCCCCGCCCTGTACGGCCAGCGGCGCATCGGTCATCTCGGCCGGCCCTTCACGCTGTGGAAGCTTCGGTCGATGTATCACGAGAGCAGTCAGACGTACCACCTCCAGGCGGCACAGGACTGGTTCAAGGAGCAGCGGTCGGGCGAGCGTTACAAAACGGAGTCCGACCCGCGGATCACCCGGGTTGGCAAGTACTTGAGGCGGTCGAGCCTCGACGAGCTGCCCCAGCTCTTCAACGTGCTCCGAGGCGAGATGAGCCTCGTGGGGCCGCGACCGCTCATGCCCTACGACCGGCCGTCGTACAAGACGT